>JAJTEF010000049.1 GCA_021300355.1 Sphingomonadaceae bacterium | reverse complement strand
CGCATCGAAAACGCCGCCTTCCATCAACAATGTGCGCCAGCCTTTTCCCGAAAGCTGCACCCGCACAATGCCGCCGCCAATGGCGGTTAGCGCACCGTCATCTGCCAATAGGCCAGACAGGGCCGACACATCGCCTTCGGCCAGCCAGACGGTGGGTTCATAACGGATCAGACGCAGTGCATCATTGCCGTCAGAACAACCAATGGCTGGCAAGGCAAAGCCTGCCGCTTCCTTGAACCTTTTCGCAACAGGCGCGGCGTTGCTCCATATCTCCAGAGCGTGAAGCGGCGCTGCGGGCAGCATTGTGATTGTTACATCAGTCACGATAACGCTCCCCAGCCGTGTCGTAGAAATGCGGTGCCACAACGCGGACCCGCGCCATTTGGCCGCGTGTAGGCGAGGACGCGATAAGCTCTTCGCCGTGCCGTGCAAAGCCGTCGGTCAATTGGCCAAGCGCAATCGACCCGCCGTCCAGTATCCGAAACGCAGCGGCGCTAACATGGCCCTGTGGGGACACGCCTTCGCCTGTGACAAGCATCGCGCCTTCGGGAATGTTGCCCTCAATCGCTTCAAGCCCGACCAGTTGCCGCCGTCCGGCTTCGGACAAGGCAGGGCGCGACAGGCCAGACGCGCCGACATAGCCACCGGCCTTGTTGAGCAAATGGCCTTTTTCGATACGCAGGAATTCCATTGCCTCAAGGCCATAGAGTGCGCCGCCCTGCTTGGCGACATCCGCCTCGCACGCGGCCCAAACGGGTGCGGCATGGCTTGCCTCGACATAAATTTCAAACGCGCGTTCGCCGCTGTAGCTGGCGGCGAGGACAATCACCGGAACGCCGGAAATCATGGCCGGAACCGTCGACATATGGCGCGGTGGTTCTTCGCCGATCAATACCGCTAGCGTCGCTTTGGCTTGCGGCCCTGCGACCGCAATTCCGGCATAATGTTCCTGCACATTGATGGCGGAGACGCGGAGGTGCGGGCAGAGATATTGGCGGACATAGGAAATATGCGTCGCCATCCGGTCCGCGCCGCCCGTTGAACTGGTCAACAGATAGCGGTTCTCGTCCAACCGCCAAACGGTACCGTCGTCGAAAACAAACCCATCCTCGCGCAGCATGAACGTGTATCGGCCCCGTCCGACGGCAAGTTTGCCGACCGTCGTTGCGCAGATGATTTCCAGAAACGCGGCGGCATCTGGCCCAGACACTTCAAACTTCGCGAGTGTTGAAACATCGGTCATCCCGACATTGGAACGCACCGCTTTTGCCTCACGCATCGCCGCTTGCGCCAAAGTTTCGCTGCCCATTGGATAGGCACGGGGGCGGAACCAATATCCCAGCGGCTGCCAGATCGGGTTCTTCGCCGCGTGCACATCGTATAGCGCGAGGCGACGAACATGCGCGCCTGCGTCTTTCGCGCCGGCGCCCGCCAACAATCCCATCGTAACAGGCGTGTAAGGCGGACGGAATGTGGTCAGACCCGCCTCGGGAATAGCCACGCCCTGCTTTTCGGCCAACCGCCCGAGCGCCGCCATATTGCTGAGCTTGCCCTGATCGGTTGCCATTCCGAGTGTGGTGTAACGTTTGAGATGCTCAACCGAGCGATAGCCCTCGGCCCATGCCAGATCGACATCCGACAACGTCACATCATTCTGGAAATCGATGAAGCTTTTCTTTGGTGTGGAAACAGGGACGACATTGAACACGGGGTCGGGATTGGCCGCCCCGCCGATCGTCGTCACATTCTGACGCGATGTTGCAGGGACAAAGGCTTGCGCCGCATCGTTCCAATCGAGCGTGCCGCCTGCCTGCATATGCAGATGCACGACAGGAGTGAAGCCACCGGAAACAGCGATCAGATCAGCATTCCAGCTTTGGGTCAGGCCATTGACACGCGCGGTCACGCTTTTCAGGCAATGGCGCGCGCCATTGGTCGAAAGCGGAACGGCGTTGTTATAGACGGGAAGCCCGCTATCCGCGCCCGCCGGTGCTGGCCGTGCATCGAGGACGGCCACGATCTCAGCCCCAGCCGCCTTGAGGGCGTAGGCCGTTTTATACGCGTCATCATTGTTGGTCGCGATCACCACGCTTTTGCCCGGGACCACGCCAAAGCGGCTCACATACGTGCGCACAGCTTGCGACAGCATTACGCCGGGGCGGTCATTATGCGCAAAGGCCATCGGGCGTTCAATGCTGCCAGTCGCAAGTATCACTTGGCCCGCCCGCACATGCCAAAGTCGCTGTGCAACGCCGTGCGGCGGGATTTGACCAGGCTCTGCGATGCGCTGCGTCAGCGTGACGAGATCATGCTCCCAATATCCAGATGCGGTGGTGCGGGTGAGGATGCGTCCACCGGCGGCGCGGATGCGGGCTTGGGTCGCTTCCACCCACGCACCATCGCGATCTTGGCCGTCGCGGATTAACGAGGCACCCAGAATATTGTCCTGTTCGACGAGGATGACGCGTTTGCCCGCTTCAGCAGCTTCGAGAGCGGCGGAAAGTCCTGCTGGTCCGGCACCGACCACAAGCACATCGCAAAAGGCCGCACGTTGGCTAAAATGGTCGGGATCGGTCTTCGTCGGCGCATTGCCGAGGCCCGCCGCTTTACGAATGAAATATTCATAGAACATCCATCGTTTGGCCGAACCGAAAAAGGTCTTGTAGTAAAAACCGGCAGACAGGACAGGCGCGGCCAAGCCAAAGACAGCGCCGATATCGAATGACAGGTTCGGCCAGCGGTTCTGGCTTTTGGCGACCAGTCCTTCATACACAAAAACGTCGGTAGCGCGGGTATTGGGCTCGCTGCGTCCGCCATCACCAATGGTGACGAGCGCGTTTGGCTCCTCAACGCCAGCCGTCATAATCCCGCGTGGACGGTGATATTTGAAGCTGCGGCCAACAAGGCCAATGCCGTTGCGCAAGAGCGCGGCAGCGAGTGTGTCGCCCTTTTGCGCTTGATAGGTCTTGCCGTCGAAACTGAAGTTTATCACGGCAGAGCCTCCGGACCAACGGCACGGGTGGCGCTGATTTCATTCGTCACACGGTTTCGTACGATGACCATCCATGCACGGCATCCATAAGTGTGCCGCCAGATTTCTTCATCAACACCGCGTGGATTGTTGCGTGTGAAGAGCGATTTCATCGCCTCTTCGGGTGTAGCATCAAGCGACACTACGGCGTCTACGGTGCGTTCGTAGATAAACTCCGCCTGATCGCGCGGGCCACAATGGGGACAGGTGAACTGCATCATTAGCGACTGTTCGGCATTGGACCGCTCCCTGTTTCATCGATTGTCGCACCGCGTTCGAAACGGTCGAGCGCGAATGGCGCATTCAGGGCATGTGGTTTGCCGGTTGCGAGTGTGTGCGCATATGTCCAACCCGACGCGGGTGTCGCCTTGAACCCGCCATAGCACCAGCCACCATTGAGAAAGAGGTTCCTCACCGGCGTTTCGCCAATGATCGGCGCGCCGTCAAAGCTCATATCGGTCACGCCAGACCATGTCCGCACCATGCGCAGACGTGATAGCGCCGGGACGAGCGCCAGGCCCTGTGCCACGGCACGCTCCATGACCATCGGATTGCCGCGTTGGGCATAGCTTGGCCAGTTATCAGGATCACCGCCAAAGACGATGCCGCCCTTGTCAGACTGGCTGATATAGCAATGCAGGGATTGCGACATGATGACGCTGTTTATCATTGGCTTGACGCCTTCGGTCACCATCGCCTGCAACGTTTGCGATTCCACGGGCAGTTTAAGGCCCGCCAGCCCAGCGACATGGCCGCTATGGCCCGCAACGCAAATGCCGATACGACCGGCGTTGATCCGCCCGCGTGTGGTTTCCACGCCGACCACCGCATCGCCATCGCGCACAAAGCCTGTGACTTCGCATTTCTGGATGATGTCGACGCCAAGGCTGTCTGCGCCGCGCGCATAGCCCCAGGCGACGGCATCATGGCGCGCAGTACCGCCGCGCCGCTGAATCAAGCCGCCCTCAATCGGGAAACGTGCATCGCGTGACATGTCGAGCAACGGTTCCAGCTTTTGCACTTCGTCGCGGGTCATTAAATCTGCATCGATCCCGTCGCACCGCATCGCGTCGCCGCGTTCGGCAAGCTTGGTCATATCGGCGTCGCTGTGACCCAGAAACATTGCGCCGCGTGGGGAGAACATGACATTGTAATTCAATTCGTCGCTTAAATGCTCCCACATTTTCAGACCGAATTCGAACAGGTCGTGCAAAGGCTTTAGCCGGTAGTTTGACCGAACAATCGTCGTGTTACGCCCGGTGTTGCCACCGCCTATCCAGCCCTTTTCCAGAACCGCGATATTTTTCAGGCCATGGACCTTGGCAAGATAATAAGCCGTCGCCAGACCGTGCCCGCCGCCGCCGATGATGATGATATCATAATGCGATTTAGGCTCCGGATCGCGCCACGCAGGTTGCCAATGCTTCTGCCCGTTCAAAGCACCGCGCAGCAATCCGAAAGCCGAATATTGGCTCATGAAATCGGCATCCACCCGCGCTTTTCGCGCCAATCGGACTCGAGATTGTCGAACCGCGATAGTTTGAGGATATCGATATCGGCAAACGAACATTTCCCGTCGATCACCAGATCACGGATCGCGTGACCCGACGCTGGCGATAGGCCGAAGCCGACGCTCGACATCGACGCAACCACGACATTGTCTGGGCTGGTGAGGCGGTCGATGATTGGACGGCCATCGGGCGAGTTTTCGATGATGCCAGCCCAGCTGCGGATGACATTCAGATGCGCCGCCTTGGGCAAAAGCTCTGCCAGTCGTTTCGCAAGGTTGCGGGCCAGCGGCGTCGAAGGACGCGCGGCCGGGCCAGTTGCGTCGACATCAAGCCATTCATGCGGGCCACCGCCATAAGCGAGGTTTCCGCGCAACGTCTGGCGGCCATAGATTTTGTGGCCGTCAACGCCGCCAAGCGGCATCATTGGCGCAGGTTCCGTGATGATCATTTCCGCGCGGGCGGCTGCCAATGGCACGTCGACGCCCAGCTGTGCCATTAATTGCGGGATCTGCGGTCCTGCCGCCACCACGACAGCGTCACAGCCATAAGTGGCGTTCGCGGTCTTCACGGCCGTCACCTTGCCGCCAGCGGTTTCGAAATCGGTTACCGGGCTGTGCTGAACGATTTTTCCGCCCAGATCCTGCAGAGCCCAAGCATAAGCCTGCACGCTGCGCTGCGGGTTTGCGTGTCCACCAAATTTATAATGCACACCGCCAAAGCTATTGTCGCCTGCCAAAGGCACAGCCTCTTGCACCTGTTTAACGTCCAGCAATTCAACCGGATGATTAAGCCGCGTGTGACGTTCGGCAATGAAACGATATTGTTCCCACTGCCGTTCGGTCATCGCAATGAGGATGCGGCCTTTTTGGTGCTCGGTCGGATAGCCAAGCAATTCGTCCATTTGTGGCCAAAGGCGCTGCTCTTCGTCAAACAACGGGCTCGAATAATGCGATGCACCGCCGCCATTACGTCCGGAGGCTTCCCAACCGACGATGAACTTGTCGAGCACCGTGACCTTGACCCCCGAACGCGCGAGCCACCATCCCGCACTCAGGCCCGTAACGCCGCCGCCGACGATGACAACTTCCGAACCGCTCATGTGTACATCCCCGTGTAAAGCATCTGGCGATGCTCATCCTGATAAGGCGTGTTGATATCCTCAACCGGCACCCATTGGGTAGGGATGCCAAACCAGACATCCCATGCAGCGTCCATTTCCGCAGGCTCATCCCATTCAGCAAGGATTTTGAGCGGCAGCGGACGAACCGGTGCGCGGTGGCTGGCGAGCGGGCTGGTCCGGATTGGCCGGGCCGTCCTCAAGCAAAGTGTCGAGCGAACGGGCGCACATTGGCGCTGGGCGCGACAGGTAATTCGGGGGCTGCACGCCGATCAAATCGGCGCGCGTGACTTCTTCGCACTGGCAAATGATCGTGTCATCGGCGCTGATGTCCGATAGCGCACGCATCCAGTCCATACGGTAGGCGACATGGTCGAAACCGCTATCCGCAAGCCCCGCACAATCGCCCACGGCCGTGACCGAAGGTTCACCGGCCGGAATGTATCCACCCCGCGTGGCGTTCAGTGCGCGCGGGCCGTGCATCGCATCCACCAGTTCGATCGACGGGATCAGGCCAATAGCGACGCAGATCGTGTCACAGGCGACCACGTCTCCGGTCGATAGCGTTGCGCTTTCAATGCCGTTGATGCCGCCTGTTGCCGATGTAATGGTCTGTCCGCAGTGGATAGCGATGCCCGCGGCTGCAACCTGTGCGACCAGTTCGGCATTCCCTTGCGGTGCGTCGCGGACTTCAATCAGGCCAACGACGTCGATACCGCGCGCCTGCGCCAACAGTGCGGTTTCGAGCGCGAGATCATGCGAGCCCAAGACCAAAATGCGCTGTCCGGCAAATGCCTCATAACGGGTAAGCAGCATTTGAAGCGCCGCCGCGCCCATGACGCCGGGCTGGTTCCACCCGGGGAAAGACATCGCCAAATCGCGTGCGCCGGTCGCAAGGATAATTTTATCAAAACCGACCAACCATGATCGTTCGGAATCGGCGAGGCCGACAACTTGCTGCGGCAGGCTGGCAACGCCGGGACCATTGCGGTAAACGCCCCATGCCGTTGTACCGAGCAACAATTCGACGCCGGCATCCATTGCGTTTTCAAGCGCGGGCATGCTCATGAAGATAGCCTCAAGCATGCGGTCTGTATTCTGGGTCGCTGCGGTCATCCGCCCGCCAAAATATAGCGGTATGTCATTGCCCATCAAAGCGCCTGAAACGGGGTTTTCATCGACCAGCAGCACTTTTGCTCCGGCTTTCGCCGCGTCGATCGCCGCAGCAACACCGCTTGGTCCCGCGCCAACAACAACAATATCATAATGCGTTTCAGGAGCGCTGCGCGTTCCATTAATCGCGCATATATCGGTTCCGGTAAAATTCAGTTCCATTACACCGCCTCCAGCGCTTGGCGCAAATCGCCTATTAAATCGTCAACATGTTCCAACCCGACAGACAGTCGGATCGTGCCATCGGTAATACCGCCAGCCAACCGCTGGGCGGGGGGGACCGCATAATGCGTTGTGCTCGCCGAATGGCAGATTAAAGTTTCCGAACCGCCCAGACTGACCGCTACCTTAAGCAGCTTTAATTGGTCAAGCATACGGAAGGCCTCTGCCTCACCGCCGTGCAGGTGGAACGAGAATGTCGAACCGGCTGCCTTGCACTGCCGGTCATAAACCGCGCGAGGACGTGTGCCGGGTTCAAGGAAACCCAAATAGGTCACACCCGCGACCTTGGGATGATCGCGCAGAAATTCGGCAACACCGCGGGCGTTGTCCATCGCGCGTTCGGTGCGCACCGCGACCGATTCCAATGAACGCAGGACAAGCCATGACGTGTAGGGATCGAGGTGATTGCCCCATGTCGTGCGTTGCATGCGCAGATGGTCGATCAATTCCTTGCGACCCGAAATCCCGCCTGCCAGCAGATCGCTATGCCCTCCGCAATATTTTGTCAGCGAGGTCATACATAGGTCGACACCATGTTCGATGGGCCGCTGCGCAAATGGCCCGAGCAAAGTGTTGTCGACCACCACCAGCGGCCGGTGTCCTTGCTTTGCACCGACTTCGTCCGCAATCCGTACCATCAAATCAAGATCAACCACGGCTGCGGTAGGGTTGGCGGGTGTCTCGGCAATGATAAGCTTCAACGGGCCCTTGGCCATCGCTTCATCGGCCGCTTTGCGGACATCGTTTTCGTCTGTGCCATCGGTATAGGCGGCTACATGCGATCCGAATTGCGGCATGATGCTGTTGTAGAGCATATCAACGCCGCCATAGATCGGGCGGCCATGCAGCACGCTGTCGCCGGGGCGGACATAGGCAAGCGCAATGCTTGAATGCGCGGCCATGCCGCTGGAATATACAACCGCTTCCTCTGCGCCATCGATTGCCGCGAGGCGTTTTTCGAGGAAGTCCAAACCCGGATGCCCCAACCGCGAATAAATGTGGTTGGTTTCGCCTACCAGCGGCCCCGTGCCGTCAAAATATGCTTCGTGCACATTCTTGGCATGTTGCGCCGAGGGATAGACAAAGGTGGATGTCATGAAGATCGGTGGCTTGACCGATCCCATGCCCATTTCCGGGTCATAACCAAATGCGACTGCCAGCGTTTCGGGGCGCAACCCATTGATGTTATCCTTTGCCATGGGTTGCAATATAATCACGAGCCTTGTCGCAATAATAGTCGGTAAAACGCAACGCGAGCATTTCGGCTTCTTGCGAATAGGGGCCGGGGGTGTAGCCGGGGCTGTTCACACCCACTTGATTGTTTTCGGCCAGCATCTTGTCTTCCAAATTTGTCATGGTCCACAACGCGATGAGTTTTTCGACATCATAATCGACGCCTTCGACGGCATCTTTATGGACATACCATTTGCCGGTGACATGGGTTTCATTGGGGCCGACGGGCATGGCGCTGAACATGAAAACATGGTCCGCAGTGCAATGGACAAAACAGTGCGGATCAACTGCCCAGCGCATCGAACCGATATCGCCTTCATTGGCGTCGCACATTAGTTTTTTGGACAGGTGTTTCCCATCGCCCGATATCGAAACGCAGCCTTCGTTCAATGCAAAGCGTGCGATTTGCCAATAATGCCCCTCAACCGGGGTTTGCGGCAGGCCAAGTGCGTCCATTTTTTCTTCGAAAGCCATGACGCGCGCATCTTCGCCGCTATCAAAATGCTTCGACATTCCAACCGGAAATGTTTTGGACAGTTCGGGGTGGCCGGTGCTGCAGTGATAGCATTCGCGGCCATTTTCCATAACCAGTTTCCAGTTGGCATTTTCGACCAGAACGCTCTCATATGCCAGCTTTGCGTCTTTCAGATTATGCGGCGCTGCATATTCGGCAAGCTTTGCGCTAAAGTCGTCAATGGGCGGCGGTGTTTCGGACAGGCAGATGAAGATCGCGCCTGCAACACATTCGATAGCGACAGGTTTCAGGCCATGTTCGGCTTTGTCAAAATCATCGCCCATCCGGTTTGCCGCAAACAAAGAGCCATCCAGATCATATGTCCAACGATGATAAGGGCACACCAGCTTTGGCGCGGTCCCGCTGCCGACGGCGCAAATCATGGAGCCGCGATGGCGGCAGCTATTGTGAAAGGCACGGATATCCCCCTGCCGATCACGCGTAATGATAACCGGCCATTTGCCGACCATCATCGATAGATAGCTTCCGGCCTTGGGCAGTTCGCATTCGAGACCAGCCATAAGCCAGCTTTGGCCGTAAATAGCGGCCATATCGAAATCGAAGCTGTCAGGATCCGTATAAAGACCCTGCGGTAAGGTGTGTCCTTCGCGACGCTGCTGGAACAGCGCGTCAATCCGCCCTAAGTCCATTTTTATGCCTTTGGTTAATTTTCCCCAGATTGGAGAATGGGCCACTTGACCGGTCTAATAAAATCGCATTTTCGCATAGCCCTATCTCAAAATGTAGGGCAGTGACGTCATTGGAAACCAATATGCTTTTGAAAGGTCAATTCCATTTCCAACCGCAGCAATATTAACCGTCGTTGGTTGCCGTTGAATGCCTTGCGCGCCTTTGAAGCGGTGGGCCAGAATTTGAGCTTCACAGGCGGCGCATCGGCGCTTTCTGTGTCGCAAAGTGCCATGAGCCGGCATGTCGGCGGGCTTGAGGAATTGCTGGGTAAGCAACTCTTCGTCCGCGACGCATCGCGCCTATTGCTAACACCCGCAGGTGAAGAGCTGTTGCCCGTCGTCAGCAAATGCCTCGACCGGCTTGAGCAAACGATGAACTCGATCCGCAATGATGAAGTGACAAGCCGTTCGCTTCGGCTCCATGTGCCGCCATCCTTATTACAGCAGCTGTTTCTGCCGATGCTGCGCGATTTTCGCGCTGAACATCCGGACATCCGGCTTGATGTTTCGAGCGCGCATGTCACCGGCTTGCCAGCCACCGATTTCGATATGGCGATTGCCTATGACCGCCCCAATGTTGACGACCGGATTACAGATCTGCTTTGGATGGTGCGTGTCGCGCCGCTCTGTGCGCCCGCGACGGCCATTGCCAGTCAGGACAAATCGCTGGAGGAATTTCTGGAAAGTCAGGAGCTGCTTCACCTGAAACTGGACGGAGAGCCGCGCGATCTTTTGTGGACGGCCTATCTGCGACAAAATGGGCTGACCATGGCCACACATGGCGGCCTCGCGTTTGATACGACGATTGCCGCTGCGCAATATGCCATGGCCGCAAGTGGCGTATTTTTAGGCGACATAGATATGTTTGCCCGGGAAATCGCGGATGGGCGGCTGGTCATGCCATATGATGCAGTCATCGAAGACGGCTATGGCTATTATCTGAAACTCCACGCCGATGATTTGGGCGATGCCGCGATTTCCATGTTCCGCAGCTGGTTAATCAACCGGTTTGCGGCATTGCGGCAAGCGCCGAGTCTGCACGCGCTAAGCTGATCAGGCGAAGGCCGGATTTTTCCGCCACGTCGATCGCAAGGTCCGTTGCCGCCGATATCGTCACGAGCATTGGACAGTTGGCAAGAATAGCCTTCTGCGCCAGTTCAAGGCTGCAGCGCGCGGTCAAAATGATAAAGCCGGCTGAGATGTCTATGCGCGCGCGGGCAAGCGCTCCAATCAATTTGTCGAGCGCATTGTGGCGGCCAACATCTTCCCGCGTCATCAAAATAGAGCCATCGGCCGCGCAAAATGCCGCTGCGTGCGCGGAACCTGTTTGGGCATTGAGTGTTTGATGTGCACGCAATGCCGATAATGCTGAAAACATGGCTGCGTCCGATACATCAATCTGCGCAATGACCCGCGGCAAGGGACGCATGACCTCTTCCAGATTATCCATGCCACACAGCCCGCAGCTGCTTTCCGAAACGCGCTGACGGGCGCGGGCAAAGACTTTTTCGGCGTTTTCTGCGGGCACCTGAATCCGCAATATCCAGCCCAAATCGGCCTTATGTGCGTCAACGGCCAAAATTTCGTCGGCGCGGCTAATCAACCCCTCCGACATGCTAAAGCCAATGGCATAATCCTCAAGATCAACGGGCGTTGCCATCATCACGGCATAGCCGATGCCATTATATTCAATTGCGACAGGCGCTTCGACAATGATGCTGCGTTCTATGGTTTCGGTCGCGCCACGGTCGGGCTTAAGCACAGAAAAATGGATTGGTTTTGAACCCTGATCAGGCGCCATTTTGCGCGTCGGCCAGTAAGCTGATGGCGGCTGCAGCAACCGGCGACAGGCCCGCGGTTCCGTGCGCAAAAATCATCTTTTTCATGCGCGGGTCCCAGAATTGCTGAATGTGATCGGCGACCGCCGCAACCGGCGCAGCATCGGTCGCCAGATTGGTTGCAATCTGGTTCGCCATGTGAACGAGGCGCTCAACGCTGTTCATTCGGCAGCAATTCCCGTTTCGACCCGGCGAGAGCGCGTCGACAATGCTTCATATTCTTCCTGCCACTCGGTTGGCCCGTTCGATGCGCTAATCTGAACCGCGGTGACCTTATATTCGGGGCAGTTGGTTGCCCAGTCGCTAAAGTCGGTGGTTACAACATTCGCCTGCGTTACCGCATGGTGGAATGTGGTGTAGACGACGCCGGGGGCAACGCGATCGGTTACCGTGGCGCGTAACGTTGTTTCTCCCGCGCGGCTCGCCAATTTGACCCAATCGCCCGATTTAACGCCGCGATCCTCGGCATCCACTGGGTGAATTTCCAGCAAGTCCTCTGGATGCCAAGCGACATTTTCTGTCCGCCGCGTTTGTGCACCGACATTATATTGCGACAATATACGTCCGGTCGTCAGCAACAACGGAAAGCGTGGTCCGGTTTTCTCATCGGTTGGGACATAATCTGTCACGACGAACTTGCCCTTGCCACGGACGAAGCCGTCAACATGCATGATCGGCGATCCATCGGGCGCGTCTGCGGTTACGGGCCATTGCAGCGAGCCGACTTCATCGAGCCGTGCAAAGGACACGCCAGCAAAGGTCGGCGTCAGCCGCGCGATTTCGTCCATGATTTCGGACGGGTGGGTATAGTTCCAATCCAGCCCCATCGCCTGCGCCAGCCGCTGCGTGACTTCCCAGTCCTCCAAACCGTTCATCGGCGTCATCACCTTGCGCACCGGCTGAATGCGGCGTTCGGCATTGGTGAACGTGCCATTTTTTTCCAGGAAGGTCGATCCTGGCAGGAAGATATGCGCGTAGTTGGCGGTCTCGTTCAGGAAAAGATCGTGGACAATGACACATTCCATCGCCGCCAACCCAGCCGACACATGGGCCGTGTTCGGATCGGATTGGAGGATGTCTTCACCCTGGCAATATAGCGCCTTGAATACGCCATCGACCGCGGCATCGAGCATGTTGGGTATGCGCAGGCCGGGCTCTGGATCCAGTGTCACGCCCCAGTCATCTTCAAACAATTTCCGCGCATTGCCATCGCTGATGTGGCGATATCCGGCAAGCTCATGCGGGAAGCTGCCCATATCGCATGCGCCTTGGACGTTGTTTTGGCCACGAAGCGGATTAACACCGACACCCCGGCGGCCAATATTGCCGGTCGCCATCGCCAAGTTTGCAATGGCCATAACGGTCGAGCTGCCTTGCGAATGCTCGGTCACACCAAGGCCGTAATAAATCGCTCCATTGCCGCCGGTGGCATATAGCCGCGCGGCTGCGCGAAGCTCTTCGGCGTCGACCAGCGTTACCGGCTGCAGATTTTCGGGGCTATTGCGGGCTTGCGAAACGAACTCGGCCCAATGGCTATATTCGTCCCAGTCGCAACGCTCCCGAATGAATGCCTCATCGGCCAGACCTTCGGTGACGATGACATGGGCCATCGCCGTCAGCACGGCAACGTTGGTGCCGGGACGAAGCGGAAGATGGTGCTGCGCCTCGATATGCGGCGAACGGACGATGTCCGTGCGGCGCGGGTCGATGACGATTAACTTGGCGCCCGGGCGACCATCCTGTCCACGCAAACGGCGTTTCATCCGGCTGGCAAATACCGGGTGTCCGTCGGTGGGGTTGGCCCCAATGATCAGGATGACGTCGGTGTCTTCCACGCTGTCAAAATCCTGCGTTCCCGCGCTTGTGCCAAAGGTTGTTTTGAGGCCATATCCGGTGGGCGAATGACACACGCGTGCGCAGGTATCGACATTGTTGTTGCCAAAGCCTGCCCGGATAAGTTTTTGCACAAGGAAGGTTTCTTCATTGGTGCAACGGCTCGAGGTGATTCCGCCAAGGGCATTGCGGCCATATTTCGCGCTAATCCGTTTTAGTTCGGACGCGGTGTAGGCAAAAGCTTCGTCCCATTCGACTTCGCGCCACGGATCGCTGATCGACTTGCGGATCATGGGCTTCAATATGCGTTCCTGATGCTGTGCATAGCCCCAGGCAAAGCGGCCCTTTACGCAACTGTGGCCACGGTTGGCCTTGCCGTCTTTGTACGGGACCATCCGGACCAGTTGTTCGCCGCGCATTTCGGCGCGGAAGGTGCAGCCAACACCGCAATAGGCGCAGGTCGTGACAACGCTGCGTTCGGGTGTGCCGACTTCGACCACTTTCTTCTCAACCAGTGTCGCAGTCGGACAGGCTTGCACACAAGCGCCGCAAGACACGCATTCAGACTCGAGGAAATTGTCGCTCGCGAGACCTGCAGAAATCTTTGAGCCCCAGCCTCTGCCTTCCATGGTCAGGGCGAGGGTGCCCTGCACTTCGTCGCAGGCGCGGATGCAACGCGAACAGGCGATACATTTGCTGGGATCAAAATCGAAATAGGGATTGGAGTGATCTTTTTCCTGCCCCAGATGCGTCGCCTGCACATCATAGCGGACATCGCGCAAACCAACGGCGCCGGCCTGATCCTGCAATTCGCAATCGCCATTGGCGGCGCATGTCAGGCAATCGAGTGGATGGTCGGAGATATAAAGCTCCATCACGCCTTTGCGCAATTTCGCCAGATGCGGGGTTTGCGTGCGCACAACCATGCCGGGTTCAACCGGGGTCGTGCAACTCGCTGGGGTCCCTCGGCGGCCATCGATTTCGACCAAGCACAGTCGGCATGAACCGAAGCTTTTAACGCTATCGGTGGCGCATAATTTAGGGATCGACGTGCCTTTTTCTGCGGCAGCGCGCATGACGCTTGTCCCTGCAGGCACAGTTACATTACGGCCGTCAATCGTAAGCGAAACTGTTTCGTCCGAACGGCTTTCAGGGGTCCCAAAATCATTTTGCGGCTGGTATGTCATATGTCTACCTTATACCCATATTCGACCGTTGAGCAGCATATTGTGCCAGTTCCCGGGGCGTATTCAAGTTGTGAAAAACATCTGCGGATGTGATTGCTTGTGCGCCGGATACGGCAATCCAGCTGCGCATAGATAGATTGTCCTGATGACGCAGATGTCTATCCAGCAATGGCGCAAGCGCAACAGGCCATACGCCAAACAGATAGTGACCATCGATATAGACGGCATTTTCATACGGGCGATCTGCCGGAAATTGCGCCACGGGTACGACATCGCACCCAGCGGTCACTACTTCATCAAACCCGTTTTGCTGCGCATAATGCAGCGCGGCATTCAGGCCACTCAAAGGCCCCATGTCCGCAAACGGTCGGTCTTCGACCCAATCCATGCCCGGCCAAGCGCGCCCACAGACAATCAATTTGTCGACCTGATCGCGCAAGCCATCGGCGACATGTTCGATCAGGGCAGTTCCATTCAGTGGTGCCGCTGCCTTGTCGCTCCCAAAGCGCGTAGCCTTGCCACCGGCAATGATCGCGCCCAGCCGTTTCAACGGAAATCTTCCGGGAAAAGCTTAATTGCACTCATAACGGGATAGGGGGTGAATCCACCCATCGCGCACAGTGAACCGAACTTCATGGTTTCGGCAAGATCGGCAAGCAAAGCCAGATTGGCGTCGACATTATTGCCTGCGATAATCTGGTCGATCGTTTCAACGCCGCGCGTGCTGCCCAATCGGCAGGGCGTGCATTTGCCGCAGCTTTCAATCGCACAAAATTCCATCGCAAAGCGCGCCATTTGCGCCATGTCGACGCTGTCATCAAAAACGGTAATCCCCGCATGTCCGATCAGCGCATCCGCCGCGGCGAACGCTTCATAATCAAAAGGCAGATCAAACTGCGCAGGCGCAATATACGCGCCCAATGGCCCACCGACCTGAACACAGCGCACCGGACGACCGCTTGCTGTGCCGCCACCTATTTCGTTGACCAGCTCGCCAAGCGTAATACCGAATGCGACTTCGAACAGGCCGCCATGTTTGACATTTCCGGCAAGCTGGACAGGCATCGTCCCTTTTGACCTGCCCATGCCGTACGCGGCATATGCTTCACCGCCATGCGCCAATATCCATGGCACGGCAGCCAGCGTCAGCACATTGTTGACGACCGTGGGTTTGCCAAACAGGCCCTCCAGCGCGGGCAAGGGGGGCTTGGCGCGCACTTCGCCACGCTTGCCCTCAAGGCTATTAAGAAGCGAGGTTTCTTCGCCGCAAATATATGCGCCCGCGCCAACGCGGACTTCCACGACAAATGGCGCAATCAAATGCGCAGACAGCCGGATAGCGGCTTCCATTTTGGCAATGGCGTGCGGATATTCGGAACGGATGTAGATATAGGCCTTGCTCGCGCCGACGGCGAAACCCGCAATCGCCATGCCTTCGATCAGCATGAACGGGTCGCCTTCCATCACCATCCGGTCGGCAAAGGTTCCGCTGTCGCCTTCGTCGGCGTTGCAGACGATATATTTCTGTTCAGCGGGGGCGTCCGCCACCGTCCGCCATTTAATGCCAGCCGGAAAACCTGCGCCCCCGCGGCCGCGAAGGCCCGACGTCATTATGGTTTCGATGGTTGCGTCAGCGCCAATTGCGCGCGCTTGGCCAAGACCAAGCCAGCCACCCGTTGCGTAATAATCGTCCAGCGATGTAGGCCGCGTTTTGCCCGCGCGCGCAAACGTCAACCGGTTCTGCTTGGCGATGAAGGGGTGGTCTTCAATCCGTCCGATGGATTTAGCGTCACCACTTAAGATCGAAGGAACTTGATCGGCCGAGACTTGACCATAGCCCACGCCGTCAATGTCGACCAACGGTTCCATCCAGTGCATGCCCCAGCTGGACACGCGTTCGACTTCCACGCCCGCCGCGGCAAAAGCAGCCGCAACGGCATCCGCGCCACAGGCGAGCGCAACAGCGTCATTGGATATCCGGACCGTCACATGGCCTCCAGTAATGAACTAAGGCGCGCCTGGTCCAATCGAGCGATCACTTGGTCGCCAACCAAAGCAGCCGGACCAACCGAGCACATGCCAAGGCAATAGACAGCCTCTAATTTTACGCGGCTTTGGTTTTCGGCAATCGGCACCAAAGCGTCGACACCGCGCGCCTTGCACGCTTCTGCGCGGCACAATTTCAATATGGGCCGCGCTTCGGCTTCTTTGCGGAAATCATGGTAAAAGCTTACAACGCCGTACACTTCTGCGCGGGTCAGGTTCAGCGCCTGTGCAATGTCGCGCATGGCATCTTCGCTGACATGGCCGAACGCTTTTTGCACGTCATGCAGGATAGGCAACAACGGCCCTTCCCGGTGCGCATGTTCGGCGACGATGTCAGCGATTGAGGTCATTTAAAACACCACGACGCTGCGGATGCTTGTCCCCGCGTGCATCAATTCAAATGCCTTGTTGATTTCCTCAAGCCCCATGACATGCGTAATCATCGGGTCGATTTCGATCTTGC
>JAJTEF010000048.1 GCA_021300355.1 Sphingomonadaceae bacterium | reverse complement strand
ACAACAGCGATGCGGATGACGAACAAAAAGGCATCATGCACGCTAACATAGGTTTTGGACGACCCACAAGGGCGCAGATCACTTTGGTTGCCGCAAGAGGGTGATGTTCGACATGGGTTTCTCTCCGGCGCGCCTTGGTGGGGTGGTGACGCGTCATCGCATATTCTTCAGGCTGGCTCGATGACCGCTTTTCGCGCGATCGTCAAAAAAGCAGACTGGCAGGTTGCGACGACATTGCGGACGGAGCCAGAGAAAGCTAAACACAGCGGAGGGAGACTGGATGATGGCGCTAGTTACAATCGGGTCTGCTTTCGCTGCCGTGATGATATGGCTTGCGCTTCACGCCAATGCTCGATTTTCCGGTGAACGGCGCCTACCCATGCAATGGTGGCTGAACGGGGAAGTTACTTGGTATGCTCCACGTCGTATAGCATTGGCCTTCATTCCAACGTTAGCAATCATTGTCTTTGCTTTATACGTTGCACTTAGCCTCACAACAAAACCCAGAGCTGGTGATGAGCAACTCGTCATACCCGCTATGTTGTTTATGGGTTTCCTTTTTCTGGGCATTCAGTGGCTTCACCTATATTTGGTAAGAAAAACACTGGATCGGAACAGCGGCTAACCATCCACGTCCTGACCTACCCCGATCCCCGGCCAGATAGGAAAGCAGCCACGGCAATCGCCCTGACCGCATGGCTGTCACTTATAATGCTCCCGACGGTCGCCGAAATCACGCACGCGTTTGCGCCATGCGCGATAGCTTCCGGGTTTCAGCTGCGTGCGCATGATTGCCTTTATCTGGTCCGGGGTAACGCCGTGCTGCGCCGAAATCTGTGTAAAACTGATATGGTCGGACAACGCCATTTCGACGATTTCGCTGAGCGCGGCGGCGGATAAGGACGATGGCATATGGGTTACGCCGGCCAATCGTTGGTATCATGGTCGGGATGTTGGTGGTTGCTGGCTTTGATAGTCGGGGCAAATTCCGCCATCGTCTCTTCGGTCGTGCCTTCATCCTCGATTTCGCAGAGATCGCCAAACCATGGCATGCGGCCTTCGCTGCCGAATTGCGCGCGGGGCGGGAAAGCGGCTGGATTGTCGAGCGACCCCGTGGTGACGTTCAGATGCTCGCTGGTCGCATAATCATAAAGCAGCGGCGTCCCGCATTTGGCGCAAAATCCGCGTGTAACGGGGTCCGAGCTTTTGAAAATCGCTGGCGCGCCGCGTGTCCATTGGAATGCATCGCGGGGAATGCCAATCAGCGCAGCGAAGAAATTGCCCACGGCCTTCTGACACATGCGGCAATGACAAATGTGGGAGCTATCCAGCACGGCATCGGCGCGGTAGCGCACGGCGCCGCATTGGCACCCACCGGTCACTTGTGTCTCTATGCGTTCCATGCCGCCGTCTTCGCGCCATTACCGGCCTAGCGCAATATCAAATACCGAAAAGATCCTGCCAATGCGGGTCCGACTTTGCGACCTTGACCAGAAACGGGCATGTGGGCCGCGCTTTGATGCCCATTGCTTCGATCTGTTCAAACACACCCGTGGCCAGCCGTCCCCCCGCGCCCGTCCCGCGCAAGGCGGATGGCACTTCGGCGTGCGGCAATATCATGACATCTCCGTCCCAGCGGATGGTGACATAAGCATCGCCTGCCTCCGTCGGCATGTTGAACCGGTTGCGTTCGGGTTCGAAGGTGATGGTCATGGCTGTGTAAGCCTTATTCCCACTCAATGGTTCCGGGTGGCTTTGATGTATAATCATAAACCACGCGGTTGATGCCTTTGACTTCGTTGATGATGCGTGTTGACACGCGGCTGAGGAAGGCGCTTTCGAACGGGTAGATGTCGGCGGTCATGCCGTCGGTCGACATCACCGCGCGCAAGGCGCAGACATTGTCATAGGTGCGGCCATCGCCCATCACGCCGACGGTGCGGACGGGCAGCAGCACGGCAAAGGCCTGCCAGATCGCGTCATATAGGCCTGCGTTACGGATTTCTTCGAGATAGACGGCATCCGCCTTGCGCAACACGTCGCACCGTTCCTTGGTCACTTCGCCGGGAATACGGATGGCGAGGCCGGGGCCTGGGAAGGGGTGGCGGCCGACAAATTGGTCATTCAGGCCCAATTCGCGGCCCAAGGCGCGCACTTCATCCTTGAACAGTTCGCGCAAGGGTTCGACCAATTGCATGTTCATCCGTGCGGGCAGGCCGCCGACATTATGGTGGCTTTTGATCGTGACCGAAGGTCCGCCGGTGAAGCTGACACTTTCGATCACGTCGGGGTAGAGCGTGCCTTGCGCCAAGAAATCAGCGCCGCCGATTTTCTTGGCTTCTTCTTCGAACACGTTGATGAATTCGCCGCCGATGAATTTGCGTTTCTTTTCGGGGTCGGTGACGCCCGCCAATCCTGCCATGAAGCGTTCTTCGGCATCCACGACGACGAGCGGGATGTTATAATGGTCGCGGAACAAGGTTTCGACCTGTTCGCGTTCATTCATACGCAGCAGGCCGTGGTCGACAAAGACGCAGGTGAGCTGCGCGCCAATTGCTTCGTGAATGAGGATGGCCGCAACCGAACTGTCGACGCCGCCCGAAAGCCCGCAAATGACGCGGCCTGACCCTACTTGCGCACGGATTTCGGCAATCTTCGTCGCGCGGAATTCCGCCATCGTCCAATCACCCGCAAGCCCGCAGATTTTGTGTACGAAGTTGGAGATTAATTTCGCGCCATCGGGGGTGTGCACGACCTCTGGGTGGAATTGGATGCCATAATATTGCCGCGCTTCGTCGGCGATAAAGGCAAAAGGCGCGCCGTCGCTGGTGGCGACGACTTCAAAGCCGGGGGCAAGGCTGGTGACCTTGTCGCCATGGCTCATCCACACCTGATGCTTGTCGCCGGTCGCCCATAATCCGTCAAACAAAGCGCAGGGTTTCTCGACCTCAATAAAGGCGCGGCCAAATTCGCCGCCGTCGCCTTCGCTCACATGGCCGCCCAGCTGCATCATCATGGTTTGTTGGCCATAGCAGATGCCAAGGATAGGCAGGCCGCTATCAAAAACACATTGCGGTGCGCGCGGCGAATCGGCTTTGGTCGTCGATGCGGGGCCACCCGACAATATGATGCCCTTTGGCTTCATACGCGCGAATGCGGCTTCGGCGGAATTGAATGGCGCGATTTCCGAATAGACCCCGGCCTCGCGCACGCGGCGCGCTATCAATTGAGTCACTTGTGACCCGAAATCGATGATCAGGATGGAATCGGAAGGGTGAGCGTGTGTTTTGGATTCAGGCATGGCCAGCCGATAGTGATTGCCGCCGCCGCTGTCCAGTTACCCCGGCGACTTTGGACTTTGGACTTTGCCCTTTGCCCTGATGTGTTTCGGTGCGCTATAGCGTCGGCGTGACCAAACCCGACACCAAACGCGCAGATATCATCGAGCGATTGACCGCTTATGTCCTTGCGCAAGGGCTTTCGGCGTCGAGCCTGCGCCCGTTGGCGAAGGCCGCGGGCACCAGCGACCGGATGCTGCTTTATTATTTCAAGGACAAATCCGAAATCATCACCGCGGTGTTGGAACAGATTTCGGCGCAGCTGGTGGAGATGATCAGCACACACACCGCCGAGCCGCTGCCCGTGGATGCGCTGCGCCGCAAATTGGCGGGCATCGTTTTTGAAGACGCTTTGTGGCCCTATATGCGGATCTGGCTTGATGTCGCGGCGCGCGCGGCGATGGGCGACCCGTTTTGCCGCGCGGTGGGCGAACAAATTGGCCGCGGATTTCTGGAATGGGGCAAGGCGCAGCTGCAGTCCGACAACGAAGCGCAGCGCGACATTGATGCCGCGCGGCTTCTGGTCAGCATCGAAGGGATGCTGTTCCTGAAAAGCATCGGCCTTGACGATATAAACGCCAAGGCCGTTTAGCGCGCGCGTGCGGCCCGCTTTGGGCCGAGCAAAATGGCAGCAACGTCACCTTTGGTCCGATAGCTGTGCACAAGCAGATAGGCGGCCAAAAACGGTGCGCCAAGATTAAAGGCCGCAAATCCCAGAACGAGCCCGGCCACGGTAAATTCGTGACGCCATGCGACCCAGAATCCGGAAAACATCAGAAAGAATAAAAAGTCGAGATTGAACTGCCCGGGCCACGCCATCTCCGCAATGTCTCCGAAAAATATCGGATACAGCCCCATGCCATGATTGGCGATGGTGACGCTGGTATAGGCGCCGACGATGGCAATGACGGCAACGAGGAAAAGGCGAAACAAGGTCATGACAAACTCCCCATAATAGTGGGAACCTGATACCAAAATGTAGCGACTGCTACAATATCTATTTTATTCGGTCAGCTCCACCCAAGTCGGCGCGTGGTCGCTGGCCTTTTCACGGCCGCGATGGTCCTTATCCACGCCGCAGGATGCCAAGCGGTCGGCAACAACGGGGCTGAGCAAAAGATGGTCGATGCGAAAGCCATGGTCGCGTTGCCATGCGCCGGCCTGAAAATCCCAAAATGTCCAAATGCCGCCTTGCGGATAATGCGTCGCCAGCGCGTCGGTCCAGCCTTGGCCCAAAAGCGCACGGTAGGCCGCGATGCTTTCGGGTTGGCGCAAGGCATCGTCCAACATCGCGCCGGGTGCCCAGATATCGTGCGTGTGCGGAATGACATTATAGTCGCCCGCCAGAACCGCAGGGATTTCCGCCGCCAACAATTCGGCGGCGCGGTCGTACAAGCGTTTCATCCACGCAAGCTTATAGTCGAATTTCGGCCCGGGCAGCGGATTGCCATTGGGCAAATAAATGCTCGCAACGCGTATGCCGAAAACATCCGCCTCCAGATAACGGGCATGTTCGTCTTCAGGGTCGCCGGGCAAGGTGCGCTGTGCTTCGACAGGCTGCGTACCCTTGGCAAGGATCGCAACGCCGTTGAACGATTTTTGCCCATGCCAGATCGCGCCATAGCCCGCGCGTTCGAATTCTTCGACCGGAAAGCCCTCGTCCTGCGACTTCACCTCTTGCAGGCAAGCAATGTCGGGTTGGGTTTCTTCCAGCCATTCGAGCAGGCGGGGGAGGCGCGCTTTGACGCCGTTGATGTTGTAAGTCGCAATACGCATGGCGGCGACCCTAGCCGCGCATGGCTATTGCATCAAACCGAAAAGCTGGAGCCGCAGCCACAACCGGCCTGCGCTTGCGGATTGGTCACCTTGAAGCTTTTGCCGCCAAGCGATTCGACGAAATCCACCGCAGAGCCGCGCACCAGATCAAGGCTGATGGGGTCGACGACCAAAGATGCGCCTTCGCCTTGCGCGGTGATGTCATCCGCCTCAACGCTGTCGGCGAGGCCGAAACGATATTGAAAGCCCGAACAGCCGCCACCTTCAACCGACAACCGCAGCACCGGATCTTTCCCAAGCTTGGTTGCAATCTCGGCCACGCGGCGCGCGGCATTGGCGGTCATAGAGATGACTTCAGTTTCGCTCATATCGGATATGTAGGCCATGCAGCAGTTAAAGAAAAGGGGCGGCGCAGTATCCCGCGCCAGCCCCCAAGATTACACCCTCTCCCAAAGGTGATGCGTTTTGGCCTGTCTGCTTACTCGCCTTCAGCAGGGCCACCGATGGCAGTGCTATCAACAGTTTTTGCAGCGAGCAACATTTTTGCGCTGTTTGCGTCAAATTTCTCTGGCGACAGAAATGCGGTTGGGTTGATGGCTTCACCAGCAATGCGCACTTCATAATGCAGGTGGCTTCCGGTCGAGCGGCCAGTTGAGCCCATATAGCCCAGAATGTCGCCCTTGCGGATGCGCTGACCTGGCGTAACATTCATCGCCGACAAATGGCCGTAACGTGTCTGCACCGCGTTGCCGTGGTTGATTTCGACCAATTTGCCATAACCGCCAACCGATTCAGCGCGGCCGATGAAGCCATCTGCTGTTGCGTAAATCGGTGTGCCGATGGCGCCGGGAATGTCGATGCCCTTGTGGTTGCGGCTGGCGCCACGCGTCGGTGCGTTGCGATATCCATAGCCGCTGGAGAATTTCATGATGTCCACTGGGTTGATCGATGGAACGGCAACTGCAACCTTGGTTGCGGTGCCGTTGATGCTGCCCCAGCTGTCGTTCAACGCGCGGAATTCAGGGTCCGACACGCCAAGCGCGCTTTGGTTCGCGCGCAAATCTTCTGGTGAAATACGGAAAGTGTCTGATGAGGCGGCGGCTGAGTTGGCGAATGATGGTGTTGCTGCTGTGAAAGCGGCGACCATTACCAAAGCAGATACAGCTTTAAGGATCAGTGATTGGCAGTTTGCCAAAGCGCTGGATACCATGTTGCGTATTACCTTATCATGCGACCCGCGCTTTTACGCAGTTCAGAAGTTTGACCAAGACAGAGGATCTGCCCACTCATTAGGAAAATGGCGGTGTCCGATGGCTCAAACGAATGCAACATGCCGGTCATAATCGCGGGACAAACCGCCGCTCAAACGCGTTGAGTCGTTGAATGGAGCGTTCAACGGGGCACTAAAGTGGCGGTTTACCGACAATTTCCAAACTGGCTTGGGCAATATCTGGCGTTCGGAACAACGCGTCATACACCCGTTTGGTCCCGCCAAGACTCGCGAAATTTCGTGATTATTGGGGCGATGGAGCGTCCCAGCGGTGACCGAATCGGTTGCCGCCTCGATTCGTCCGTTTGTCGCAAGCCGCGCGCCCCAACAAACCGCAGCCCTGAGCAGCAGACGCGCAGCGTCTGCGACCGTCGAAGGGCGGCACGCGAGAGAAGCGTGCGAACGGGAACCGCCCTTCGACAAGCTCAGGGCTTCGGTTTTGTAATAGGATTCGCGCGGTTCAGCCGAGCGCTTTGGCCGCAGCCAAAACTTCGGCGGCGTGGTCCTTGACCTTTACCTTGCGCCATACCTGCGCAACCTTACCGTCTTTGCCGACCAGATAGGTTGACCGGTCAATGCCCATATAGCTTTTACCGTACATCGATTTTTCGACCCACGCGCCGATTTGTTCGGTGGCATCGCTGGCTTCGTCGGACAGCAACGTGACGTTAAGTTCATATTTCGCCGCAAATTTCGCAAGCTTGGCGGGCTTGTCCTTGGACATGCCGTAGACGGGGCAATGGAGCGCGGCGAAATCCGCCGACAATGCGGTGAAATCTTTGGCTTCGTTCGTGCAACCGGGCGTGTCGGCCTTTGATAGAAATAGAGCACCAGCGGGCCTTTGAGCGCCGCCAGATTGACCGCATTGCCAGCGCTATCCGCAACGGTGACGTCGGGCAGGGTGTCGTTGATATCGGTCATTATGTGTTCCTTTTCAAAAATCGCGTGGTCCAAATAGCCGCTGCCATTCGTGCATGACAACCCCGCGATAATCCCTAATCGCAGCCATCAGTGCATCCCAATCGGCAAAGCCCAGGCTGTGTGCAATCAACGCCTGCGCGGCCAATGGCGGGGTGGCGCAATCGGGCGCGACGAGGCGCACCATGACCAATAGCCGCGCGAACAACGCATAGGCCGTGGCAAAGTCTGCGGGCAGATGTCCTGCTGTCACCAGCGCATCAATGGCAGGGCCAAGCTGCGGCACCAAACCGGCATGTGTTTCCAACTGAAGCCGGTGGATGATGAACTCCATGTCGACCAAGCCGCCGGGCAACAGCTTCACATCCAGATCGCCCTTTGGCGGTTTATGCGCGGCCATGTCCTTGCGCATGCTGGCGATATCAACGCGCAGTTTTTCCGGGTCGCGTTGGCCATGCAAAACGTCCGCGACAATCGCGCCCACCTGCGCACGGGCATGGGCGGAACCAAACAGCACGCGCGCCCGCGTCAGCGCCATATGCTCCCACGTCCACGCATTTTCGCGCTGATATTGGTCAAAGCTTTTCACCGACGCGCAGAGCAATCCGTCGGCGCCCGATGGCCGGAGCCGGGTGTCGACCTCATATAACGCGCCCGATGCGGTGGGCACCGACATCGCGGCAATCACGCGTTGCGCCAGCCGGTTGAAATATTGCGTCGCGCCCAAGGAACGCGGCCCATCGGATTCGGCGAGATGATTGCCCGTGAACAGCAATATCAGATCAAGGTCCGACGCATGCGTCAACGCTTCGCCGCCCAATCGGCCCAATGCCAGAATGACCAGCTCGCCGCCGTCAATGCGGCCATGCGCCTTGTCAAATTCGGCGACCGTAGCGGCGGTGAGCATCTGCAACGCGGCCTCCGCCAAATGGGCGTAGCTGCGCGCGATGTCGCTTGCGTCGCTTCGGCCCTCAATCAACTGCACGCCCAGCGCAAAGCGTTTTTCGCCAACATAATCGCGGACAATGTCGAGCATGGATTGATAATCGGCATCGCCAATCCGGCGCGCCATCGCGTCGTGCAAAGCGGCCATGTCGCCGGGCAAGTTCATCGCGCTCGTGTCAATCAACGCGTCCAGATAGCGGCTCTGCCGACCAAGATCGTCGGCCAGCGTCGGCGCGTAGCTCAAAATGTTGGCGACCAAATGCAACAGCCCGGGCCGCGCCTCCAGCAAGCGGAAGACGTTGATCGCGCTGGGTATCGCCTCGATCATGTTTTCGAACCGCGCGATGGCACGGTCCGAATCAGGGGCCAGCGCCAATGCTTTCATGATCGCGGGCAGGACGGCTTCGAACGCGTCACGCGCCGATGCGCTGCGGATCGCGCGAATCTTGCCGCTGCGCCACCGGGCCATGCGCTGCATGATGGCGGCGGGGTCGGTATAGCCCAAATCAGTCAATTGTTCTTCAAGCGGCAGGCCTTCATCGGCCATGCGCGGCCCTTCGCTGCCGCTTGCGTCCACCATCCGGTCGTAAATCGTCGCGACTTGTCCGGTGATTGGACGGATCGCGTCAATCAACGCGTCTGCGTCCGCCAGCCCGTGCAAGCGCGCGACGGCATCGGCGGTTTCGCGGTTCTGCGGTATCCCGTGCGTTTGCCGGTCGCTGTGCATTTGCAGACGATGTTCAAATGTCCGCAACTGTTCATAGGCAGATGACAAGGTCTCCGCCTCGTGCGGGCTAATCGGCCCAGCCGCCGCCAGCCGTTTCAGCGCCTCGCGGGTGTCGGGCAAGCGCAGTACAGGATCGCGTCCGCCATGGATCAGCTGATGCGCCTGCGCGAAAAATTCACATTCGCGAATCCCGCCATGGCCACGCTTCAGATCGAACCCAAGGCCCATTTTCTGACCCTTGGCATAATGGTCCCGAATTTGCGCGGTCATTGCGGTGATGTTCTTCAATTGCCCGAAATCGAGCGACTTGCGCCAGATGAAGGGCTGAATCGCGTTTAGGAAATATGCGCCCAGCGCGCGGTCGCCTGCGCAGACCCGCGAGCGGATGAATGCCGCTTGCTCCCACGCCAGCGCGCTTGATTCATAATAGCCGATGGCCGCTTCGACGGGCAAGGCGATGGGGCTGACCTCAGGCGATGGCCGCAGCCGCATGTCGACGCGAAAGACATATCCGTCGCCGTCCAATGCGGACAATAGTTCGATGACGCGGCGGCCATAGCGCACGGCGGCCTCTGCCACATCGTCGCGTTCGCGGTGGGGCAGGGTTTTGGGATCGAACAGGAAAATCGGGTCGATATCCGACGAATAATTCAGCTCGCGCCCGCCATGTTTGCCCAGCGCAATGACGGCAAAGCCTTGGTTGGGCGCACCGGGTACGCGTTCTTCGATGGCGGCGGATATGGCTTGGTCGAGCGCATGGTCGGCAAAGTCGGAGAGGATGCCTGTGACGCGGCTGAGATCCCAAACGCCAGCGAGGTCCGCAATCGCGGTGACCAGCGCGACCCCCTGCCGCTGTTGGCGCAAGGCGGTGCCGACATTGTCCGCCGTTCGGGCAAGGGATTGCGCCAGCGCCGCGTCAAATGCGCCCGCCGCGACCATCGCCATCAATTCGGGGTTGCGGTCCATCAATCCGGCAAGAAACGGACTGTTGGCCTGTGCGCGTGCGATGGCTTGTGCGACGCGCGTCATGGTTTCAACCCTGATCTTTTCTGCGGACATAATCCCGCCGGAAATCGGAAGCAAATGCCGCAAAGCGCCCTTGCGATATCGCCGCGCGCATTCCGGCCATCAGCATTTGGTAATAATGCAGATTATGCTGCGTCATCAGCATCGCGCCCAGTATCTCGCCCGACCGGATCAGGTGATGGACATAGGCGCGGGTCCATGTTGCGCACACCGGACATGTGCATTGGTCGTCAATCGGCCCTTGGTCTTCGGCAAATTTCGCATTGCGGATGTTGATGGGGCCGTGATGGGTAAAGGCTTGTCCATTGCGGCCAGAGCGGGTGGGCAGGACGCAATCGAACATGTCGATGCCGCGTTCGACCGCGCCCACCAAATCGTCGGGCTTGCCCACACCCATCAGATAACGTGGCCGGTCGGCGGGCAATTGGTCGGGCGCGTAATCGAGGCAACCAAACATCGCCTCTTGCCCTTCACCCACCGCAAGGCCGCCCACGGCGTAGCCATCAAAACCAATGTCGATCAGCGCATCGGCCGACCGCTTGCGCAATTCTTCGTCCAATGACCCTTGTTGAATGCCAAATAAGGCCGCGCGCGCGGCATGCTCACCGCCGCTGTCGAACCCGTCGCGTGAACGCTTGGCCCAGCGCATCGATAATTCCATCGATTTGATCGCTTCGTCGCGGCTCACGCCATTGGCGGGGCATTCGTCAAACGCCATGACAATGTCGGACCCCAAAAGCCGCTGGATTTCCATCGATCGTTCGGGCGACAGCATATGTTTCGACCCATCGAGATGGCTTTGAAACGCCACGCCCTCTTCGGTGATTTTGCGCAAAGCCGACAGGCTCATGACCTGATACCCACCGCTGTCGGTCAAGATCGGCCGGTCCCAGCCCGAAAACTGGTGCAGCCCACCCAGCCGCGCGACGCGTTCCGCGCCCGGCCGCAGCATCAGATGGTAGGTGTTGCCAAGGATGATGTCCGCGCCCGTTGCGCGCACTTCGGCAGGGCGCATCGCCTTTACCGTGGCGGCGGTGCCGACGGGCATGAGTCGAAGGGTGTCCAAAGTGCTGGCGCTGTGCCGATGGACGCCCTTCGACGGTCGCAGGCGCTGCGGTGATGATACGGGGCACTCTACCCTTCACTGCGGAATGAATATGCAAATTACCCTTTCAACCGCCGCCACACCGTCCCATATACGCAAAATGACTTATACCGATCCCCGCTCATATCTTTACCAACCCGGCCTTCTGGACCCTGACGCGGCGCAGCGTATTACGCGTGATGCGTTGAAGGCGTGCGATGATGGTGAGCTCTATTTGCAATATAGCGCGACCGAGAGCTTTGGTTTTGACGATGGCCGGTTGAAAATGGCGGATTATTCGACGGGTTCAGGCTTTGGCCTGCGCGGTGTGTCGGGTGAGATGACCGGGTTCAGCCACGCCAATGACATGAGCGAGGCCGCGATTCGCCGGGCAGGGGAAACGTTGAAGCTGCTCGATCCTGCAAAGGAACAGCCCGCCCCGCCGCCGCGCCAGAACAACCGGCATTTATATACAGACGGCAATCCGCTTGAACTCGTGCCATTCGCGCAAAAGGTTGCGCTGTGCCAACAAATCGACGCCGCCGCCCGCGCGCGTGACCCACGCGTCGCGCAAGTGAGCGTCAGCCTGTCGGGCAGCTGGAGCGTCGTCGAAATCGTGCGCGCCGATGGCTTTGTCGCCACCGACGTCCGGCCTTTGGTGCGCCTCAATGTCTCCATCGTCGCGCAAGACGGCGACCGCCGCGAAACCGGCACTTATGGGTTTGGCGGGCGCTATCTGTACGACAAATTGTTTGAAGATCATGAATGGGAACATGCCATTGATGAAGCATTGGCGCAGGCGCTGACCAACTTGCGTTCGGTCGCGGCGCCCGCTGGCGAAATGACCGTGTTGCTTGGGCCCGGCTGGCCCGGCGTATTGCTGCATGAAGCCGTCGGCCATGGTCTTGAAGGCGATTTTAACCGCAAGGGCAGCAGCGCCTTTTCCGGTAAGATTGGCCAGCGCGTTGCCGCGCCCGGCGTGACCGTTGTCGATGATGGCACCATGATGAACCGCCGCGGTTCGCTGTCGATTGATGATGAAGGCACACCGACGCAGGAAAATGTCCTGATCGAAGACGGCATATTGCGCGCCTATATGCAGGACCGCATGAACGCGCGCCTGATGGGTGTTGCCCCCACCGGCAATGGTCGCCGCGAAAGCTACGCCCATGCACCGATGCCGCGCATGACCAACACATTCATGCGCAGCGGCAATGACGATCCGGCTGAACTGTTGAGCCGCGTCAAAAACGGTATCTTCGCCAAAAGCTTTGGCGGCGGGCAAGTCGACATCGTGTCGGGCAAATTCGTGTTCAGCTGTACCGAGGCCTATTTGGTCAAGAACGGCAAGCTTGGCGATCCGATCAAGGGCGCGACATTGATTGGCGATGGCCCAACCGCGCTGAACAAGGTCATTGGCCTTGGCAACGACATGGCATTGGATGATGGCATCGGCGTGTGCGGCAAAGGCGGCCAAAGCGTTCCGGCGGGCGTCGGGCAACCCACGACCTTGGTCAGCGCGCTTACGGTAGGCGGCACGGCGGGTTGATGGGTGCCTATTTCGGTCAGCATTGCGATATGACCGAATGAACCGCATGACCCCGATATGAGCCACGCACTCAAGGTTGCGACCTATAATATTCGCAAGGCCGTCGGCCTTGACCAACGGCGCAACCCCGAACGCATATTGGCGGTGCTCAAAGAAATCGACGCCGATATCATCGCGCTTCAGGAAGTCGACCGCCGGTTCGGCGCGCGTGTCAGTGCATTGCCGCTGGCGATGCTGGAGGCCGAAACATCTTGGATGCCCGTGCCGCTGGCTTCCCGTCCTGCCGCCATTGGCTGGCACGGCAATGCCATTTTGGTGCGCAAGGGCATGGAGGTGCGCCATTGTCAGCCGATTGATATGCCAACGTTGGAACCACGCGGCGCGGTGATGGCGGAGCTGTCGGTTGCGGGCCATGCATTGCGCATCATTGGCGTGCATCTCGATTTATCCGGGCTGTGGCGGCGCAAGCAAATCCGCGCGTTGGTGGCGGCGATTGATGCCAGCCCGCGCCATATGCCGACGGTTCTGATGGGTGATTTCAACCAATGGTCGGACAGCGGCGCATTGAACGAACTTGCGTTCCATCATCACCGGCTGGTGCAAACGCCCAAAAGCTTTCATACATCGCGCCCCGTTGCGCGATTGGACCGGATCATCGTCAGCCACGACGTGAAAGTCACCGCCGCGGACAGCCATATTTCACCGCTGTCCAAACAGGCGTCGGACCATCTGCCCTTATGGGCATCGATCCGCATTGGTTGAATGCCTAATATTTAGGCAGCGATATTCTGCTGATTAAATTTTAGGCATTTTTCAGGGTGGTGGCGCTGATATGTGCTACCCCTATCGCCTGTAATCGTCTCATTTACGTGCATTTCCCGTTTCTGGCACGGTGTTTGCTTATTGCACTGCACAACCAAAATTGGGGGCGTGCATGAAATATATTATTGCCATTATTAAGCCGCACAAACTGGACCCGGTGCGCGAAGCGCTCACGGCGTTGGGCGTGTCCGGCATGACTGTGACTGAGGTCAAAGGCTTTGGCCGACAAAAAGGGCAGACCGAAATCTATCGCGGCGCCGAATATGCAACCAACATGGTGCCCAAGGTGAAAATCGAGGTCGCATGCGCGTCCGATCAGGCCCCTGCCGTGGTCGAGGCCATTCAGCAGGCCGCTGAAACAGGCGCCATTGGTGACGGCAAGATATTTGAATTCGAACTTGCCGGTGCACTGCGCATCCGCACGGGCGACACCAACGAAACCGCGCTTTGACGCGACAATAGCAAGCTAGGGGAACCAGAAAATGTCCAAGACACTCAAGTTTCTAGGCGCGGCGGGGGCGACATTGTTCGCCGCTTTGCCCGCCTTCGCACAGGAGGCAGCCGAAAAAGCTGCTGATGGCGCGGCAGCGGTGGCGGTTGCCGTCGCCGACGGCCCGATCAAGGCACCGCCCGTTGAACAAATGGCCGGCATGGTCGACAAGGGCGATACGACGTGGATGCTGATTAGCTCCGCATTGGTATTGCTGATGTCGATCCCGGCGCTTGCGCTGTTTTATGGCGGCCTTGTCCGCACCAAAAATATGCTCAGCCTGCTGATGCAGGTGTTCATGATCGTGTCGGTCGCGGCGCTTGTCTGGGTCACGTATGGCTACAGCCTGGCCTTCACCAGCGGTAACGCCTTCATCGGCGGCTTTTCAAAGATATTCCTGCAGGGCGTTAATGCCACAACCTATGCCGCCACGTTCAGCAACAATGTCTACATTCCGGAATATGCCTTTGTTGTGTTCCAGATGACCTTTGCCTGCATCACGCCGGCGTTGATCGTCGGCGCATTTGCAGAGCGTATCAAGTTCACACCCTTGATGATCTTCACGGTATTGTGGCTGACATTCGCATATTTCCCGATCGCACATATGGTGTGGTACTGGGCTGGACCAGACTTTCTGGTTGATGCACCCAAGGACATGGGTCTGCTGTGGGGCTGGGGCGCGCTTGATTTCGCTGGCGGCACGGTCGTTCACATCAATGCCGGTATTGCTGGTCTTGTCGGCTGCCTCATCATTGGCAAGCGCGTCGGCCATGGCAAAGAAGCAACCCCGCCACACTCGATGACCATGACCATGATTGGTGCGTCGCTTCTGTGGGTGGGCTGGTTCGGCTTTAACGCTGGCTCGAACCTCGAAGCCAACGGCCTTGCCGCACTTGCCTTCATCAACACCTTTGTCGCCACGGCGGCCGCTGCGGTTGCATGGTGCCTGATTGAACAGTTCCACCATGGTAAGCCATCGTTGTTGGGTGCCGTTACCGGCGCGGTTGCGGGTCTGGTTGCGATTACGCCAGCCAGCGGATTTGCAGCGCCCATGACCTCCATCCTCCTTGGCTTTGCGGCATCGGGTCTGTGCTATGTCTTCGTCGCTTATGTGAAGAACAAGCTTGGCTATGACGATACGCTGGATGTCTTCGGTGTCCATGGCATCGGCGGTATTGTCGGCGCGATCGCCACTGGCGTGGTCGCTGACCCCGCATTGGGCGGTCAGGGCTGGATTGACTACACCGTCTTCCCCGCCATCCCCGGCGAATATGACATGGCCGGTCAGGTAATGACTCAGGTCTGGGCCGTGGGCACGACAGTCTTGTGGACGGCGGTTGTCTCGGCAATCCTGTTCTACGGACTGAAATTCACCACAGGCCTGCGTCCCGCAGAAGATGCAGAACGCGAAGGCCTGGACATCACCGAACATGGTGAGCGTGCTTACAACTATTGAGTTCCACGACTTGGCGGCGGGGCGTTCTCTCCTTTCCTAATACGCTCCGCCTCCTCCCGATGTTCCTCCCGCGAACATCCAACTCATGGCCCGGACCCGCGATGGTTCGGGCCTTTTTTGTGCGCGGGCCAAAAACAACTTTCCTACAAATAACCATATCGGTTATTCGAGTCGCGTCATGCAGGCGGCGGTCCGGAACGCTGGTCGGGATGACGGGAACGCTGGCGGGGAAACCTGTTGGCACGGTCGGCGCGATAGGGTGCGTGCTTCAGCCTGAAAAAGGGCCTGTTGCATCAAGCTCTGAACAGCGCAAACATGGTTGGATGTGGCGAGAAACCGTCCTGTCCGTGCGGACAGCCTTTGGGGGTTTACGAACCTTTCCCCCGATGGACAGCATGACAGCCAGCAAAGGCGGCCCGGGGGCAATAGCCTGATGGAACAAGCGGGCCTTAATCAACCAACACCATCAGCCGGAAGCACGCACCAGCGCTTCCGCGCCGGCCGTCCCCCTTTTGCATGCAGCATGGCCGCGTTCATTTGCTGTAGGAAATAATCTTGCCGATGTAGGAAA
>JAJTEF010000008.1 GCA_021300355.1 Sphingomonadaceae bacterium | reverse complement strand
AGCGGCATCAGCATTGCCAGCCTCATATTGGCCGCTGCGGCCATGGCGGCTGGCGCGGGCGAAGCGGGCATGGGTATATTATCCGCGGGCCAGCAAGCCGCGATGGGCAAGTTCCTCGCCTACAGCCGCGGACAAGAAGGCACAGCCGATGCGTCGGGCGCACAATATCTTTCCACCGCAGGCATTTCGGGCCGGGGCTCCATCAGCTTTTTCAAAAAGCTGCAGAATTTCGAATTCCGCCTCGGCATCCCGCAAGAGGATAGCTATGGTCGCACCCACCCCTTGTCGGGTGAGCGTATTTCGGTGCTGCAGGACAAATATTCCGCCGATCCGGCGTGGGATGTGCCGCTAAATCCGAAGTGGGAGAATGATTTTAAGCGGATCAAGGCAAAGCTGACAGGTTATCTCTCTGACCCGACGGCGACGATGCGCGATTATCCCGAAAACGACCAAAGCGTTCCTGCCCGCTATGCGCGTGCCTATGCGTGGCATAAGTCTGCTTATCCGCAAAAGGCGTTGAATGAATCCTCGTCCCTCGTCGCATCGGCACCCGAAGATCCCTATTTCCTTGAATTGCATGGGCAAATATTGCTCGAATCCGGTCGGCCAGCCGACGCGATTATACCCTTGCGCAAAGCGGTAAGCCTGACGGGCAATCAGCCGCTGATCGCCGCCATATTCGGGCATGCGTTAATTGCAACCGAGGACAAGACAAAACTCGATGAGGCAGCTCAGGTCCTTAAAGCCGCCGTCACAAAGGATAATCAAAATCCTTTTGCCTGGTACCAATTGGGCGTTGTCTACGAACAAAAGGGCGATAGCGCGCGCGCGGCCCTTGCCAGTGCGGAGCGTTACCTGATGGAAGGTGCACCGCAACTCGCTTTGCCGAACGCACAGACCGCAATGGCTGGCCTACCGGAATATTCCCCCGATTGGATCCGCGCTCAGGACATCAACATGGTTGCCGAAGCAAAGCTTGCGCAGCTCAAGAAGCGGAAGCGCTGAATTGGCTGGCAACGGGGAGCGGCGGGAGCTAATCGGGCCGCTATGAACAACCAAATGACGACGCGTACGCCGCTTATCCTCATTCTTGCCGCTACACTTTTGCTGGCCGCCATCGGCGCGTATCTGTTTTGGCCAAAAGATAGCATGTCCGTGCAAGAACCAGCAGGCGCTGCAGCAGAGGAGGCCGCCACGGCTGCCGCCGCCGCAGGTATGAACGCCGACGACCGCAAAGCGACCGAGGCGATTGTACGCGCATATATATTAGAAAATCCCGAAATTATCACAGAAGCCATTGGCGTGTTGCAAAAGCGTGAGGCAACACAGCGCCTCAGCGCTGCTGGCGCTAAGCTGACCGAGCCCTTCCCCGGCGCGGAGTTCGGAAACCCCAATGGCGATGTCACGCTCGTCGAGTTTACCGATTATAATTGCGGGTTCTGCCGCTCCAGCGTTGCAGATGTACAAAAGCTTATCGATAGCGACAGCAACATCCGCGTTGTCATCCGCGAGGTACCGATCCTCAGTGCGACCAGCCGCGATGCAGCCTTATGGGCACTCGCAGCGGCCAAGCAAGGCAAGCATAAGGCATTTCATGACGCCATGTTCAGCGGTGGCCGCCCTGACGCCCAAAGCATCCGTGCCGCCGCTTCAAAAGCAGGGATGAACCTTGCCGCTGCCGAAAAATTTGCGCGCTCGCGTGAAGCGATTGCCGAGGTCGAAAGCAACATTGCGATCATGCAGCAAGTTGGCTTTGGCGGCACCCCGACCTTCATTATCGGCGACCAGATATTGGAAGGTGCGGTTGGCCTAGATGCCCTGAAAGCCGCGGTCGCGAAAGCGCGTAAAGCGGGTTAAGCTTTCTTTCCCTGCGCAATCACATACCATTCCACCGATCCTTTGCGGCTTGCCGGTGGTTTGGCGTGCTTGACCGTGGTGAAGTTGTTTTTAAGAATGCTCAGCATCACCGGGTCGGTTCCCCCCGCAAACACTTTCGCAACAAAATCGCCGCCGGGTTGCAAGACCTGAATAGCAAAATCGACGGCCGCTTCGACCAGGCCCATTGTGCGTAAATGGTCGGTCTGTTTATGACCAACGGTGTTCGCCGCCATATCTGACAAGATCAGGTCCGGAGCGCAGCCGAGTTCGGCAATCAACCTATCCGGCGCGCTGTCGTGCATGAAATCCATTTGGAGCAACACAACGCCTTCAAGCGGGTCGACCGGTAACAGGTCGATACCCACAATCGCTGCCTTTGGCTGTTGCCTGCGCACCACTTGTGCCCAACCGCCCGGCGCGACGCCCAAATCCACCACGGCTTTCTTACCGCGCAATATGTGAAACTTCTCGTCCAACTCGACCAGCTTATACGCCGCGCGGCTGCGATAGCCCTCGCCATGCGCGCGCTTCACATATGGGTCGTTCAACTGCCGCTCAAGCCAGCGGGTTGATCCAGCCGTGCGCCGCTTGGCGGTCTTGACCTTCTGTTTACCCGCCAGTGTCCGGCCGGAATCTTTACCACCAAATAAATTGTCTGCCATTTTCAGTTCCGTCGATTTCTGCGCTTGGCGTCGCTCGCCATCAGCGCACGCAAAATGCCTTCGCGAATTCCGCGATCCGCAACGCCCAGCCGCTCACCGGGCCATATATCAAAAATAGCCTCAAGGATGGCGCAACCGGCAACGACTAAGTCTGCGCGCTCATGCCCAATGGTCGGGAATTCAGCCCGCCCGTCTATATCGCGGCGGGCAAGCTCGCGGCTAATCTCGCGCATGGCGGCGGTCGGCAAATACAGCCCGTCCACAGCGCGGCGGTCATAGCTGTTCAGCTTCAAATAGACGCTGGCAAGCGTCGTGACCGTTCCCGAAGTCCCCAAAAGCCTGCGGTCTCCGCCATCCTCCGGCAAACGTGCGGCGAACTCGGCAAAGCTTGCCATCACCTTTGCACGCATCGCTGCGTAAATGGCGTTTAGCTGCTCGGGCGTCTCGGCCTCGGCCCGTTCACTTTCGGTCAACGAAACCACGCCCCATGGAACGCTTACCCAGTCCAATATTTCCGGGACAACGCCACTTGTCGACACCAGCACAAGCTCGGTCGATCCGCCGCCAATGTCGAATATTAACGCTGGGCCCTCCCCTTGCTCAAGCAAGGTATGGCATCCCATGACGGCAAGGCGCGCCTCTTCCTGTGGGCTGATGATGTCGAGATGAATGCCTGTCTCACGCTTGACGCGCTCGATAAATTGCGCGCCATTGACGGCCTGACGGCATGCCTCGGTGGCGACGGACCTTGCCAGAACGACATTACGTTTTTTCAGCTTCTCGGCGCACACAGAAAGCGCCTCAACCGCGCGGTCCATGGCCTCATCGCTCATCCGGCCCGTCGCAGTAAGCCCCTCGCCCAGCCGGACGACCCGGGAAAATGCATCAACGACAGTAAAATCATCGCCGCCAGCCCGCGCGATTAATAATCGGCAGTTGTTCGTCCCAAGGTCCAGCGCAGCATATGCTGTCCGATCAAGCCAATTACGCCGCAAAGCCGCGTTATCGGCAGCAGCAAAGCCATTGGCGGGTTTCGAAGACGGGTTGGATGTGTGTGCACGCGCTGCGCCCTCAGCCGAAGCCTGCTGCAGTTTTGCAGCCTTGGGTGCCGCATTCTTGCGACGGGGCGGTTTTTTACGTTTACGCCCGCGTCCCTGTTGCGGCGATGGCGCGACATTCTCGCCCATAGCCGTAAACTCACTTCTTATTTTCTATCCGGGCAGATGTGCTGCCGGTACCTGACACCTTGATACGCGCTGCACGTTAAAAATTCAACATTTTTGAATATCGTCGCAACCGGCCAAATTCAGCGGCTTGACCGTGCACGGGCACCAGCATATACGCCCGCCTTCTGTTCCCCGGTCGTCTAACGGTAAGACTACGGACTCTGACTCCGTCTATTGAGGTTCGAATCCTTACCGGGGAACCAACTAAACGCGTAATCAAGAAGTCCCTTGGTTCCGTTTCGTTTCCGCCAAATGTCAGACACGCGATGAAGCTGCGGTTCTCTGCGAAGCGTTAAGAGATGGACGTTGCGCGTTCCTATTTGACGCGCCCGCCCGGCCAACGTTACGGTCAACAACATGGCACTTGGAACGCATGATTTCGTCTCTGATTCGCGCAATGACGCGATCCTCATCAACGTTAATGGTCAGCTTACGCCCCGTGCGCAGGCAATGGTCTCTGTCTTTGACAGCGGCTTCATGCTGGGTGACGGGGTGTGGGAGGGAATCCGCGTTCACGCAGGACGCATGGCCTTTTTGGACCAACATCTTGACCGTTTGTGGGAAGGCGCAAAGGCGATTGCCATGGACATCGGCATTTCCCGCGCGGAAATGAAGGCGCGCCTCTATGCGACCATTGACGCGAACCAGATGGACAAATGCCATATCCGGCTGATGGTCACGCGTGGCATACGTTCAACGCCGTACCAAGATCCACGTGTGGTCGTATCACCCGCGACCATTGTCATTATTGCCGAATATAAAGACCCGCTTCCCGCAACGGTTGATCGCGGCCTGTCATTGTTTACCGTCCACGTCCGTCGCGGTGATCCGGCGGTGCAGGATCCCAAGCTCAATTCGCATAGCAAGCTCAATTGCATCACCGCTTGCATTCAGGCGGCGCAAGCGGGCGCAGATGAAGCCTTGATGCTCGACCCGCACGGCTTTGTCGCCACATGCAATTCGACCCATTTCTTTATCGTCCGCAAAGGGGAAGTGTGGACCTCAACCGGTGATTATTGCCTCGCCGGCATCACGCGCGCGAACGTCATTCGCCTGTGCCGGGAGAATGATATTCCTGTGTTCGAACGCAACTTCTCCATGACCGATGTCTATGGTGCCGATGAAGCTTTTGTCACCGGAACCTTTGCCGGGGTTGTTCCTGCGCATACCATCGATGGCCGTGTCTTAACCGATGGAAAGGGGCCAGTCGTCGAGCGCCTACAAAATCTCTACCGCGCCTTCATCGAGCGCGACGTCGCAGGCCAGAGCCGACCTTGACACAGCGGATATGCATGTGGTCGGGACCACGCAACATCTCGACAGCTATGATGCGCAGCTTTTCGTCGCGCGCGGATTGCGCGGTCAGTGACGAACCCTTTTACGGCTGCTTCCTTGCACATAGCGGCGAGCCGCACCCCATGGCAGCAGAAGTCATCGCCGATATGGATTGCAACTGGTCCAGCGTAGCAGCCCGCCTTTCCGGTCCGGCACCGGGAGGTGCGCCCTTGTGGTATCAAAAGCAGATGACCCACCATATGGTCGGCCCAATCCAACCCGATGATTTGACCAACTGCCGCCACGCCTTTCTCGTTCGCGAACCGGCGAATATGGTCGCCAGCTATCGCGTTAAGCGAGAGAGCGTGAACGTCGAAGACCTTGGTTACGCAACCCAGCGTGCGTTCTTTGATCGTATCGCCGACCGGACCGGCTATGCCCCACCCGTCGTCGACAGCGCGGACATTCTTAAAAATCCCGCGAAGACGTTGGCTTTGCTCTGCGATGCACTCAACATCGCATGGGACCCAGCCATGTTGTCATGGCCCGCTGGCATCCACCCAGATGACGGCATTTGGGCAAGCCATTGGTATGACGCGGTCGCGGCCAGCACCGGCTTCCAAAAACCAGATATACGCCCGCTCAACCTCGACGATGAAGCGCGCGCTGTCGCCGATGCCTGCATGGCCGACTATGAACACCTTGCCCAACATCGCATTGTTGCACCGTGATTATTGGACGCGCGCGTCGTGCAACGGCGCCAATGGCAAACTTATCGCTCGTCTTTGAATGCGCTGAACAGCTCCGGCAGGAAGGATGCCAGATGCGGCATTTCTTGCGCGCAATGCACCAGCAAGGCACGGGCGTCAGTCTCGGTTAGGCGCAAAACGCGCTTTGCGGCGGCTGCGGCCAAGCTGCCGACGAGGTTGCGCCCGCCGACATGGCGTCCGCCCATCCAGAAACGCGACCGCATCTCGCTGCCGCCGGGAACCGCGCGGACATGGTGCGCCAGATAGCCGACATCGATCGGGGCGTCGCCAAGGCCGATCCGCGCGCAAATGATGGTGGCCTGTTGGTCGTCATCCAGACTCTTGTCGGTAAAGCCAAGCGTTGCGGGCGGCACAAAACGGATCGCGCCACGGATCAGGCCGCTGCCGATATATTCGTCAACAATTGACGTCTGCCCAACATAAAGGGCGCGACCGCTGGCCCCTGCAGGCGGCGTTTCGCGCCAGCCGACATGGACATGTGCCTGCGGGTGCCAAAGCTTATATTTGGCGGCCGCATCGCCATGCCAGCCGAACCACCAATCCACCATCGCCGGGGTGACACCGGGCATGGCCGTGCGCACGCTGACCCGCATGCCGCCGTCTTGCGTCAGGACCCAGCCATCTTCCAACACAGCCTCCGCGCCGAACAGGTTGCTATTCGCCTGGTCAATGCCGGGGATCAGAACATCGGGTACGCCGCCGCGATCAAGCGCCGCGCACACATGCGGTGCCAACGGGGCAAGTTCTGGGTTGAAAAATCGGGCATAGGGCTGGGCATCGTCCGCCTCGCGATAGCCCAGATAGCGCCCGACAATTGGCTTACTATTTTTCATGATACACGCCCCATATAATTATTGAATCGGCCATCGGGATCAAATTCGGCGCGCAGTGCGTCCAGCCGTTCCAGATTGGCTGTGGCCATAAACGGCATCGGCCGGCGTCCCAGATTTTCATCGGCGAGCTGAATGCCGACACTGTGCGGTTGTAACGCGCGCATATGGTCGGTTGCCCAGCTTTCATCGGCGGGTGTCGCCGCCGTGCCGCGTAACCCGCCATACAGCGCGAGATAGGTGCGTGCTTCGAGCGAAAAAGCCATGTCGGGTCTGGACGGCGGGGCGTTCCAGTTGAGCCATAAGGCATGGCTTGGGGCCGCCGGCTGGCTGTCTGCAATCTTGCGTAGCGCGGGCAACAGCGGATCAATCGGATCATTCATCCACATGCTATCGGCGGTCCAACGTGTATTGGGCAGGAACAGCGTCTTCTCACCGGTATTCATCATCATGTTGAGCGACATCGGCATCAGCGGCAGATTCAGACTGGCCTTGGACCGCAATGGAGTATCGTTGATGAAGGCAACCGCGTCCCGCGCCTCGCGCCAGCTATCGGTCAGGACCGGCGCCAAAACTTCAATGCCGTGGGAGAAGATACCGGTCGCCTTTCGGTTGAAGACCATTTGAAACTCGACAGTAGGCGACACATCCGGCCCCACTTTGTCTGCCCATGCCATCACCTCTTCCAAATGGCGCATACGAAAAACTTGCAGCTTCAACCCGACAAATTTGGGGCGGCGGTGCAGCTTTAGATGGAAACGAACCACGACACCGAAAAAGCCCGGCCCAGCGCCCCTTGCGGCCCAGAGTAATTCCGGATTTTCCCGTTCGCTGGCATGCACCAAGGTGCCATCGGCGAGAACGACATCAATGCCGATCACACTCTGGCACGCCAGCCCCAACGCGCGGCTGTTCCAACCAAAGCCGCCTTGCAGCAGGAAACCGCCCATGCCGACCGTATAGGCATGTGCGACAGGAAAGAAGAGTTTATGTTTTACCAGCGCCGCATTGAGTTCCCCTGCAAGGCAGCCCGGGCCAATGATTGCAATGCCATCTTCGCTGTCGATCGCGATACTGTTCAACCGCGACAAATCAAGCAGCATCCCGCTGTCGCGAATGTGGTTTTGCGCCCAGCTATGCCCGCCTGAACAGATACCGATTGTCAGGCCTTTTTCACGCGCGCGCTTTACCGCCGCGATAACCTCTTCCACGTCATTCGCCTGTACAATCCTATCGGGACGCCGCCCCGGGTCTTGCGCATTGAAGCTGGTACCGAGCAGCGCCGCCTCGAAATCGCGCGCACCCTTGTCGATCACGATGCCGCGGCGTGCTGTACGCTTCATTGCGTGTTTCCTGTGTGTGATTGCGGGGACGTCGGCAGCGCCAGCCAACGCATCGGCAATTGGGGTGGCGGTGGAAAATCAAAAGCCGCATGTGCTAACCGCTCCGCTTCGGCGGCATCCAGTCCCAAATATTTCAGAAGCTGGGCGGTTGCGGGATCAATCTTGTCGAAGCCTAAGACACCCCGATGCAGATCGAGTGCCAGACGAAGAGACCATGCGCAACGCCCTCTTCAATGTCCATCTTTAACCGCAAACGCAACTCGGTAGCCAGCCGGTCAGACGGCAAGCCAATGTCGAACATCATCCGGCCAAAGTCTGCCTGCTCCACCACAATGCGCAACGTCTGGCGCGTGATCCGTGTGAAGCGCCATGCCGCGTCTTCATCGCCTTCGCTGGGCATTGCCATCGCTGCGGCATGGGTCGCGCCGAGCAGCTCGCCCAAATCACCGAGCAGCGCAGCCACGTCCGGATAATAATTGTAAAAACTCGCATGTACCATACCGGCATGGGTCGTAATCTGACGCAGGCCGAGCGCCCCGGCGCCTTCGTGCATCAACAGCGATTGCGCCGACACCAACAACTGGTCGCGGGTGCGTTCACGCTTGGTGCCCGATAGGCTATCGACTTTGCTTTTCATATATTTGACATATCATCAAATATGACATTATGTCAATTTATACAATTGGCGCAGCCAGACGGCGCATGAAATCATCGGTGGAGGGCGCGGAGGGAGACTTGCCGGCCCTCATCAATAGGCTCCCCGCCGATATATTGACATTGATAATGTCAATAGGACGCTTTACAGACGTACACCCGCCATGACGGAAGGAACGACGGCCATGTACACGATCAACGGCGCACTCGGTTCGCCCTATTCGATGAAGATGCGCGCGCTTATGCGCTATCGCCGCATCCCGCATCTGTGGGTGCATGGTGCTGATTCACGCGATGCGTTGAGCAAGGTCAAAGCGCCCGTCATCCCCGTGATGGAATATCCCGATGGGACATTCCACAATGATTCAACGCCTTTGATCTATGATCTGGAGGCGCGGCACACCGAACGTTCGGTCATCCCGCCCGATCCGGCGCACGCCTTTATCGCGCATTTGATTGAGGATTTCGCCGATGAGTGGGTGACAAAGGCGATGTTCGGCTATCGCTGGCTGGAGGAGGTCGACCAGATCCAGATGAGCCGCTGGCTCGCGTTTGATGCCATGAAGGGCGGCGGCCTGACGACAAGTCAGGGCTATGCCGAACAGTTCCGCGCGCGCCAGGTCGGCCGCATGGCAATTGTCGGCTGCGCGGCTGAAAACTTCCCGCTGATCGAAGCGTCAACCCGCGCAATTCTGGGTGCGCTGGAAGCGCATGTGGTGGACCAACATTGCCTGTTCGGTTCGCGGCCTAGCATGGCGGAGTTCGGGATGTACGGCCAATTGTCCCAGCTTGGCGTTGACCCCACGGCGCAGGCGATGATGCGCAAAGATTTTCCTTATAGCTTCCGCTGGCTGCTCCATATTGATGATATGTCGGGAATAACGGGCGAATGGGATAAGGCGGATGCACCCTTTGCGCCTATTATAACCGCTTGGCTGCAACAGGTGGGCGAAATCTACATGCCCTTCCTGCTCGCCAACGCCGCCGCGATTGCGGCAGGCGAAGATAGCTTCCACATCACCGCGATGGGCCTGCCCTACACACAGGGTGTTTTCAAATATCAGGTGAAGTGCCTCGCCGATTTGCGCGCGCGCTATGCCGCGTTGGATGCAAATGCGCGGGGGCGCATTGATCCGCTGCTCGCGCAGACGGGCTGTCTTGAGGCTTTGCGGAACCAATGAAGCTGAAAGGACCGGCAACGCTGTTGACGGCGCTGGCGCTGCTTTGCCCGACCACGCTTGGCGCACAGTCTGCGCCCGCAAAAGCCCCCAATATCGTCATCCTTTTAGCGGATGATTGGGGCTTTAGCGATGTCGGGGCCTTCGGCGGAGAGATTGCGACGCCCAATATCGACGCGCTTGCCGCCAAGGGTGTGCGTTTTTCGAACTTCCATGTGGCAGGGTCCTGCTCGCCAACGCGCGCGATGCTGCAAACCGGCGTGATCAACCACCGCGCGGGTCTGGGCAATATGCCGGAGACAATTCCACCGGAACATCTCGGCAAACCGGGTTATGAGTCGCATCTGAACAACCGCGTCGTGACCATTGCGGACCAGCTGCGCGCGGGTGGTTATCGCACCTACCTGACCGGAAAATGGCATCTGGGCCACACGCCCGATACCTTGCCCACAGCACGCGGCTATGACCACGCGCTCGCGCTGGCGCAATCGGGCGCGGACAATTTTGAAGATAAGCCCAATCTGCTGATTTATGACAAGACCGAGTGGAGTGACGATGGAAAGCCGGCCAAGCTGCCGAAACGCTTTTACTCCTCAACGCTCATTGTGGACAGAATGATCGGCTATATTAATCGCGGCCGGGCCAGCGGAAAACCCTTTCTGGCATCCGTCAATTTCATCGCGAACCATATTCCGGTGCAGGCACGCGATGCGGACATTGCGGCTTATGCCGGGCGCTACAATGCGGGTTGGACCGCGCTACGCAAAGAGCGCCGCGCCGCAGCTATTGCCAAAGGCGTGATGCCCGCGAACGTTGCGATGGTGACCATGGGCACCAGTGGTGACTGGTCAAAATTATCGGCAGAGCAAAAGCGGCAACGTGCGGGTGCAATGGCCGCTTATGCTGCCATGGGCACGGCGATGGACAGGGAAATTGGCCGATTAGTTGCGCATCTGAAGGCCATCGGTGAATATGAAAACACCATTTTCGTGTTTCTGTCGGACAATGGCGCGGAAGCGACTGACCCAATGAACATGGGCGCATTTACGCGCTGGAACGCCAAGCTTCTCTATGATCAAAGCATCGCCCAACAGGGACGCCCGGGTTCGCTGACCGCACAAGGTGCGGGATTTGCCAGCGCATCGGCATCGCCCCTGCGTGGATATAAGTTTACCGCAAACGAAGGTGGCTTGCGTGTTCCCATGATCATAGCCTGGCCGGGCAACCGGGCGATTAAGGGTGGCAGCATTGCATCGGGTTTTGCGCATGTCACCGATATGCCGCTGACTTTGCTGAAGCTCGCCGGCGTCGCGCCGCAGCAAGGCCGTTTTTCCGGACGCCGCGTCGAACCCATGATTGGGATGGACCTGACACCAATGCTCACAGGGGCTGCATCGTCCGTGCATTCGGCGGATAAGCCATTGGGCTATGAATTGTCCGGCAACGCGGTGTTGTTCAAAGGCGATTACAAGCTCGTCAAAAACCTGCCGCCTTATGGCGATGGCCGCTGGCGGCTTTACAACATTACCACCGACCCCGGTGAGACCAACGATCTGTCCGGTTCCGACCCGCAACGTTTTACGGATATGCAATCCGATTACGCCGCCTTTGCCAAGGCAAACAACGTGCTGCCCATGCCAGACGGTTACACTGCGCCCAAACAGATATTCGCAAATGCGCTGCGCACCTTGCTGATACCGCGGCTTATCGCATTATGGCCGGTGGGCGGGCTATTATTGATAGCAACAGCGGCTATGATCTGGTGGCGCAGACGGCGGCGACGGGCCGTTTAACCGCCGGACCTTTGCCTAGGCAGCGATGAAATTGCGGATCAGCGCGACCAGTTGTTCCGGCTGATCTTCCTGACAGAAATGGCTGGCGTCGATCCGGCAATGCGGTTGCCCCTTGGCGCCGGGCATACGGCGCTGAATTTCCGTATCGAGATGACCGAGCACCTTGTCCTGATGGCCAAAGCAGGTGAGCACCGGTTTGTCGAAGCGTTCAAGCTGTGCCCACGCCGCGACGTTTTCGGCGACCGACAGATGGTCAGGGGTCACAGGCACGAGCACCGGAAACTGGCGCGCGCCGGACTTGAAACTCTCATCAGGAAACGGCGCAGCATAAGCGGCGATCTCGGCGCTGGTCAGTGCGCGGTTACAGCCGCCATCAACGATCCGGCCGCTTTTGAATTCGGGCGTGGCCTGGCTGAATGCGCGCCAGCCATCGAAACCTGGGCCAATATTCTCGCCAACCGGCAGATAAGTGTTTGAAATCACCAGCCGCGCAAAACGATCCGGGAAAGCCGCAACCAGCCGCAGCCCGATCAACCCGCCCCAATCCTGACAGAACAGCGTGATGTTGTTCAGATCAAGCTGCGTCAGCCAGTCGCTCATCCACGCGACATGGCGTTCATAGCTATAATCGTCACGGCTGGCCGGCTTGTCAGACTTGCCAAAGCCAATCAAATCAGGTGCCAGCACGCGGTGCCCGGCGGCAGCGAGCGGCGGTATAAATTTGCGGTAGAGATAGGACCAGGTCGGCTCTCCATGCAGCAGCAGGATCGGCGCAGCATCGCGGGGGCCTTCATCAACATAATGCAACCGCAAGGGTGGTGTGCCCTGTGCTTCAACCTCAACATAATATGCCGCGAAGGGATAGTCCGGAAGGTCGGCGAAAGCGGCCTCTGGCGTGCGCAGGACCTGCATGACTATCGCACTTTTAGGATACAGTCGACGAAGCCTTGCGGATCATTTTCCTGAATGAAGTGACCGCCCTTCAACGTGCAATGCGGCTGACCCGCTGTACCAGGAACACGGCCGATGAAACGGCTCTCGCCCCCACGCGTGACGGGATCGCCATCGCTGAAGCAGCACAGAAACGGCTTGTCCCATTTCTCAAACACTTCCCACGCGCGTTTCTGATCGGGGATCGCGACATTGTTCTCGAACGGAACGAAGCTAGGGAATATCCGCGCACCGGCCTTGTAGCTGCTGTCAGGAAACGGCGCGTCATAAGCGGCAATCTCAGCCGCGCTGAGCGCACGCTTTGCTCCAGCGTTGACGATCCTGCCGATTGGGAAAAACGGGCTCCATTTGGAAAAGGCGCGCCAGATAGCAAAAGCGCGCGGTGGCGGGCCGCCTTCGGGCAAGCCGCCATTGGACAGCACGACACTGGCAAAGCGATCGGGCATTTCTGCGACAAGGCGCAGACCGATCAGCGATCCCCAATCCTGACAGACGAGCGTCATATTGCTCAGACCAACCGCCTCAATCCACTGGCGCATCCATCCAACATGGCGGGCATAGCTATAGTCGGTTTTTTTCGTGGGCTTGTCCGATTTACCGAAACCAATCAGGTCAGGCGCGACAACGCGAAAGCCCGCCGCGACGACTGGGCCAATCATGTGACGGTACAAATAGCTCCAGCTTGGTTCGCCATGCATCATCAGCACCACCGGCGCATCGCGTGGCCCTTCATCCACATAATGCACGCGCAATGGCGTGCCGTCCGAGGGATCGGCAATCTCCACATAATTTGGCGCAAAAGGAAAATCGTCGATTGCGGCAAAGGCGCTGTCGGGTGTGCGTAGGACTTTCATGAACTCATCCCTAAAATTGGTGGTATTGGCACTTAAAGTGTCATATTATCAATGACGGGTCAAGACGCTGGCCCCGCCTTCTTTGTATCGATCAGCCGGAACCCGATATGGTCGGTGCCCAGCCCGCGTTCCTGAAACTGACGCGCCGCAGGGCGATAGCGCGCGCAATAATTGGCGGCGCACAGATAGGATCCGCCTTTTATGATGTTCACCGGTTCGCTGGCATCGGCGCGCGATCCGCTGCTGCGTGTCCATTCCCAAACATTCCCGATCATATCATACAGACCGTACCCGTTCGGTTTGAAACAACCCACCGGCGCCCGGCCAACATAGCCGTCGGTGTTGAGGTTTTTGACCGGGAAGACGCCTTGATAGTAATTCGCTTGCGGCTTGCCCTTTGCGTCGACCGGTTCCGGCAATGCCACCGCGCCGCCGCGCGCAGCATATTCCCACTGCGCCTCGCTCGGCAATTCCTTGCCCGCCCACTGCGCATAGGCTTCGGCATCCTGATATGCGATCTGGACAACGGGTTCATTGTCGCGACCAACGATGGTCTCTTTAGGGCCGGAGGGATGTCGCCATTGCGCCCCCACGACCCAGCGCCACCAGCGCGGGTCGTCGTCCGACGGGATATTGAACACGGCAGAACCCGGGACCAACATTTCGGGCGGCGCACCGGGCAGCTTGGGCGGATCGCGTTCCGATATCGTCTTGTAACCGGTCGCTTTTACAAAAGCCGCGAATTGGGCGTTGGTCACTTCATGTGTGTCGATCCAGAACCCCTCAACAGCCACAGTCTGCGGTGGACCTTCCTCTGCGTAATGCGCACCGTCCCCCATCACAAAGCTGCCACCCGGGACCCAGACCATTTCATTGTCTGGCACGCCCGTGCACATTGTTTCGGGCGGCACATCTCCATCGCCGCAGCCAGACAACAGCAGCGCCAGACCGAGAACGAGACCAAAGCGCTGCATCAATCCTCCGGCATGCCGGACATGGCATCGCTGAGCAAACGCCGCACAACAGCCTTGGTATCTTCAAAAGGCAGTTCCTGATCATGCCTTAACAATCGCCATGTCTGGAAACTCAATATGACATTGAGACTGCGGGTGCCCGCCACATCAGCCTTTACCGACACCGGAAAATGCGCCTCGGTACTGTCGGATTCGAGCCGCAGCATCCGGCGATAGTCCTGCATCAAATAGGGCGATTGGAAGCGTTTAAGATTGGCCGAAATCCGGTAAGGCAGGATGGTTTCGAAAACCACTGCCCGCCGGTCCGCAATGTCGAACAGCTTTTCCTTCCAGCTAGCGCCGCTTGGCGGTTCGAGGATGATGGGCATCACCTGCGCCGAAATCACCTCCCCCATTTCGCGGTACAGCTCGTCCATATCGTCAAAATGTCGGAAAACCGAACGGAGCCCAACACCCGCAACCTCCGCAACACGCGCGGCGCTGGGTGCGACATCGCCCTTACCGACCAGATCAAGCATGGCTGCGACGATCTTCGTTCGGCTAGACCGGCTGCGTTCCCGCCGACCATCGGCCAGTGGCGCTTCTGCGCGTGATGTCATTTTGTGCGATACGTTGGTCATGCGGGCATGTTTTGCGGCAAACGGCCGTTGGCGCAAGCGACAAAAGCGATTGCAAATATATTTTGGCACAATTAATGCCAATAATATTCCGCCGCTTCGTTGCGGGACGCAAAAGACAATTGGGTGAAGGGAAAGACAAGGATGTCAAAAGCAGTCTTCATTTTGACGGCGTCGGCCCTGCTACTGTCAACTGCACCGCTGTCGGCGCAAGACAATGTGCGCCAAGCATGCATGCCCGATATTCGTAAATACTGCTCCGCAGAATTGGCGACTTTTAGCCGCGACAATGTCCGCGCCTGCCTTATCAAGAATATCAAAAAAACGTCACCCGCCTGCCAAGAGGCCGCAAAAGCGCGGCGCGATGCCGAGCGCGCCAAAAAGAAGGGCAATTAGGCCATGACAGCATGGATAATCTGGGGAACAGCGTTGCTCGCTTATGGGCTATTTCGGCTCTGGTATGACAATTGGTCAGGCCCACTGAAACCTGCCGAAATTGATGCGTTTCTTGCGCAAATGGCGGGGCGTTTCGAAGGCACTGGAAATAGCCAACAGGTGATGCGCGCGTTCCTTGAAGCCGATGACGGCCGCGAGTTTGTCATGCTCAATCTGGTGAAAGCGCAGATGGAGCAGGTGGAAGACCCCAAAACCGGGCAAATGGTCCAAGGCTTCGATCTGCTGAAGCGCTATTCGAAACGCTTCATGCCAGTTCTGTTCCGCAATGGCGGCCATCCCGGCATGGTCGGACGTAAGGTTGGCGGATATATTGATGCTTGGAATACTGAGGCGGATCCCGATTGGACGATCTTTGGCCTCATGCGTTACCGCAGCCGCCGCGACATGATAAAGCTGGTTAGGGACCCCGCTTTTATGGAGGGCCATCCCGATAAGCTGCTTGGTACGCTTGCGACATTTTCATTCCCGACACAGCGGGTCGTGTCGTTTTACGTCAGCCCACGCGTCACGGTTGCGCTCATCTTGGCGCTTGCGGCGGCGCTTGCGCATCTGGCCTTCTTAAAGGTCACCGGATGAACGCTTTCCTGCCACCCAGTACAAATATCCACTATCGTGGATCACGTTATTCTGCGTGGTTTTTGGCATTTTATGGAATTGGCTGGATCGTGCCGGGGTTGATCCACAGTTTCCTGCCTGATGGCGGTGCGGGCGTCATTGCAGGGCTTGATCTCAGCCACAATCCAACGATGATTTTCGGCATGTTTGCCTGGGCGGGCGCGACGCAGATTGCGCACGGCATCGTCACCCTCCTGGTCGCACTGCGCTATCGCGCGCTCGTGCCGTTGTTTCTGTTGGTGTCTCTGATCGAGCGCCTGTTGCTGAGTTGGTCGGGCTGGATAAAGCATGTGCCCGTCAGCGGCCATCACCCGCCTGAACATTATGCCAGCCTGATTTCGCTACCGATAATTCTGCTGTTTCTGTGGCTATCCGTGCGGCGGTCACATCAAACCCAACCGGAGAGCCCAGAATGAAAAAATGGACATGGATCGGGGCATTGGCGCTGTTGATCGGCGCGGGCTATTTGGGTTTTCAGCAATATAAAATCTACATTCCCGGCATCATCAGCGAATGGCGCGAACCGATTGGCGAAAACCGTCCCATTGCATGGGCGCAGGGTCCTGCGGTCGCTCCCTCTGGCAAACGTCCGCCCAACGTCATCCTGATTGTGGCAGACGATTTGGGCGTGAATGACATTTCGCTGTACGGTGGCGGGGTTGCCGGTGGCGCGGTGCCGACCCCCAATATCGATTCCATTGCCAAACAGGGCGTCAGCTTTGCCAATGGCTATGCCGCCAATGCCACCTGTTCCCCTTCGCGCGCAGCGTTGATGACGGGGCGTTATCCGACACGGTTTGGTTTTGAATTTACGTCTATTCCAGCGGCATTTGCTTCAAACCTGGCACATAATGGAGGGAACTCACCCTATCCGACCATCTATCATGAAGAGCTGAACCGCGACCTGCCGGCCTATGCCGATATGGGCGTGCCCAATGCGGAAATCATGTTGCCCGAGATACTGAAAGCCCAGGGCTATCACAATATCCACATCGGCAAATGGCATCTGGGCGAAGCCAAACCATTGCGACCCACGTCGCAGGGCTTTGACGAAAGCCTTGGCATGCGCGCGGGCGGCGATTTGTTTATGGCCGAAGATGACCCGCAGGTCGTCAATGCAAAGCTGCCATGGGACCCGATTGACCGCTTCTTATGGGCGAACCTGCCATATGCGGTCTATTGGGGGGACAGTGCACGCTTTCGTCCCAAAGGACACATGACCGACTATTTCACCGACAATGCATTGGCCGCAATTGACGCGAACAAGAACCGGCCCTTCTTTATGTATCTGGCCTATAATGCGCCGCACACCCCGCTACAGGCGCTGAAATCGGACTATGACGCGCTGCCGCAAATTAAGGACCATACCCAGCGCGTCTATGGTGCGATGATGCGTCAGCTTGACCGGCGAATTGGAGACGTTCTGCAAAAGTTGAAGGACACCGGGCTCGACAACAATACGCTTGTTATCTTTACCAGCGACAATGGCGGGGCTTGGTATACCGGTATCAAGGATCACAACACGCCCTATCGTGGGTATAAAGGCACTTTCTTTGAAGGCGGCATTCATGTGCCGATGATGATGCGCTGGCCGGGTAAGATTGCGCCGGGGACGGTTCGCAGCGATGTCGCGCAGCACCTTGATATGTTTGCAACCATTGCAGCGGCAACGGGTGCGCGCGTACCCAGCGATCGCAAAATGGACAGCTTCAACCTGTTTGGCACTGGACCGAAACGCGAAGTGACCTTCTGGCGTTCGGGGCATTACCGAGTGGTGCGCGCAGGCGACTGGAAATTGCAGGTTTCCGAACGTCCCAACAAGGTGTGGCTATTCAACCTCGCCACCGATCCCACCGAGCAAGTCAATGTGGCGGCCAAGGATCCGGCAAGGGTGGCGGAACTGCGCAAGTTGATTGACGCGCAAAATGCCGGTTTGCCGAAGCCCCTTTGGCCCGGCTTACTTGAAGGCGCGATCCGGATTGATGTTCCGTTGAATGCCGCATGGAAAAAAGATCAGGAATATGTCTATTGGGCCAACTGATCGCGTAGAGATGTTTGCGGAAATTCAGCCTATGCCAGTCTGCATCGCAAAAGCATTTTGCAATGCATCCAACACAGGGTCGGCTCCACCATTTTTGAGCGTGATTGCGCTTACGTCATAGCGTGCCGCATAGCTTGGGTGCATCGGCACGACCGTCAGATTGAGCGCACGTGCGTCCCTATGGGCGAACGAAGCTGGCAATAATGTAATCATGTCGCTGTCGGCGACCAACGCCAAGCACGAGACGAGGCTTAAAACGCGGTAATGCGGGAAGCCGGCGTTGCGATATTTTTCTTCCACGTCCGTCGGAATGGCAGAGCGGTAAATTTTCCCATAGCCGGGAATGGCCCATTTATATCGCAACATCTCATCAATGCTGAAGTCGCGGTGCAACGCGGGATGGTCCTGACGCATAACCGCGACATAGGCCTCGTCGATAATCCTGCTTATCTGAAACAACCGCTTTTCGGGAATGGCGCTGACGGTCGTTGAATGGAAAAGCAGCAAGTCCGCTTCCCGTTGGCGCAACCGTGCTGCCGCTATGTCGAGAGGAAGGGTTTCCGCCGTCACGCGGATGTTCGGATGCGACTTGTAAAATGCAGCAAGTGCTGGCGCCAATGATGCTTCGATGACCGCAGGGCCCGCAATCAGCCGCAAATGTCGGCTACCCGTTAAGACCTCATCGCCGATTTGGTCCGCTAGCGCCAAAAGTTCCTCAGCCCTTTGCGCAAGACGGTTGCCGGCATCGGTGGGGACGACGCTGCGCGTGGTCCGGTTGAACAATTCAGCGCCAAGTTCTTGTTCAAGCAGCTGCACCGATTTTGTGAGTGCCGAATGCGTCATGCCGAGCTCGCTGGCGGCGCGGCTAAAACTCTTGTGGCGATAAACCGCGACGAACCGGGACAGTCTGTTCAGATTTATATTCATGTTCCAATAATTACATAATATGCATTTATTATTCCATTTTTTATATCGTCAACCAGACTATTCCTTATATTAATCGCGGGGGAGAATTTTGTGACAGTTACGCAGCTCATCAACCAAAATTGGTTCGTTATATCGCTTGCCGCTTTTGGGCTAGGCATCTTGCTTGAACTGGGCGCCATTCGCTTCCTGAAACGTGCGGGCAAGGTACCGGCCAAAGACTCCTTGCTGTCGATATTTCTTGGGCTCGCAAGTGATCCGGTAAATGCCATCTTTGCGTTCATCACCACCGCTGCTTTATTTGCAGCGGCGCCCTTTGCCATTGGTGAAATACCGATCACATGGGGATCGTTCTTATTGTGCTTCGTGCTCGATGATCTGCGATTTTACGTGCACCATCGCATATGCCACCGCGTCCGTTGGGGCTGGGCCATGCATGTGGTCCATCATTCATCCACCAATTTCAACATGCCCATTGCGCTGCGCCAAAGTTGGATGAAGCATTTTACCGGAACGATGATGCTCAAAATTCCGCTGATTTTAATCGGCTTTGATCCGGTATTGGTTGTATTTTGCGGGATCCTTAACGCAACCTACCAATTCTTCCTCCACACCGAAACGATCGACCGTTTGCCGCGGTGGTTTGAATTTATTTTCAATACGCCGAGCCACCACAGGGTGCACCATGGCCGCAATCCAGAATATCTGGATGCGAATTTCGCCGGTACACTGATCATCTGGGATCGCATGTTTGGCACATTCGTCGAAGAAGACCGCGCCGTGCCGGTTGACTATGGCTTGGTCAAAAACCTTGAGACGTTTAATCCATTCACAATCTTAACGCACGAATATGTCGGGATACTGCAAGATGCGTCGCAGCGCGGGCTGAGCCTGTGGCAACGCTTTTGTTACATTTTTGCGCCGCCCGGCTGGAGCCATGATGGATCACGGTTGACGTCCGAAGACATTAAACGGGAGGCTGGTTTGCTCCCCAATAGCAAGACGTTAGAATCCGTGACGAGCGTCTGATGCCCGCCCATTATGCTTTATCCGACGCAGCCATTGTGTTGGTCACGATTTTTGCTGGCAATGCGCTTTGGCGTAACGGCCGACATTTACCGGCATTTGCGATGGCCTGCTTTGGCGTAGCTGCCTTTATCGGCGTGGTGCGTTTTGGGGCTGGTTTGCAGGATGCGCTCGCCGCTTTGCATGCCGGTGCGTCTCAATTGTTGGGCCTTGCGGGTGCCGTGGCCATATTATCCAGCTATCTGTTCCGCCCAGCGGATAGACACATAATATCGATAATCGCCCTCATCCTTTGCGCGGCGACCGCGATCTTTTTGTTAGCGCAACCGCTGCTCGGCCCTGTGTTCCTGTTGGCGTTAGTGATTATGCTTTTTGCATCAGTCGCCCGACCTGGCCCTTTGGCGCGGTCGTGGCTTATCCCAGCGGGTTGCGCCCTGATGCTGGCAGATACGTTGTTCATCCGACGCGCAGCGTGGCTTGATGAGGCTGTGGCGTGGCACGTGTATCATGTGCTCATCGCCTTGGCGCTGGCTGCACTCGCCAAGGGCTTGATGTCCACCGAGCGGGGTGCGCACTGATCCAGCCTCGGTTTATGCGCGCCGCAATGGTCTATAATTGACGTTCGATCTCGAGAAGCTCCGCTTCGCTTGGCGTCCAAGCGCTCGCCATTATGCCACCGGCACTGAACAAGGCCGCGGATATGCCCTGTGCCCCTGCTTGCGTCCATGTTGCTTTTAAAATCTCTGCCAAAGGGTCATCGACAAAGCCATTGTCGCCGCGAATATGGCATAGCCATCCGCTGATGGCGGTCAGGATAGACGGGCATCGTTTCCCCCGCGCCTGTTGGCTGGCCAGCGTTGCCAACCAGCGCTGGGGGATTTTCTGGCTGCCATCCATCGCAATCTGAATGAGCCGGTGGTTGAGCGCGGGGTTTTGAAACCGCGCAATCAATGCGTCGGCATATGCGTTGAGATCTTGCCCCGGCGAGAGCTCCAGACTGGTCGCTGCTTCGTCGCGCATCAATGTGTTTGCCAATGCCGCCAATTCAGGATCAGCGATAGCCTGATGCACAAATTCATGGCCGCGCTTCAAACCCAAATAGGCAAGCGCGGAATGCGCGCCGTTTAGCAGACGCAGCTTTGCATCTTCATAAGCGTGGACGTTGGATGTCATCAACGCGCCATGTTTTTCCCAAGCTGGCCGCGGCCCGGCAAAATTGTCTTCAATCACCCATTGGCTGAACGGCTCTGTCACCACCATCGCATCATCGCGCAGGCCGGTGAGTGCCTCGGCGCCCTTCAGGTCAGCTTCGGTGGTTGCCGGAACGATGCGATCGACCATCGTCGATGGGCACGCACATTTTTCCTCAAACCAGCTGACAAGCTCGGGCGCATGACGATGGAGATATGCGATCATCAGCCGCTTCAACTGCGCGCCATTTCCCGCAAGATTGTCGCAGCTCATCAACGTTAGGCCGGGCAATCCGGCGTCACGCCGCTGCCGGAATGCTTCGGCCAGATAGGCATATACCGAGCCACTATCCGCAACATCAAAGTCAATGGCGCCGTCCGGCGCGCGGCAATAACCTTTTCCGGTGATGGTGAAGCTGACGCCGGATTGGCCAAGGCAGCAATAAGCCGGTCGCGTTCCTCCGCAGCGACGATCACATCTGCAACCGAACCGATAACGCGGACCTTACTGCCATCTGCGCTCTGTTCGACGAGCGCATAGAGGCCGTCTTGCGGACGCATTTGGTCGCGCACATTGGCCGAACGCAGCGACACCCCCAAGATGCCCCAATCACCGCTCTCTGCGGCCATGGCATCATCGGTATAAACGGCCTGATGCGCGCGGTGAAACGCGCCGATACCGAAATGCACAATGCCAACGCCGCGCGCACTGCGGTCATATGCTGGCTGTGTAACCGCCACGGGCAAATGCGCGAGATTGGCGTCAGAAAGCCTCATAATTTATACGCTGCTTTGGCCAGATTATAGCTCAGGTCCACCGCAAGCTCAGCTGCTTCCCATTCTTCCATGCGGTGTTCGGCAACCAATTGCGCCAGAAAGCCGCAGTCGATCCGGCGGGCAACATCGTGGCGCGCTGGTATCGACAAGAATGCGCGGGTGTCGTCATTGAAGCCAACCGTATTATAGAAACCGGCGGTTTCCGTCATCTGGTTCCGGAAGCGGCGCATCCCTTCGGGGCTGTCATGGAACCACCATGCGGGCCCAAGCTTCAGCGCTGGATAGTGCCCCGCCAACGGTGCCAATTCGCGCGCGTACGCAGTCTCATCCAGCGTAAAGAGAATGATCGTCAGGTCGGCATTGTTACCATGCTTGGCCAGCAATGGGTGCAGTTCATGCACATAGCCAGTGGTCGTCGGAATATCCGCCCCCTTGTCGCGTCCAAATTGATGGAACAGCGATGGATTGTGGTTGCGGAACGCACCGGGGTGGATTTGCATGACCAAGCCGTCGTCAACGCTCATGCCCGCCATTTCGGTAACAATTCTGCATCCGCGGCAGAGCATGATCCACGCACGACACGGGCGAACAGCGCCTCGACCTCGGCCGGCGACAAATCCGCCGTACGCGCGGTCGGGTGACCATGATCAGTGGAGGTCGCCCCCATCGATGCAAAAAATGCACGGCGTTGGCGGTGCGCGGCCAGATAGCCCGTCCAGCCAAAACAATCCTCACCGGTCAAGGCCGAGAGGGTTTTCAGATTATCGACAAAACCTTCGAATTCAGGGTCAATAACCGGATCGGGGCGATACGCCGTTATGACACGACCAGACCAGCCGCTGTCGCGTATCGCTTTATGGTGGCGCAAATCGTCGAGGGGGTTCTCGGTTGTGGCGATAACCTCAATATTATAACGCTCAAACAATGCCCGCGGCCGGAAGGCACTGGTTTCGAGCTTTGCGGTAATCGCGTCATAATAATGGTCTGACGTGTCTGCCGACAATAGAACATCCAAGCCAAAGCTTTCTGCAAATACCCAGTCGAGCCACATACGCGAGGGCGTTCCCCGAAACAGATGAAAGCGTTCGGCGAACAGCCGCCAGCTTTCGCGTGGGTCAGCATCGGCGTTACGGATGCCGAGCGCCTCAAGCGGAACGCCTTGCGAATATAACATGCGCAGGACGTAATGATCGGGATGCAGGAGCAATTCCGTAGCATTACCAAAAGACGCATCGGTCGCCCACCATTCGGGATCGGTATGGCCATGTGGGCTGATGATCGGCAAGCCAGCGACGTCGGCATATAGCCGGCGGGCGATATCCCGAACGGCAGAGTCCGTCGGGAACAGCCGGTCAGGATGAAGTTTCAATGGAGTCGTCACGTTAGAGCCTCATAGGTGAAATTGCGAAAGCGGACCTCGCCTTGTCCGGCGGCGTAGAGCGCTGGACGCAGCGAAAGGAAGTCGTAAGCGACATTATGGTGGTAGCCCGATACTTCCATTTGGACGTCGAACTTACGCCATGTCTGCCGGCCATCATCGCTGGTGTGAATGGTCAGTATGTTGCGGTCATTCGTCAGGCGGATCGACAGTTTTGACACAGCGCTGCCGCCGGGGTCGCGTTGTCCTGGAATGGCGCCGCGCGGCCGTTGCAGGCCGTAGCGATGCATGACGATGCCTTTGCTGCCAAAACCCAATCCTGCATAAAGTCGGCGATTGTAGAACAGCAATATACCGCCTTCCGCTCCGGGATCGGCTTCAATATCCACAATGACGCGGTACGCCTGATCGCCGACCAACGCGCATAAGGGCGCGCAATCTGACGGCGTCTTGCCCTTGGCCGCCATATGCAGGGTGCCGCCTACCCGTTTCAGCCTATTGGCTTCTTCATTGGCCGGATCATAAAACGCCCATTGCGTACCCATTTTGTCCGTCGAAAAATCATCCGACAATGGCGCGCCATGTGGTTGAGGGCCAATGTCCCGCGGCTTCTTAATCGGGCGGGACAAATCACCACCCAATGGACGCGGCCAGCCATCGGCGTCCCATTTTACGGGCTCAAGCAGCGTCTGCCGGCCCAAGGTCCAATAGCCATTTTCATAGCCATGATACATCATCCAATATTTTCCGCCCGGGCCTTCGAACAATGTCGCATGTCCGCGCGACCACCATTTTTCACGCGCGGAAATCGTGCGGATTAACGGATTGCGCGGGCAATTTTCCCATGGACCAGCAAGCGACTTGCTGCGCGCCATGATGACCATATGGCCAGTGGGCGGGCCAGCGGTGCCGCCAACCGCAGTCGTCATATACCAATAGTCACCGCGCTTCATGATCTTCGGGCCTTCGGGCGCGAATGTCTCAACGACCCATTCTTCCGGATAACGCCACGGGTCGTAGACATGCTCGACAGAACCGACGGTCGATAAGCCGTCGCCTGATAGCTGAACACATGCGCAGGGTCGATATGCAGGGGCAAATTCAGGTCAACCGGGTCGCTCCACGGCCCTTCGATCTTATCCGCGGTGATGACGTAGATCGATTTCTTTTCAGGGGTTCGCGCCGGAATGTAGCAATAGAAACGGCCGTCATGTTTCACCAAATCGGGCGCCCACACCGAACCGATTGGCTTTGTTAGCGCAGCGGTGACTGGTCGCCAGTTCACAAGGTCTCGGCTGTGCCAAATGACAATGCCGGGATATGCGTCAAAGGTGGAGAAAGTGAGATAATAATCCTCTCCGTCACACACCAAAGACGGATCGGGATGATCGCCCGAAAAAATGGGATTAAGGAAACGACCATTGCCCAAATCTGCACGGCGCTGGCCTTCGAACCCCTTCGCCCAACGCATCGCTGCATGTGGATCAAGGCTGGAGGTAGCGGCCGACCCTTGCGCGCGGGCTGCGTAAGGCAGCAGTGGCGTGGAACCCAAAAGCAAAAGGCTCGTGCGGCGGCTGATCATCGCTTCATTCCTTTTAGGGTTGACCAAGGTAACCGGTGTCATTCGCACTTTGCTGTGAAGTCCGCTGCCTGTCAATGGAACACCGCATGAAGATCTGGTTCCAACCCCCAGACGGGTTCAAGCGGCCTCGGTTGCTGTGGCATCGGCCAGTGGCAGTTCGATAATGAACCGTGCGCCTTTGCGGCTCGATTTGGCGCGCAACACGCCGCCCATGTCGCGGATGATGCCATAGCTAATCGATAGTCCAAGCCCAGTACCTTCCTTGGGCGGCTTAGTCGTAAAGAACGGTTCGAATATCTTGGGCAAGACATCTGGGGGGATACCGGGGCCGTTGTCCGCCACTATGATCACCGCCGACCGCTCATTACGATCAATGGTGATTTTTATCTCACCTTCTGCGCTATCGCCGACATCATGCCGACTATGAATAGCATCATTAGCATTGATGAACAGGTTCAGAAGAACCTGCTCCAGCATCACGGGTAACGCCCGAACGTAGATGTTGGATGCTTTCACTTCAGTGATCAGTTGTGTCCCGTCGAGCTCCATCTGTGGTTCGGCCATTAAGATGGCCGCTTCAACCGTATGTTGAATATTGATCGCGGACGGTGCTTCCTTCGACGTCCGGCCAAATATCCGCATCTGCAGCAATATGGCAGAGGCACGTTCGACCTGCGCCAGAACATTTTCAAGCTTGGGAATGAACTTTTCCGCTTCCAAGCGCCCCCGAACCGCGTTTTCACGCAGGTTTGATGCTGCCATTTTGATAAAGTTCAATGGCTGGTTTAGCTCATGCGCGGTACCGGAAATCATCCGGCCAAGGCTTGCCATCTTGTCCGATTGCAAAAGCTGATCCTCGGATGCCTTTCGTTCGGAAATATCCATGATGATGCCAACGGCTTCTTGCTCTGCCCCCTGCGCCGTGGGCTCAACCGATAGCGTGTCATATACCCAGACATAATGGCCGTTTTTGTGCCGGAGGCGGTATTCAGCCGCGTACACTTTTCCCGGCTCCAAATGTCTAAACGCAGCCATGCAGTAATCATAGTCGTCCGGATGAATGGAACTGCTCCACCATTTGTCCGTCAAACCTTCGGCCGTCGAATAGCCCAGCATTTGTTCAAGTGACGGGCTGACATAGGTCATGTCCGTCCCTTCGCCATTTGCGACGTCAACGGCATAGACGATGATCGGAGCATGCTGCGCGATGCTGTTCAGCCGGCGTTGATAGCTTGCCAACGCACCACGCTCGCGACCGAACGAAGCCGCTGCAATCGCTATCGTTCCCGAAATCTCGCTAACTTCCTCAATAAATATCTGGTCGGACGCAGGTTTCCCCGCCTCAAACTGTGTAAGGTCTGCTGCTGACTGCGACACACGCCGCAATATTTTCGACGCCTTCTTGCTCATACGCGATGCAAGCAGCCCAATCAGAAAAACAAATGCAATGAGCGCGACAAATTGAACCAGTTGTCCCTTGCGCGCTTTTAGCACCGCCGGTGCAAGCGGAAGCACTGACGCAACTTGCCATTCAGGCAGCGCAGCGATGGGTCCCGCGCGAACGATTTGCGAGTCACGCAGATCGTAAGTGATTGCACGCCTATAATCGACGTCACTTATAAGAACCGGTTTCGTAACTGCAGTCGCCTGCTGACTTTGGGGCATGGAACCGACAAGGGTGCGCACGTTCGTGGTGACATGAGTGAGGGCGAACGTCCCTTGGGCAGGACTGATCACAAAAATATTGTCCATGAAATGCTGGCCGGGGATTTCGACAAGGTCATGCAAGGTTGCCGGACGTAATATTGCGACAATATAGTCCGCTTTGCCGTTTCGAACATGTGGAACGACCAATGCAAAATCGACATTCGATCGCCCTTGCCCAAGATTTAACGCGACCAGGCGCGCACGGGTGTCCGTTAAAGGCGATAGATCCGCTTTGGCCGCCGTTGCTTCGATAACCGAACCACCTTCAGCCGATGCAAATTCCGCCAGGCTTTGATTGGGGAGCAAGACAGCAATTTTTTGAAATTCAGCCGAAAATTCCTTCGGCAAACGAACATCGGATTGGCCGGGGGGAAGCGCACCATTATCTGCATAGCCGCGCAGCAGCATAGTTCGGGAATCGACCCACGCACTTAACTTTGCGTCCGCGACACTCATGCGCGATTCAAGGTTTCTGTTAACCTCGTCCATCGCGGCACGTTCACGCGACGGCGCATCCAGCGCCATATACACCGTCGCCGGGATCAGCACCGTTCCCATGAATAACATGACCGTAAAGCATTCAACCCTAAGCTTTGGCCAATGTCCGAATTTTCCGAACGGATTTCCGCTCAGAAGGGAGACATAAATCAACTCACCAAGAACGACGTTCAATATCCCGTTCGCGACCTGCTTTGCGACCACAAGGGCAAGCGACAGCTGATCCATTTTCAGGATGCCGCCATAGAATAGGAACACCAAAGGCGCGCCTGCCACTATCCAGTAAATGACGACGCTGCGGACAGGTGAGGTGCGGCGCGCAACGACCGCGATAAATATCGCTTCGCATACCCACACGATCCAAGCCCATGGGTGGTTCCACAAGATGATCGACCCGATACTTGACACTGAAACCGCAAGCACCAGAGACTGCGGCGCCAGCATGCGCACAAATGCATATACCAGTACGTTTCCGAGTACAAAGTTCATGCCCCAGCCAAGCTTGAGCTCGAACATATTCAGGAAAAGTCCTACAACACCGAGCAATAGGGCAATCAGAAGTTCTGTTTTGGGAATATCCCGGGTCGCCGGGAATTCGGTCCAGCGGCGGTTCAACACACCAATACCGTGCGGATAGCCGCGACCAATGCGTCCGTGTCCGCTGGCTTTAGAAAGATGGGAATGTCGGCCAAATCGTCGCCTAGCTGCGTGCTGGCGTCACCCGTCAAAATCATGAAATCCACATGACGCCCTTCCGGTAGGGCGTCGCGCACGCCTTTAATCATGCTGATGCCATCCAAATGCGCCATGCGCAGGTCAGTGATGACAACCGCAATGTCGGGCGTTTCAAGCACCATTGCCATACCTTGAACGGGATCAGCGCAAGTCAACGTTCTGAACCCCGCGAGTTCGAAAAACTCCTGATATTCTGGCAGAATTTCATACTCGTCATCGATAAGCAAAATGCTTGAGGACGAATGAAATGGTGGGGCACCAGCCCCTTTCAGCAGTGAATTCATGGAGCATCCCAACTATGCATTTTCTGCTAGAGGATATGCATAGCTGATTTCAACCTGTTTTGCATCTAAAACAGGCATCGGAGCGCAAGCGGCGCTCGCGTTTTTAGGGCTTCCTTTGTTTACCCTTTGATATTCGGAGAAAACTACCAGCCGATGCCGAAACGCCACATGATCACATTCGAATAGACTTGCCCAGGACGAAGAACAATTGAAGCAAAAGCGGGCTGGTTGAGCGCGTCCGGAAACATTTGCGGCTCAAGCGCGATTGCATCGCCGATTCGATAGCTTTTGCCTGCCTTTCCCGACGTCGTTCCATCAAAGAAATTGCCAGAATAAAACTGCAGCCCCTGCCGGTTGGACAGTAACGTCATCGTCCGCCCGGACACTGGATCTTCCAAATGTGCCATCAATCGGGGTTCGCGCGTGACTTCCTCATCAACCACCCAATTATGGTCATATCCGCTGCCGTGGGTTAGTTGAATGTCCGCGTTGCTGCGAACATATTTGCGTATGGGCATGGGTTCACGAAAATCAAATGGCGTGGCAACAACGCTGCGGCGTTCTCCCGTTGGAATAAGCGTCGCATCAACCGGCAGATATTGATCGGCGGCAATCGTCAGCACATGGTCCATTGCATCATAGCCAGCCCCCTCCCCGCCCAAATGCCAATAAGCATGGTTTGTCAGGTTCACGCAGGTCGGCGCATCGGTGACCGCTTCGTAATGCACCGACAGCGCATTTTCGGGGTGCAATTGATAGGTTGCGGTAACCGTCAACGTGCCGGGATATCCCTGGTCACCATCGGGGCTAATATGCGAGAGCGTCACCGATAACGCCTCTGCGTCGCACGCCATGACCGTCCAGTTCACCTTGTCAAACCCGACATCGCCCCCGTGCAGCGAATGCACACCGTCATTGGCGGGAACGCTGTAGACCTTGCCATCAAGCTCAATACGCGCGCCGGCAATCCGGTTGGCGACCCGGCCAACGGTCGCGCCGAAATATTGCCGCTGCGCGACATATTCCGCAATATCGGCATAGCCCGTTGTGACGTCCGCAAACTGGCCATTGGCGTCGGGCACACACACCGACTGGATAGAAGCGCCGTAGCTGATGATCCTGACCGACATGCCGGCGGCATTGGTCAGCGTCACCGCGTGGACAGCTTCACCATTGGCCAGCGTTCCAAAAATGTCGCGTTGTAAGCTTGGTTGGGTCACGCCGTTTTCCTGTGCATGTCGTGGGCAATCGATAGCGACCCGCGTTTACATTATTGCGGGATTACACAGCCTGACCATTTTCGGCGGCGTTATCGTAACGTATTTCAAGATACCGGCCACGCACCGCTAATTTATCGAGCTCACCGCGCGAAATCTGGCCGGTCATCGTTTCGATTTCGCGGTCAATCGTCTTCAGGCCATCAACCAGCTGCTGCGCGGGTGTCTTTCCGGCATGCTCCTTGTGGCGAAGGCTGTCGGGAATGCGCTTATAGCCGTTAATCAGCTCGGGCAGATGCTCCCCCACAAGTTTGCGGACTTCACGTGCCGCAGGGTCATTGTCGTCGAGCGTTTGCAGTTGCGGTGCAAGCTGGTCCAACCGGACGCCGATATCTTGCATCAACGACACCGCAGGCGCGGGCAATGCAGGACGCTGTGCCTCAAGCCAAATCTCTGTTTTTCCCGCCAATGTGCCTAAATCCGTCAGCTTAAGGCTCTCCGCCGTGGGCATCGGCATTTGCGGAAAGCGCATCAGGACATAGGCCGCGGTTGTCACCAGCAGGGCTGTAATCATCACGCCCCAAAAACCGATGCCGCCAATGATGCCGCCGATGATGCCTGCGCCAATTAAAACAGCACCGACCGCCATTGTCGCTTTGCTGAGTTTACCCCAGAAATGTGCGCGGCGCAGCGCCTGCGACTTCGTCCCGATGGGCGCAAAGCGGACATTGCGCAGCGACCGCGCCGCGCCGTTAAGGATGTCGTCGGAATTGGATGCGGGGCTATTCATATTGTACCTTGATGTGCACACCGTAGTGCTGAGCTTGTCGAAGCACGCCCAGCCGACAAGCGCCCTTCGACGGGCTCAGGGCTACGGTAATATATCGTCACGATACCTCAAGTGACAGCAAACCGCTGTCCTGTACCGACTGGGTCGCCTGCGCCTGCCCTTCGGCCCGTGCGATATAGCCCTTGGACTTCTCGACTTCCTTCTCAAGCGCCTCGGACGTTTGCTTCATGCTATCGAGCGCCTTCATCTTGAAGGTGTCGATGGCATCCATCGTGTCATAAATATTCTGGAACGCACGGCTCAACGTTTCCAACGGGATGGTGGCGCCGGCAGCTTGTTCATGAATAAGGCCCGTATTGTCGCGCAGCAACTGACCGGTGCTGTCGATGATATTCGCAGTGGTCGTGTTGAGCGCGATTATCTGGTCCAAAACGAGCCTCTGGTTGGTCATCGCCTGCGCCACGGTAACGGCCGTGCGCAATGCGCCAACGGTGGTGGTCGATGCGCGGTCAACGCCTTTGACCAGTTCGACATTGTTCTTTTTAACCAGATCGAGCGCGAGATAACCCTGCACCGTCACGGCCATTTGCGCCAGCAAATCCTGCGTACGCTGGCGCACATAGAACAACGCGCTTTCCTTTATCGCGCGCGCCTTGGCGGGGTCGGACAGTTCAAGCTCAGCGGCTTTTTCTTCCAGTTTCGTATCCAACTGCTTGGACATGACAATCATCTGTTCCAGCTTGCCCATGGCAACCCACAGATTCTGCCGCTCAACGTCGATCGCGGCATTGTCCATCAACAGCTCATCCTTGCCATTGCCAAGGCGCGCGAGAACCGAGCTGATATGCGTTTGCGAACTTTGATAGCTGTCGAAATAATTGCGCAGCTTGTTGCCGAATGGGATGATGCCAAACAGTTTCTGCTTGGTCATCAAATTGCCCTTTTTGGACGGGTCCAGATCTTCAACAACGCGGCGCAATTCGGCGAGATCCGCACCGACGCCGGAACTTTCATCCATGCGGCGAATGGGCTTATCGAGGAAGCGGTTCGACTGCGCCGATGCTTCCATAATTTCCTTGCGGCCCATGTTGGTCAACTGGTCCACGCGCTTGCCGAATTCAGGGCTGTTCACATCCTGCGCCACCAAGTCAGCGACATAGGCTTCAACGCGCTGCGCAAGCTTGCTTTGCTGTTCATCCGTCACCGGAACCAAGCCCATCGCCTGTTGCGGCGCGACGGTCGGCACAGGGTCGGGCGGAGTCAGCTTCAGCTCTGGTACGGTTTGGGTAACGGTTTCAGTCGACATCGCTAAATCCCTCAGTAATTCTATAGCACAACAGATGGAGCGCGTGCGTGACCATTTCAAGCACTTAGCGTCCCCAGCTGTATTATTTTTCTAATACAGCGCCGCCTTGTTCCTTCAAAGCAGCTTCGACCAGCGGCGATAATCCTTCGACAACCCGCGACACCCCTTTGGCATTGGGATGGATGTTATCGGGCAGCATCAGCGCGCCATCGGTCACCACGCCTTCGAGGAAAAACGGATATAATGGCGCGTCATATTGCTTCGCGAGTTGCGGGAATATCGCGTTGAAAGCATTGCCATAATCCTGACCCAGGTTCGGCGCGGCTATCATACCGGTTAGGACAACGGGAATTTCGCGCCGCTTCAGCTCGTCCAGCATCGCGACCATATTTGCTTTGGTTTCTGCAGGCTTGATACCGCGCAACATGTCGTTGCCGCCAAGGCCAAGCACGACCAAATCCGGCTTGCGCTCCAGATTATCCAGAACAAAGGCCAACCGCGTTTTTCCCGCCGCGGTTGTGTCACCCGATACGCCAGCATTGTGGACACGCACATTTATGCCATCGGCCTGCAACGCGGCCTGCAATTGCGGCGCGAGCCCTTCATTGGGGGCAAGCCTGTAGCCCGCATAGAGGCTATCCCCAAAGGCCACGACCAGCCGGTCATATTGCTGAACCTTCGCCGTTTCCTGCGCTTGCGCCTTATTTTCCGCTACAGGGTTAGACCCGCATGCAACCAGCCCTTGGATTGCGACAATAAGCGCACCATATAGCCAAAAACCTCTATTCATAAGGATGCTTCCTTGCACGCTCCGGTTAACATGAAAACGGATATGGCAATCCGTGCGGCAAATGTCACCCTCAGCCTTGGTTCCAACGATGCCACGGTGTCGATTTTACGCGGCGTCGACCTTGAGGTGCCCTATGACAGCAGCGTTGCATTGCTTGGCCCATCGGGGTCGGGCAAGTCCTCACTCATGGCGGTATTGGCGGGGCTTGAACAAGCCACTGGCGGCACTGTTCTGGTCGACGGCCTCGACTTTACGGAACTGGATGAAGACGCGCTGGCACGCGCACGGCGCGGACGTATCGGCATTGTGCTGCAGGCATTTCATTTGTTGCCAACGATGACCGCGCTCGAAAATGTCGCAATCCCGATGGAACTGGCGGGGATGGATGATCCGTTCGGTCGCGCAAAGGCCGAGTTGGAAGCGGTTGGCCTTGGGCATCGCTTGACGCATTATCCATCGCAGCTGTCAGGCGGCGAGCAGCAACGTGTTGCCATTGCCCGCGCCATGGCCGCTGGCCCGAAAATCATATTTGCAGACGAACCGACGGGCAATTTGGACGGATCGACCGGCACGTCGATCGTCGACCTGCTATTCGCCCGCCGCGCAGCATTGGGCGCAACGCTGTTGATTATCACGCATGACCCCGAACTCGCCCAAAAATGCGACCGCGTGATTGTGATGCAAGATGGCCATGTGGTGGAGCGTGTGGGTTGACCCTACCCCTCGCTGCTATTTGGCGCATATCGCGCCGTGATCTGTCCGCGCGCATTCGCGGGCTTCGGCTGCTTGCGATTTGCCTGTTTCTGGGCGTCGCGACATTGGCGGCGATTGGCAGCCTAACGGCAGGGATTTCAGACGAGCTTTCACGGCGCGGCCAGACGATCTTGGGCGGGGATATTGAGATTGGCATTGCACAGCGCGAAGCGAACGCTGCCGAAATGGCAGCGATGCGCAAGGCGGGTGCGGTTTCCGAAACCATCCGTTGCGCGCAATGGCGATTGGCAACGACAGCCTGCTTGCGGAACTCAAGGCCATCGACAATGCCTATCCGCATTATGGCACGCTCACATTACGCGAAGGTGGCCCGGCCAAAGCTCCCGCAAAGGGTGAAATCTACATCGGACCAACCTTGTCCGAACGGCTTGATATCGCAACCGGCGGCACCGTCCGGTTTGGCGAAGCAACGTTCAAGGTAGCCGGCATCATTGCGGAAGAGCCCGACCGTTTGGGCGAAGGCTTCACGCTTGGGCCAGTCGCCATCATCAACATGGCGTCGCTGCCGGACACCGGCCTCATCCAGCCGGGCAGCATGTATGAGAGCAAGTACCGCATCAAGTTGGGGCCTCAGGAAGACGCCGCAGCCGTCGCCAAAGCGCTTGAGGCACAATTTCCGTCCGCGGGCTGGGACATCACCGACCGGTCAAACGGCGCGCCGGGAACACGGCGCTTCATTGAACGCATGGGGCAATTCCTGACACTTGTCGGCCTCGCCGCATTGGTGATCGCCGGTATTGGCGTCGGCAATGGCGTGGGCAGCTATCTCGCCAGCAAACGCGCAAGCATCGCGACATTGAAGGTCACGGGCGCGGACAGCCAGACGATATTCCGCATCTATATGTTGCAAATCCTTGCGGTCACGTCCGTCGCGATATTGGGTCGCAGGCGACATCCTGCCCGTTGCGCCGGGCTTCAACATGCATCCGCTTCCCTTGGCGGTCAGTGCGATCTACGGCTTACTCATTGCGCTCGCCTTTGCCCTGCCCCCGCTTGCGCGTGCCCGCACGGTGCCCGCAGCCGGCCTGTTCCGCGCGATTGTCGAAGGCAACAGCCGCATCGACCGCAAAAGCACCATCTGGGTCGTTGGCGCGATTTCCGCAATCGTGGCGCTGGCTGTGGTCACAGCGCGCGAGCCGATGTTCTCGCTGGCGTTCATTGGCGCGGCATTCGGCCTGTTGCTTTTGCTCACCGGCATCGCGTTCCTGCTGCGCTTCATTGCCATTCGCCTGCCCCGTCCAAAGGCCCCACTGCCCCGGTTGGCGCTCGCCAACTTGCATAGGCCAGGCGCGCAGACGCAGGCGCTCGTTGTCGCCTTGGGCCTTGGCTTGACCTTGTTCGTCACACTGGCGGCGATTCAGACCAGCATAAATAACGAGATCAAGAACAGCGTTCCCGAACGCGCACCAAGCTTTTTCGTGCTCGATATCCCGCGCGAAGGCGCTGCGACGTTCACAAACATGGTCAAGGACGCAGACCCTGCCGCCACCATCAACCTCATCCCCGCGCTGCGGGGTACGATCATCGAATATGGCGGCCAACGTGTCGATCAATTGGAGGAACTACCGGAAGGCGCATGGGTGCTCAATGGCGACCGCGGCCTGACATACAGCGCCGATATTCCAAAAGGCAGCGAGCTTGTGGAGGGCGAATGGTGGCCGGCCGATTATAATGGGCCAGCGTTGGTCAGCCTTGATGCCGAAATCGCCAAAGTGCTCGATGTTGGTATTGGCGATAGCCTGACCATCAGCCTGCTTGGCGTCGAAGTCCCCGCCAAGATTGCGTCACTGCGCACGGTCAATTGGGAGAATTTCGGCCTCAATTATGTGATGGTCTTCTCACCCGGCAGCCTCGACGCCGCGCCGCACAATATGGTGGCGACGTTGACGGTGTCAAAGGACGCCGAGCGCGTCTTGGCCAAATCCTTACCGCCCGCATTCCCTTCATCCTCCCTGATTGAGGTTGGCGAGGTGACGGCGCAAATCACCAATTTGCTCAGCCAAATGGCGCAAGCCATCGCGGCGGCGGCGTCCATCGCGATCTTGGCGGGCATCGCAGTTCTGGTGGGTGCCATCGCCGCTGCGCGCCAGTCGCGCATCTATGACGCGGTGATTACCAAGATGCTGGGCGGCACACGCCGCCAGATATTGGGCGCACAGGCGATGGAATATGGCATCTTGGCCGTGGTGCTCGGATTGCTGTCCCTCGCGCTTGGCATGGGGGCGGCATATTATGTCGTCGTGCACATCTTCGATTTCAGCTTCGCGCCCGATTATGGCATATTGGCGCTAACTTTGTTCGGCGGCGCTGGCCTGACATTCATACTCGGCATTGTCGGCTCACTGCCGATATTGGCGGCACGTCCGTCGGAGGCGCTGAGGAGTCTGTGAACATTCACCGTAGCCCTGAGCCTGTCGAAGGGCGCCTATCCGTGGGGCGTGCTTCGACAGGCTCAGCACTACGGTTTTTTATCCGCAGCCAAATGCGTCGCCATGGGTGCCGACAATATCAACTGCGCCATATGGTACGCCAGCGTCGGTAACAGCACCATGCCAGCAATCGCTGGTGGGAATATCGTTGCAGCCAGCGGGGCGCCAATGGCGATGCTTTTCTGCCCGCCTGAAAACAGCATGGTAATCCGGTCACCGCGCGGCAGTTTCATGACCCCGCCCAACGCCCACGCACCGCCAAAGCCGATGACCAGCATGATCGACAGCGCCACCGCCAGCCAAGCCAGCTCGTCACCGCGCACAATGCTCCAGATACCCGCAACCACTGCGCCTGAAAACGCGACATAGACCGCAATGGCAATCGACACGCGGTCCATCCATGTCGCGAGCGATTTGTGCCCATCAACCCATGGCTTGAACCAACGCTGCATCATCTGGCCAAGTGCAAAGGGCAGCAGCAAGATCAATGCAATCCGTCCCACGGCTTCACCCGACACGCTGCCTTCGCCCACATGCGCCAGCAAAGCGAACAGCACGGGCGAAAGGACCACACCGACAAGGTTAATCAACGCGGCTGCCACCACCGATGCTGCAACATTGCCTTTGGCCAATGCGCAATAGGCAGCAGCCGACTGCACCGTTGATGGCAAAATGCCGGTGAACAATATGCCGAGCGCCAGCGTGGCCGGTAGGACATTGTCGAAAATATGCGACAGCATTAATCCAGCGGCGGACATTACCCCAAATACAAACAGGAAAATCGCGCCCTGCAGCCGCCAATTGCGCACGCCGTTGACGACCTCTTGCCGCGGCAACCGGACACCGTTCAGGAAAAAGAGCACGAAAATCGCGGCGGACGAGATCATGGCCGCAATATTGGCAGCCGCCCCACGCACGGGTAGAAAGCTTGCCAGCAATATCGTGCCAAGCAGCAAAAGAACGAAGCGGTCAGCAAAGATACGGGCAATCATGGCGACGCTTTGACCTGAACAATCGCCTATTGCAACACCAGCGATGTTGCGCCGCAAAACATATTGGGTTAAGGGCCCGCGAGAATCTGGTGGCATGTGGCTACCATGACGACCTTCCAAAAGGCCCATTTCTAAATGTCATTGCGTAATATCGCCATCATCGCGCACGTCGATCACGGCAAAACCACCCTTGTTGACCAACTGTTTCGTCAGTCTGGTACCTTCCGCGACAACCAGCGCATCGAAGAACGCGCCATGGATTCCAACGACCTCGAAAAAGAACGCGGCATCACCATTCTTGCCAAGTGCACATCGGTCGAATGGAACGAAACCCGCATCAACATCGTCGACACCCCGGGCCACGCCGACTTTGGCGGCGAAGTTGAGCGCATCCTCTCGATGGTCGACGGCGTTATCCTGCTCGTCGATTCCTCCGAAGGCGCGATGCCACAGACGAAGTTCGTTACCGGAAAGGCCTTGGCCCTTGGTTTGAAGCCAATCGTCGTCGTCAACAAGATCGACCGTCCTGACGAGCGTATTCAGGAAGTGTTGGACGAAGTGTTCGACCTGTTCGTTTCGCTGGATGCCACCGATGAGCAGCTCGATTTCCCTGTGCTCTATGCATCGGGCCGCAATGGCTATGCGTCGACGGACCCAAGCGCACGCGAAGGCACGCTGACCCCGATGTTCGAAACCATCGTCAGCCATGTTCCAGAGCCAAAGGCCGACGTTGATGGCGAGTTCAAGATGCTTGTCACCTTGCTTGACCGCGACAACTTCCTTGGCCGTATCCTGACTGGCCTCGTGCTGTCGGGTACCGTCAAGGTGAACCAACAGATCCACGCATTGAACCCCGACGGCAAGGTTGTCGAAACCGGCCGTGCATCCAAGATCATGTCCTTCCGTGGTCTTGAGCGCGTTCCTGTTGACGAAGCGAAGGCTGGCGACATTATTTCGATCGCCGGTTTGACCACCGCGACTGTGGCCGACACGATTGCCGAACCCACGGTAACTGAGCCATTGCAAGCGCAGCCTATCGATCCGCCAACATTGTCGATGCGTTTTTCGGTGAACGACAGCCCGATGGCTGGCCGTGAAGGCACGAAGGTTACGAGCCGCATGATCCGCGACCGTCTGATGCGCGAAGCTGAAAGCAACGTCGCCGTCCGTATTACCGAAGCCGAAGACAAGGACAGCTTTGAAGTCGCTGGCCGCGGCGAACTTCAGCTGGGCGTTCTTATTGAAACGATGCGCCGCGAAGGCTTTGAACTTGGCATCAGCCGCCCACGCGTGCTGTTCCGCGAAGACGAAAATGGCCAGAAGACCGAGCCATATGAAACGGTCGTCATCGACGTTGATGATGAATATTCCGGTACAGTCGTTGAAAAAATGGCCGTGCGTAAGGGCGACCTTACCGACATGCGTCCATCAGGTGGCGGCAAGACCCGCATCACCTTCAGCGCGCCATCACGCGGCCTGATCGGTTACCATGGCGAATTCCTGTCCGACACGCGCGGCACGGGCATCATGAACCGCTTGTTCGAAAAATATGGCCCACATCGTGGCGCAATCGAAGGCCGCAAGAACGGCGTTCTGATTTCAAATGGTGCGGGTGAAGCCGTTGCGTACGCGCTCGGCCCATTGGAAGAACGTGGCATCTTGATGGTATCGCCCGGTGAAGCTTTGTACGAAGGCATGATCATCGGCGAAAACGCCAAGCCAGACGATTTGGAAGTGAACCCAATGAAGTCGAAGCAGCTGACGAACTTCCGTTCGACCGGCAAGGACGACGCCATCCGCCTCACCCCGCCAAAGCGTCTCACGCTTGAGCAAGCCATTGCTTATATCGATGACGATGAAATGGTTGAGGTCACGCCAAAGAACATCCGCTTGCGCAAGCGTTTGCTGGATCCAAACGAGCGGAAAAAAGCATCACGCGCCAAACAGGCTGCATAAACAAAAAAGGGCGCCACTTTGGCGCCCTTTTCGTATTCGGACTATCCGGTTTGCTTAGAAACGGAATGCCGCCGTCATACCAAAACGCTAAACCGCTTCACCCGCAGCGACGCCGCTCGCCCATGCCCATTGGAAGTTATAGCCGCCCAGCCAGCCAGTGACATCCACAGCCTCGCCGATGCAAAACAGCCCCGGCATTTTCTTGGCTTCCATTGTCTGTTGCGACAGGCCGTCGGTGCTGATCCCACCAAGCGTGACCTCGGCTTTGGCATAGCCCTCGCTGCCATTGGGCACGAACGGCCAACAATCGAGCAATGCGCCTGCCTCTGCCAGCTTACGATCGCTTTGGTCGGCAAGGTTCCCTTGCAGCGCAAGCTTATCTGCCAAAGCCTCCGCCAGTCGGGCCGAAAGGACCCGATCGAGCGTCGATTTCAGCGTCGCCTTCGGTCGGGCCCGCTTTTCGGACAACAACCATGCCGGCGCATCATGATCCGGCAGGAAATCGATCCCAACACGGTCACCGGGCCGCCAATAGCTGCTGATCTGAAGCACCGCAGGGCCACTTAGTCCGCGGTGGGTGAACAGGGCTGCTTCGCGGAATGCCGTTTTGCCATGCTGCGCAACGACCTCAGCCGATACGCCCGACAGTTCGCGGAACAGCACATCATCCCCGCCGAGCGTCAGCGGCACCAAGGCCGGCCTTGGCTCGACAATCTTCAGTCCAAATTGCCGGCCCAGATCATACGCAAATGCCGTCGCACCCATTTTCGGAATGCTTGGGCCGCCCGTGGCAATGACCAAAGACGCGGCAGATGCGCGCAGGCCGTTATACATGACATGATAGACGCTGCCGTCGTGCGATATCTCGCCGACAGGGGAATTGAATGCAAAGTCCACGCGGCCGCCAAGCGTTTGTGACCGGTCGCATTCTTCCATGAGCATTTCGACAATCTGGCGCGCGGATCCGTCACAGAACAATTGGCCAAGCGTTTTTTCATGAAAGGCGATGCCGTAGCTGCGCACCAGTTCGATAAAGTCCTGCGGCGTGTACCGTCCCAATGCCGACTTCGAAAAATGCGGGTTGGCGGACAAATAGCGTTCTTGCGCATGGACCGTTGTCGCGTTGACGTTGGTGAAATTGCACCTGCCACCGCCGGAAATCAGGATTTTCTTGCCCGGTCCCGTTGCATGGTCAATCACCAGCACGCGCCGTCCGCGTTGCCCTGCGGTCAGCGCACACATCAGTCCAGCGCCACCAGCGCCCAAAATTATTACATCATAGTTGTTCGAAATTGCCATTTTGAAGCTCCTGCACTGCCCGCGCCATATTGCCAAGTGCTATGCTTTGCGGCAAAGCCGCGCGCATGACTGAAGAGACCAAAGCTGCAGGGGCAGATACCCCACCCGATCACTTGTCGATTAACCCGATGAGCCCGCATTTCGACGGCGATTTGTTGTCGCGCGGCGTGGGTATTCGTTTCAAGGGCGAAATCCGCACAACTGTTGAGGAATATTGCATTTCCGAAGGCTGGATTAAGGTTCAGGCGGGCAAAGCACGCGATCGCAAGGGCAACCCATTGCTTATCAAGCTGAGCGGACCTGTCGAAGCTTGGTTCGAAGACCTTGGCGACGACGCACCGGTGGCCAAAGCCTAGTCATCAGACTTTATCATTTCGGGAAAACCGAAATGAGCTTCGCCAATTGGTCGTTGACCGGATCCAATTGATCATCGGGCGTCATCCCAAGCCGCACGATCGTCAGCCGATGCTGCGGTGACACCACGACGAATTGGCCCAGATGCCCGAGCGCGGCGAACACATCCGATGGCGCTTTTCCAGGGAACAGGACCTGATTGCGCGCGTCATTTCCCGTGCGGTTCAGCCAGATATGCGCACCATAGCTGCGGTTATTCGGGCTTGGCGTTTTCATAAAGCGCATCCAGCTTGTCGGCATCAACTGCGCGGCCTGAACCGACCCGTTATTGCGCAGGAATTCACCGAACTTCGCCCAGTCGCGTGCCGTGCCATGGATCATGCTTCCGCCCAGCATGGTGCCATTCCGGTCGAATTCCGGGACAAAGCTCGTCAGTCCCAAGGGCTCAAAAAGCCGCCCACGGGCATATTCAAGCATAGCGTCGCGGCGCACCAACGGATCCTTACTGTCGGTCAGTGACCGGGTCATGATGTCCGCAAGAATATGGCTCGTTGCCGTGCTATATTCGAATTTTTCGCCGGGATTGGCCTCAAGCGGCCGTGTTTCGGCATAACGGGCAACATTTTCGCGGCCATCCAGAAACAGCATCCGCGGGGTGTCCGCATCGAAAATCTCAATATCACCTTCAGCAATTTCGGTGTGGTCGAGGCCTGAGGACATATGCAGCAAATGCCGCAGCGTTATTTTTGCGCGGTTATCGCGCGGCGCTTGCCATTCGGAGACAATCGCGGGCTCATCCAGCGCAAGACGACCGTCCGCCACCATCATGCCAACCAATACAGCGGTAACGCTTTTGGCCATGGACCAGCTAATCAACCGCGTGTCAGGGCCGTATCCCGGCGCATAACGTTCCGCAACAACCCGGCCACCCTGCATGACGACCAGCGCGCGGGTTTCGCCAACAGCGGGATCTTCGAAAAAGGGCGCGATGGCATCGGCCAGCTTCTCTTGGCTCACCACTGCGTCGTCGGCGATCTGGGTAAAGCCGGGGCCAACGGGCTTTGCAGGCGGCTCTTCGCCGCATCCAGCGAGGGCAAGTGCCGTTAATGCACAAAAAGCGGTTGCGGCGCGGCGGAAATTGTTTCTAGGCATATTGCAGTTTGATGCACCAAATGGAGGGTCTATGGCAACCGCAACTTCAAAAGCTGGACCAAAAGCACGGCAGCCACGGTTCAAGACCCTAAAAACAATCGTCGCAGCCTTGGCCGTGATCGCGGCTTTATGGCTCGTGTGGAATTGGAACAGCATCAAAGGGCAAGCGCGCCTCGGCGCCGCTTATGGCGCGCACATCACCTGTTCGTGCCGCTATATCGAAGGCCGCGATATGGCCTCTTGTGAGACCGACAAGGAAAAGGGCTTGGAAATCGTACGCCTCAGCGATGATCCCGAAAACAAGCGCATTTACGCGTCTGTTCCTTTTTTGGCCGAAGCGGTTGCCGAACGCCGTGGCGCAAATGGCTGCATGCAGCTCAATCAGGCAGAAATAGACGCGCTGTAACCTACCGTTTTGCGGGCACAAGGATGAACGCAGAACACAGCAGTTCAGTGAAGCCGGCGGTCAACGCAATGAACGCTGGCGTAACGCCCGGCATCCAGAACGCCAAGCTGGCAATAAACATCAAAACGACGCCAAGTATAAGATACAGGCGCATTCCGTACACAGTTTGGAACACCAGATAGCGCGCTGCAACCGTCAACAAGGCGATGGAAAAGAACCATTGGCTGAACGTGCTGCTGACCAGAAACGCAATGACAAGGCCGATGATTAGAAACGCCGTCGACTGCAACGCCAGCGTCTCCATTGGGTTGGGTGATCGGGTTTTGCCGCGTCTATAAACAGAACGCGCCAGAAAAACCGATATGGGATGAATGGCCATGCCGCCAAAGAACAACGTCGCCATGCCAGCGATCAGGCTGATGTTCATGGTGACCAGTCCGGACAATGTCCAGACAAGCCCCGATGCAAAGATACCAACCCCGCCGTTGACATATACCCGGCGCATGTCGCGCTGTGCTTCTCCCAAATGCATGAACTTCGTCCCCCCTAAGAAGTCGACATTATGTCACGCGGCAGTCGCCATTTCCACCGCCATCGTTTCCTCAATCCAGCCACCGCCAAGCACGCGATCACCGTCATATAATACCGCAGCCTGCCCCGGCGCGACGCCATATTCGGGCGTATCAAAGCGCAACCATTCGCCATCCATCCGGGCGGGAACCGGGCGGGACATTGACCGTACCTTGGCCATCACGTGCCGGTCTGCGATATTGGCCAGCCAATTGGCATCGATAACGCGCGCAGCCTGCACCGCCAGCGCTTCGCGCGGCCCAACGATCACGCGCTGCGTGGCGGGGTCAAGCCGGATGACATATAAAGGCACCGGCTGACCGCCGACCTCTAACCCTTTGCGCTGCCCGACGGTGTAATGGATCAGGCCCTTATGCTGGCCAAGCGTGCGGCCATCCAGATGCACGATATCACCGCCGACCTCTGCATCCGGACGGATTTTGCGCACGACGCTGGCATAATCGCCATCGGGCACAAAGCAGATGTCCTGACTGTCGGGTTTCATGGCTACGACGAGGCCCATTTCCTGCGCAATCGCGCGCACATGCGGCTTGGGCATGCCGCCCAATGGGAAACGCAAATAATCAAGCTGATGTTGCGTCGTTGCAAACAGGAAATAGCTCTGGTCGCGTGCAGGATCAAAAGCGCGATGCAATTCCGCACCGGCCAGTCCCTCAACGCGGCGCACATAATGGCCCGTGGCAAGGCAATCTGCCCCAAGCTCGCGGGCCAGCCGGAACAGGTCGGTAAATTTCACACCCATGTTGCACCGAACGCACGGAATGGGTGTGCGGCCCGCCATATATTCATCGGCAAAATGGTCGATGACCGATTCGCGAAACTGGCTTTCATGATCGAACACATAATGCGCGATCCCCAATTTATCGGCAACGGCGCGCGCGTCCCGAATATCCTGCCCCGCGCAGCAGGCACCGGCGCGTTTTACCGCGCTGCCATGGTCATATAGTTGCAGCGTCACGCCAATGGTTTCGGCGCCCGACCGCGCAGCCAGCGCCGCAACCACAGACGAATCGACGCCGCCCGACATCGCAACAACGATTCGTTTGCCGGCAAGATCGGGCCCGAGTTGAAAATCAGAATGATAAATATCGTCAGTCATGTGCCTGCCTCCCTAATGGCTTGAACTTCCAAAAGCCAGTTTTCCGTAAGAATCCACGCGGGACCGCGAACGGAGAGGTCGCATGGCTGTTAACCTTGCCTAACATTCTTTGAAGATCGCCTTTACCCATTGTTAGAACATCTGGTGCTATAACAGCGCCATGGAAATGAATTTTCCCCATCACGCGTTACGCCACGATTCGGATATCAGCCGGAAGGACAGGCAATCCGCCCTTGATGCTGCCCGCTTGCGTCAAGCGAACAGCCGGACGGTCCGGTTCCTTCACCAGGCCGATCAATGTGGCGCGCCGGAACCCGACGATCTCGCTGCCCGAATTCACTGTTTCGCGGCGGCCCCCAATGCCGAACGCGCGGTGGGGGGCTCATTTTGGCAAAAATCCGGACCAGAAAAAACGGATAAACCACCTGTTTACCAAACTGCTTTAGGCAATATCAAAGGCCGCCTCCTACCTATCGATGCAACAGGAACCGAGTTAACCCTGGCGGGGCATGGAGCAGGAAAAAATCATGATTGAGAACCAGAAATTCCGTCCAGCGCAGGTCATTGGTCCATTGGGCGAACCGCTCACGTTGGACAGCTTGCCACCCCCCGGCACAACGCGGTGGGTTGTCCGCCGCAAAGCGGAAGTGGTCGCTGCGGTAAATGGCGGGCTATTGTCCATCAATGACGTGTGCGAACGCTATGATCTGACGCTCGAAGAATTTGCGTCGTGGCAGCGGGCAGTCGACCGGTCGGGTATGCCCGGCCTGCGCGTAACCCGTATTCAGCATTATCGCGACTTGTATGAGCGTCAGCAGAAATACTGACCGCGCGTCTTCAATTGCCAGCGAAAAGACCAACCCCGCCTTGTGCGGGGTTTTTCGTGCGCACGGATCATGGCTTCTTTTTGGTGCAGTGATTGTTCTGGCTGTCCTTTACTGTTGTTCGTCGAAACATATCGACGACAGTTCCTATTGTTGCGGACAAGCTTTTCCACTATCGTATAGGGACCAATAAGGCGGTTTAGCTGTTGGTATTCTGCTGCTTGCAGGCAGTGACTTATTAAGGTAATACAGCTCCGCTATAAAAACATTGGGTTGCGTAACGCGCGCCCGCGACAGAATTTGGAACATCGGTATGAATTACGAAACAACTTTGAGCAGTTCGCTGGGTAGCGATGTGGTGGTGGATAACGCAGAACGCAATCGGCGTCGGCGGAACATCGCGCTGATTGTTGTCGCAATTTTGGCCGTTGCGGGCGCCGCTTATTATTTCTTTGGCAGCAGCACCGCGGCACCGACGGACGCCGACAAGGCAGGCCAAGCGCAAACCGTTACCGTGGTTGCCCCTGGTCGCGATTCTGTTGTGCGCGCCATTAACGCGACGGGCACGCTGGCCGCACGCCGCGAAATTCCCGTTGGTGTCGTTGGCGAAGGCGGACGCGTGCTTCAGGTATATGTCGATGCTGGTGAATGGGTGCGCCAAGGTCAGGTTCTCGTGAGCGTTGACCGCTCGGTCCAGACACAACAAGCCGCCGCGCTTGAGGCACAAATTGGTGTCGCGCGCGCAGACCTTCAACTCGCGCAAAATGAACTCGAACGTGCGATGCAGCTTGTTGAGCGCGGCTTCATTTCAAAAGCAGATGTCGATCGCAAGACAGCAACACGCGATGCGACACGTGCGCGCGTTAACGTCGCCAATGCGCAGCTTGCCGAAACCCGTGCGCGCAACGCACGGCTTGATGTCCGCGCACCGGTTTCCGGTTATGTACTGGAACGCAAAGTCGAACCCGGTCAAACGGTATCGGCAGGCAGCGGAATCCTGTTCCGCATCGCCAAAGATGGCGAGCTGGAGCTGCAGGCAAAGTTAAGCGAAGATGATCTCGGTCAAGTTGCAGTCGGTGTCCCTGCGACCGTCACGCCAGTCGGGACAGATCGTGCCTTCAACGGCAGCATCTGGCAGATTGCGCCGATGATTGATGCCCAAAGCCGTCAGGGCATGGCGCGTATCGCACTGCCTTTTGACACAGCATTGCGTCCGGGCGGCTTTGCGTCGGTCGAGATTAAGGCAGGCGCGATGACTGCACCGGTTCTGCCCGAATCCGCGGTGCAAACTGGCCGTGAAGGCAGCTTTGTCTATATTGTTGGCAAGGGTAACAAGGTACAGCAACGCCCCGTGAAGGTCGGTTCCGTGACGGCAAATGGTTTGATTATCGAACAGGGTCTTGATGGCACCGAACGCGTCGTTTTGTACGCTGGTGGCTTCCTCAATCCAGGCGAAACGATCAATCCCAAGCTTTTGAAAAAGCAGTAAGTTTTGGACCTGTCGGGATATAAATCATGAATTTAAATAACATATCCGCATGGTCCATCCGGAACCCGGTGGTTCCGATTGTTTTGTTCGTCGCGCTCACCATTGCGGGCATCATGTCGTTCATGAATATGGACGTGCAGAACGATCCTGACATCGAATTCCCCGTTGTCGTTGTGTCGATTTCTCAGCCTGGCGCAGCGCCGACCGAAATCACAACGCAGATCACCCAAAAGGTCGAATCCGCGATCCGCAGTGTTCAGGGTGTGCGCAACATCGATGCCAGCTCAAGCGAAGGCAACACGACGGTCAGCGCCGAATTCGAAATTGGCGACGACATCAATGCGGCGGTCAGCGAAGTCAAAAATGCTGTCGACCAAATCCGCAGCGACTTGCCCGACGGCATTTTGGAGCCGCAGATTTTCAAGGTCGCAACATCCAGCGACCCGATCGCCTATTTCGCGGTCGAAGCCAGTGATATGACGCTTGAGCAACTCAGCTGGTTTGTCGATGATACCGTCGCCCGGCGGTTACTGTCGGTTGAAGGCATGGCGTCAGTTAGCCGAAATGGCGGCGTAAACCGTGAAATTCGTATCGTTCTTGACCCTGCCAAGATGCAGTCTCTTGGCGTAACCGCAAGCCAGATCAACAGCGTCCTGCGTCAGCAAAATGTCAACGCGTCGGGCGGACAATCGCAAATCGCAGGATCGCGCCAGTCGGTGCGCGTGCTTGGCAACGCAACCGATGCGTTCGCCTTAAGCCAAACGCAAATCAGCCTTGGCGGCGGTCGTTCGATTAAGCTCGCCGACGTTGCCGAGGTCACTGATGGCTTCAGCGAACAGAGGTCCATGGCATTTGCCGGCGGCAAGCAGGTCGTCACCTTTGGTATGTCACGTGCCAAGGGTGCGTCCGACGTCACGGTCTTTGACAACGCGATGGTCAAAATCGCCGAGATCGAAAAAGAAAATCCCGGTGTGAATTTCATCACTTTGTTCAACAGCGTCGATTACACCAAGGGCCAATATAAAAGCTCAATGGCGGCGATGATTGAAGGCGCATTGCTCGCCATCGTCGTTGTGTTCCTCTTCCTGCGCGATTGGCGTGCGACGATCATTTCCGCGATTGCCATTCCGCTGTCCGCTATTCCGACTTTCTGGTTCCTGGACCTGTTGGGCTTTACGCTCAACACCATGTCGCTGCTCGCGCTTGGCCTTGTTGCCGGGGTGCTGGTGGATGACGCGATCGTGGAAATTGAAAATATCGTCCGGCACATGCGCATGGGCAAATCCGCCTATCAGGCGTCAATTGATGCGGCCGACGAAATCGGGCTTGCCGTGGTTGCCACCACATTCTCGATTGTCGCGGTGTTCCTGCCCGTTGGTTTGATGCCCGGTGTCGCGGGACAATTCTTCAAAAATTTCGGCCTGACCGTTGTGGCGTCGGTGCTCATGAGCCTTGCCGTCGCGCGTATGATTACGCCGATGATCGCCGCTTATTTCCTCAAATCCGACGGCATGGCCGAACATGGCGAGGCGAGCTGGATAGACCGGTATATGAAGATCCTGCGCTGGTCGCTTGGCCATCGCCGCTGGATGATGGGTATTGGCGCAGCCGCTTTGGGCCTGACCGTCGCGTTGTTAATCATCCTGCCAAAGCAGTTCTTCCCCGACGGCAATACCGATTTCAGCCGTGTGCGTATTGAAATGGTTCCGGGCACGACGCTTGAGCGGACCCGCGAAGTGGCCAATGAGGCTGCTGCGATTATCGAAAAGCAGCCGGAGGTAAAAACCGCCCTTCAAAGCATGCGCGAAGGCGGCGCTAGCATGTTCATCACTTTGCATGAAGACCGTGCGCGGACCAGCCAACAGTTTGAAGAAGATCTGACACCCTTGCTCACAAAAATCGCCGACGCACGCGTCACGTTTCAGGCGAATGGCCCGGGCGGCGGCGGCGGCGGTTCAGGTCGCGACGTTTCGGTCATGTTGTCCGGATCAGACCCCAAAATGCTGGACCGGACAGCGGCAACGCTTGTGGAGCAGATGAAGACGCTGCCCGAACTGCGCGCGCCGCGTATTTCCGCTGATTTGCAGCGTCCCGAATTGATCATAACGCCGCGTAATGACCTTGCGTCACAACTTGGCGTATCAACCGTCGCGCTGAGCCAGACAATCCGCGTTGCGACGTTGGGTGACATTGACCAGAATAGCGCAAAATTTTCGCTGTCTGACCGTCAAATCCCGATCCGCGTGATGCTTGCGAAGGAATCGCGTCAGGACTTGGATGTCATCCGCAACTTGCCGGTGCCATTGGCGAGTGGTGGGTCTGTTCCACTATCCCGTGTGGCGGACATCAGCTTCGGTGCTGGCCCAACATCGGTCCAACGCCGGAACCAGAATTTCCGTATCTTTATCGGCGCGGATTTTGCCCCTGGCATTGTGTCATCGGTTGCGGACGCAAAGATCAACAACCTTCCCATCATGAAAAATCTGCCTACGGGCGTGTCGCGCGCACCCTTTGGCAGTCAGGAATGGGAACAGGAAATGCAGGGCGACTTCCTCGTGGCGCTGATTTCCGGAACCTTGCTGGTGTTCGCGGTGCTGGTGCTTTTGTACCATCGCTTCATGTCGCCTTTGGTCAATATGGGTTCGCTGCTCTTGGCTCCATTGGGTGGTTTGATCGCCCTTGGCCTTGTTGGACAGCCAATCTCCATGCCTGTGTTCATCGGTATATTGATGCTGTTTGGTATCGTTGCGAAAAACTCCATTCTGCTGATCGACTTTGCGATTGAGGAAATGGCGCGCGGCGTTCCCAAGTTCCAAGCCATCATGGAAGCCGGTCATAAGCGTGCCCAGCCAATCGTTATGACCACGGTCGCGATGACCGCTGGCATGGTGCCAACCGCGCTCTCGCTCGGCGGCGACGGCCAGTGGCGCTCGCCAATGGGCACCGTCGTGATCGGCGGCCTGATCGTTTCGACCTTGCTAACGTTGCTGATCGTTCCTGCGGGCTTCAGCCTTGCCGATGGTTTTGAAAAGCGCGTTGGTCCATGGTTGCGCACGCGGTTGCTGACCTATGATCCCGACAAGCATGGCGAAGATGTCGCTCCGCCCGTCGCCACGCCTGCAAAGGCAACTGGCAAAACAGCGGGCAAGGACGACCTCGGCGGGCTTCAGCCTGCGGAGTGACGCTTTACTTGGCAGCTTGGCAGGCCTTGGCTAAGGCAGTGATGTGAAATCTGCCGATAAACTGGGACAGTCGGAGAAAATCCGTTACGCCGAGCGCGACGCTGAACTGCGTCAAATGCGGATTATCGCCACGGCCTTGCTGTTGGCGATGGCCGCTTTGTTCGTCTTCGGCAAATATATGGAAACGCGTTATGATGGCTATTGGGGCTTTCTGCGCGCCTTTGCAGAGGCTGGCATGGTCGGCGGCCTGGCGGACTGGTTTGCGGTCACCGCCCTGTTCCGCCACCCGCTTGGCATCCCCATTCCGCACACTGCGATCATTCCGAACAATAAAGAACGGCTTGGCCGCACGCTTGCGAGCTTTCTGCGCACCAACTTTCTGACGACCAAGGTTGTCGCGCGCCGCGTGCAGCGCATGGATGTCGCGGGTGCCATGGGCAAGTTTTTGAGCGCACCTGCCGGCGGCGAAGGCCGCATGCGCATAGGTGCCTCGCGCCTGTTGGGTGATATCATCGCCGCGCTGGATGATGAACGGCTCGGTGGTGTGGCCAAAGGCGCGATCCGCAAGCAGCTCGACAAGCTCGATATTGCGCCCCTGCTTGGCCAATTGTTGACCGCGATGATCCGCGAGCGCCGGCATATTCCTGTGCTCGACGGCATCATCAAATGGGCCTCGGCCACGCTGGAGGCCAATGAGCATCTCATTCGCCAAATGGTGGAGGAACGCGCCAACACCATCATGCGCTGGACTGGCCTTGACGACAAATTGGCGAACGCCATCGTCAACGGCCTCAATAAGCTGCTGCACGAAATGGCGGAAGACCCAGATCACCCTTTACGGGAAAAGGGCGAAGAGGGCCTCGCCAAACTGGCGCACGATCTACGCCATGACAAGGAATTGCAGGCGAAGGTCGCGCATTGGAAGGGGCAGTTGCTCGAAAACCCCGCGATGGGCAAATGGATCAACAGCCTGTGGGACCAAGGCCGTGATGGCTTGTTAAAGGCTGCACGCAACCCCGACGCCGCGCTCGCGGGCAGCTTTGGCGACGCCCTGATAAAGCTTGGCGGCAGGCTTCAGGAAGATTCAGGCCTAAAGCTGCAAATCAACCGCTTCGCGCGCCGCGCGATTGTCGGCACCACCGAAAATTACGGCGATAATATCGTGACGCTCGTTTCCGATACTGTGGCCCGCTGGGACGCCTCAACCATCACCGACCGCGTCGAAAATGCCGTGGGCAGCGACCTCCAATTCATCCGCATTAACGGAACATTGGTCGGCGGCATGGCGGGCATCGTCATTCACGCCGTTGGCTTGCTAATTTAGGGTCAGGACCTATTAAATGCACCATCGCGGTTTGAGGCCATATTGTTCAGTGCAAGGCGGTAAGCGTCGGACTTAGTGGTTCTAAGTCCAAGCTTGCCAACGCGGCGATGGACAATATGGGTCAAATCCGAAGGACGCCAAAATGGCTTCGATATCTTTGCCATTTTGACGCCGCGAGGGTGCATTTAATAGGCCCTGACCCTAGGCGCGGAATACAAGCAGCAGATTGTTGGCGGGCATTTCCACGATCTGGTCGAGGCGCAAGCCTATTTCACCAGCTGTGTCGATCAGGTCCTCGACAGTACGAAGGCCCCATTCGGGGTTTTGTTGGCGCAATGACGCATCAAATGCAGCATTGCTCTGCGCGAGGGGAACATCGCGCTGACGGAATGGCCCATAAATGCACAGCGGCTCGGACGGGCCAAGCGTTCGGGCTGCATTGCGCAGCAACCCGACCGTGGCCGCCCATGGGCTGATATGTAACATATTGATGCACAGCACCGCATTGGCCTGCGTCATGGGCCAGTCGGACGCGGCATCCAGCAACATCGCAGGCAATGCATTCGCCGCATTCTCGTCCGCACGCCACGCGTCAATCGACGCCACAGCAATGGGATCGGGGTCGGTCGGCTGCCATGTCAACGCAGGGAACAGCTTGGCAAAGTGCACCACATGTTCGCCCGTGCCACTCGCGATTTCGAGCACGAGCCCGCGGTCGGGTAGCAATGTTGCAAGTGCCTCCGCTATCGCATCGCGGTTACGCACCGTCGCTGGCGCGTACCGCTTTACCTCGGGGCCGCTCTCAAACACAAAGGGCTGCGGCGTGGTCATTCCGCCGCAACCGCCTGTTCGGGTTCGCGCCATACGAGCACGGGCTTTCGCGCAGCCTGGGTTTCGTCCAAGCGACGGCGTGGCGCGTGATGTGGTGCAGATTTCAGCATCGGATCCCCGGCCTTCGCCCGTTGCACGACCGAGCGCATCGCACCGATAAACTGGTCAAGCGTGGCCTTGCTTTCGGTTTCGGTTGGCTCAATCAACATCGCCCCATGCACGACGAGCGGGAAATAGACCGTCATCGGGTGATAGCCTTCGTCAATCAGCCCCTTGGCGATATCGAGCGTTGAAAAGCCCTCAGCCAAGCCATTATCGCTGAACAATGCCTCATGCATACATGGCCCGCTATGCGCAAAGGGCGCATCCAGGACATCCTCAAGACTGCGCAAGATGTAATTGGCGTTCAACACTGCGTCTTCGGCCACCTGACGCAAACCATCGGCACCATGCGACATGATGTAGGACAAAGCGCGCGTGAACATGCCCATTTGGCCATGGAAGGCAACCATGCGGCCGAAGCTGTGCGGATGGCGCGCGCTGGCTGTTTCTTCTTCGACCAACGTATAGTGCCCGTCTGCGTGGCGCTCGGTAAATGGTATCGGACCAAAAGGTGACAATGCTTCCGATAAAACGACCGGCCCCGAACCCGGACCACCACCGCCATGCGGGGTGGAGAAAGTCTTATGCAGGTTGATATGCATCGCATCGATACCGAGATCGCCCGGACGCACCCGGCCAACGATGGCGTTAAAGTTCGCGCCATCGCAATATACATATCCGCCAGCAGCATGGACCGCATCTGAGATGGCTTTCATGTCCCGCTCGAAGAGGCCACACGTGTTCGGATTGGTAATCATCACGCCAGCAACATCGGGGCCCAACCGCGCCTTCAGCGCCGCCAAGTCGACACGGCCTTCTGACGTTGCCGGAATATTTTCGACCGCATAACCGGCAAAAGCAGCCGTGGCAGGGTTGGTGCCATGCGCGCTTTCGGGGACGAGGATAACGCTGCGCGGGTCGCCGCGCGCTTCGAGTGCCGCTTTGATAGCAAGGATACCGCACAGTTCGCCGTGCGCGCCAGCTTTCGGTGTCATGGCGACGGCATGCATGCCGGTCAGTTTTATCAGCCAAACCGCCAGCTCGTTTATCACCGCTAATGCGCCTTGCACCGTTTCAACGGGCTGCAGCGGATGGACATCGGCAAAGCCCTCCATCCGCGCGACTTTTTCGTTGAGCCGCGGGTTGTGCTTCATGGTGCAGCTGCCCAGCGGGAAGAAGCCCAGGTCGATGGCATAATTCTGACGGCTGAGGCGGGTGTAATGGCGCACCGTTTCGGGTTCGGACAGGCCGGGAAGGCCAATGTCGCGATGGCGGGCCAAATTGCCAAGGCGCGGCGTGACCTTCGGCGCATCCGCGAGATCAACGCCCGTTGTTCCGGTCGTGCCGATTTCGAAAATCAACGCCTCTTCCAGCATCAGCGCCTTGTTGCCGGTATATGTCGCGGGGCCGGCTTCGCCCGCGCTGCCCATTTCGGGCTTCCAACCGCTTTGATTGATCGTGCTCATGCCAACACCTCCTGCAACGCGGCGGCAAATGTTTCCACATCCTCCATGGTCGCGGCTTCGGTCACCGCGACAACCAGACCATTGGCGAGCGCATCTACATCGGGATATAAGCGGCCCAATGAGACGCCGCCCAAGACTTTTCGGTCGGCCAATGCCCGAACGACGGGGCGCGCTTCCTTTGGCAGCTTCAACGTAAACTCGTTGAAAAATGTGTCGTTTACGAGCTCAACGCCAGCGATTTGCGAAAGCCGGTCGGCGGCTTGGACGGCTAGGCCGTGGTTGAGTTCCGCCAATCCGCGCAGCCCCTTTTCACCCAGCAATGTCAGATGAATGCTGAAGGCCAATGCGCAAAGACCTGAATTCGTGCAGATATTTGACGTCGCCTTTTCACGGCGGATATGCTGTTCGCGCGTGGACAGCGTTAGCACGAAACCGCGCTTGCCCTCGGCATCCACAGTCTCACCACATAAACGACCGGGCATCTGGCGAACGAACTTTTCCTTGCACGCAAACAGCCCGACATAAGGCCCGCCGAACTGAAGGCCGACGCCAAGCGACTGCCCCTCACCCACAACAATGTCTGCGCCCATTTCGCCGGGTGCCTTGATGGCACCCAATGCAACGGGTTCGGTGACCACAGCAATCAGCAGCGCGCCATGTTCATGCGCCTTGGCCGCAATCGCGGACAGATCTTCAATACGACCAAGAATATCGGGATATTGCACGACAACGCAGCTCGTCTCGCCGTCGATGGCACCCAGCAAGCGTGCGCTATCGGTGGCAGGTGAAAGCTCTGGCAAGGCAGTATCCAGCGTGTCGCCGGTATATTGCGCCATCGTCTTGGCCACGCTGACATAATGCGGGTGCAGCCCCGACGAGAGTACCGCTTTGCTGCGCTTCGTAATACGGCCAGCCATGCCAATGGCTTCCCAGCACGCCGTGGAACCATCATACATCGACGCGTTGGCCACATCGCAGCCAAAAAGCCGCGCAACCTGCGTCTGGAATTCGAACAGCATTTGCAGCGTGCCCTGCGCGATTTCGGGCTGATACGGCGTATAGGCCGTCAGGAATTCGCCGCGCTGGATGATATGGTCAACACTTGCGGGAACATGATGCTTGTACGCGCCCGCGCCTAAAAAGAACGGCGTGTGTGACGCGGTCATATTTTGCCGCGTGAGATTTGAAAAATGCCGCTCAACCGCCATTTCGCTGGCATGGTTGGGCAAGCCATGGATCGGCCCGTCTAGCCGCGCCTCCGCAGGCACATCGGCGAACAAATCATCAATCGATTTTGCCCCGATGACAGCAAGCATGGCCTGACGATCGGATGGGGTAAGCGGCAAATAACGCATTTCAATCTCCATGGCCCGCAGGTTGCGGACGGATTAGCTTAAAGTCCGTCGACAAATGCCTTGTACGCGGCGGCATCCATCAGGCTGTCGAGCTCGCTTGTGTCGCTGAGGGTAATTTTGAAGAACCAACCCTCGCCTTCTGGATCGTTGTTCACCAACGCGGGGTCGCCTTCCAATGCGGCATTGCCCTCAATCACGGTGCCGCTGACGGGTGCATAGACATCTGACGCGGCCTTGACCGATTCCACAACCGCAGCATCGCCGCCTTTTTTCAGCGTCGCGCCGGTTGCAGGGACTTCAGCAAAAACGATGTCGCCCAACTGGCTTTGTGCATAGTCCGTAATGCCAACAGTCGCGCTGTCGCCGTCGACTTCGATCCACTCATGATCTTCGGTGAAATAACGGGTCATGTGTGCGCTCCTTTGCGATGATAATGATGTGGGACGAAGGGTAAGGATTTAACCGTGACGGACACACGCTTGCCGCGCACCTCCGCCTCAAGCATGCTGCCGACGGCGTTATGGCCAGCATCAATATAGCCCATGGCAATCGGCGCGCCGACGCTTGGGGCAAATCCGCCGGACGTAATGACGCCCACTTGGGTATCGCCTGCAAAAACAGGTGCGCCTTCGCGCACGGGCATTTTGCCGTCGACCGAAATCCCGACAAGCTTGCGTGCGGGGCCATTGGCCAAGGCATTCAGGATGCGGTCAGACCCGAAAAACCCGCCCTCGGCACGGCGGCGTTTCGACACTGCGAATGCTGCGCTGGCTTCGACAGGGTCAAATTCGGGGTTCATATCATGGCCGTACAGCGGCAGGCCCGCCTCAAGCCGCAAGGAATCGCGTGCACCAAGGCCAATGGGCTTTACTTCAGGTTGCGCACAGATTTGGTCCGCAAGTGCCTTTGCATGGGCCGCAGGCACCGAAATTTCGAAGCCATCTTCGCCAGTGTATCCCGAACGGCTGATCCACAGCGGCTCCGGATCGGTCTTGGGTCCCCAGAAGAAGGAACCGGCCTCCATGAAGTAGAGCGCGTCGACACCGGGCACCACGCGTTTCAGGGCATCCACGGCCTTTGGACCTTGTAACGCCAGCAAGGCGCGGTCATCCATATGGTTGATGGTGATCTCATCGGGCAAATGCTCCCGCAGATAGCCCATATCGTCCCATTTCACCGCGCCATTAACGACCACATAAAGCCCCATGGGCACGGCCGTAATCATCATGTCGTCCAGCACGCCGCCGTCTTCATCCAGAAGCAGCGAGTAACGCATCTTGCCCTCTTTAAGCGCGGATATGTCGCCGGGGACCATCGCCTCAAGTGCTTCGGCCGCGCCATCACCGGTCAGCATCAGCTGCCCCATATGGCTGACGTCGAACAGCCCCGCATTCTCGCGCGTCCAAATATGTTCGGCCATGATGCCTTCATATTGGATCGGCATGTGATAGCCGGCAAACTCGACCATACGCGCGCCCTTGCCGCGGTGCCATGCGTCGAGCGGTAGCTCCAATATTTCGATGGGTTCTAGTTCGAATTCGTCTTCTTCGCTCATATCAGTCCGTTCAAGAGTCGCAGCGACCGACGCCGGTTGGCGCATAGTCTGCTGCCCCCTCTGTCACGGGTACCTGAGAGCTTTATCCGCCTTGGTTGCCAACAACATTGGCAAAGGCAGGTTACACCTTCGGTGGCATGTCGTTGCAATTGGCAAAGACATGCGCTTTCCAGAGTGTCGCAAAAGCCGAAGCGGTCCTTTTGCCTGAGAGATTCCGGGGCGGTTGCTCCTTCGGCGGTCCCTTAAAGGGACACTCTCCCGCTTCGTCAGCGACGAATCCGCATTGGCCTTACCGCCTTGGAGAGTCAACCAGCGAGCGTGTTTATAGATTCATTTTCGTGGATAAACACGCCATCGTCGCCCGATTTTGCCAAGTTGGCGATGGCCTTTGCGACTTTGGCCGACGGCGTCGACGCAAATTTCTGCATCGGTCCAAACATCAACATATCCACCAATGGCGACAGTAATATCCCCAATGCCTCACCCGGACGGCGGTCATCACGCTGCCCACCCGTCAACAGACTGGGCCGCATGATATCAAGGCGTTGGAAGCCGATGTTGCGCAGCCGCTGCTCCATTTCAGCCTTCGTTCGCAAATAGAAACTGCTGCTCGCTGGCATCGCGCCGACGGACGATATCGTAATGAAATGCCGCGCGCCAGCAGCATGGCTTGCCTGTGCAAAGGCGAGCACGAGATCATGGTCAACGGCCCGGAAGGCGTCGCGCGATCCGGCTGTGCGTATCGTCGTCCCCAGGCCGGAAATGGCGACGTCAGGCTTTAACCTTGCCACAATCGCTGGCCAGTCGGCGATTGGCGCGACATGCTCCTGTATGCCTGGCGCCAATGCGTGCGATGGTCGGCGCGACACGAGGTGGACCGCAAACCCGGCGCGCGCCAACATCTCGGCCGCCTGTTTGCCCACTAGGCCTGAACCGCCCGCGATGACGATCTTGCGGCTCACGCCATGGTTCCACAGATTTCGCGATGCCGATCGGTGGCATAGCGGTCGGTCATGCCCGCCAGAAAATCCCCGATATGGCGGCTACGCTGCGGTTCTTCGCTGGGAAGGCTATTGCGCCACTCATCGGGCAATAATGTAGGATCGTCGCGGTAGGCGGCAAACAGCTCACGGACGATTTTGGTTGCCTCTTCTGCCGCCGCCAATTGCGTTGGGTGGTGATACAGCTTTTCATACATGAATGATTTAAGCTGCCGTTCGCGCGCCGCCATTTCTGCCGAAAACCCGCCGATCATGACACCCGCGTTGCGGACATCGTCAGCGGTTTTGATGCCTGCTTCGGTTATTCTGGCGCGTGTCGATTCAATCACGTCATTGACCATCACGCCAATCTGTTCGCGGGTCAGCTCACCGATCAGGCGGCGTTGCGGCACGTCGGGATAGCGGCCCAAAATCGCCTCCCAACGCTGTGCCACGAAAGGCAGATCCAGCAGCTGGTCGATGCCGAGCAACCCTGCCCTGATGCCATCGTCAATGTCATGATTATCATACGCAATATCGTCGCTAATCGCGGCAATCTGGGCCTCAAGTGATGGCCAGTCGGTCAGGCTTAGGTCAAACTGTGCGTTGACTTCGGACAATGCCCAGCCCGGACGGGCAACGGGTCCATTATGCTTGGCCAGTCCTTCCAGCAATTCCCAGCTGAGGTTCAGGCCCGGCCATGACGGATAAGGCGATTCCAGCTGCGTGAGTGTGCGCAGCGTCTGCGCATTATGGTCAAACCCGCCAAATGGCTTCATCGTCGCCTCCAGCGCGTCTTCGCCGGCATGGCCAAAGGGCGGGTGCCCGATATCATGCGCAAGGCATAAGGCCTCGGTCAGGTCTTCATTCAGGCCAAACGCGCGGGCAATAGTGCGGCCAATTTGCGCGACTTCAAGGCTGTGTGTCAAGCGCACACGATAATGGTCGCCGTCGGGTGAGATGAACACCTGCGTTTTGTGGCGCAGCCGCCGGAACGCAATCGAATGAATGATACGATCACGGTCACGCTGGAATATATCACGCGGGCCCCGAATATCGCGATCGGGCTCTGGATGAAATCGGCCGCGGCTGTTGCCGGGAAGTGATGCGTAGGAAGCCAGTTGCGACATATGGCGCTTATGCAACCAAGCCGCCGCGACAGGAAGCCTATTTTACCTTTAACGCATTCACTGGGACGCCAATTTCGCTTTTCCACATAAATGCGTCGCCGCCCGCTTTCTTGAAGTCGCCTTCCCACTTTTTGGCGGCCTTAACATCCGCAAACGGGCCAACGAGCAGTCGCGCGGTCTTGCCCCACGGAGATGTCCACGGTTTCTGCGCCTTGAACAATACGGCGTTGCTCTTCGTCAATTTGCGATAGTCGAAACCAAGCCCACTGGCTTCACCCGTTGCGATTTGCACCCAGATGCGCGCTGGATTTGCGGCTTCCAGCTTGGCTTTGGCGGCGGCTTTCGGGTCAATTTTGGCGGCTTTGCTGGCGTCTGCCGCTGCCTTGGTCGTCACGGGCTTCAGCTTTTTCAAATCGACCGGAATTTCCGAAGGCCGCTGCTCACTCTCCGGAATTTCGATGGCGCCAACAATTGCATCCAGACTGAACCCTGCCGAAGCAGTGGACGCAGGCACAGCTGTTGGTGCCGCGATGATTTTAGCGGGAGCGGTTTGCGGGGGCGTTGCCGCCGCAAGCGATACCGGTTGTTGCGCGGTTGGCTTCGCCGCCGCGACCGTTACGGCCGGTTCAACCTTTGCAACAACAGGATCAGGCCGCGGCGTTGGTGGTACTGTGGCCTGAACTGCCACACGTTCCTGCGTTTTTCGGTCCGGCTTGCTCTGTGGCTTTGCTTCGCTTTTCGCATCGCGCGCTGCTGTCGGCTTTGTTCCCAGCGGCGCGCCTGATGGAATGAGACGGTTTTGGGCGGGGCCGACGGCAGGTTGCGGCACGGTGGCGGCGACACGGCGAACCTGTTCGCTGTCACGCCCTACCGATTGGCTGGTGGGGAAATGCCCCAAATGAATGGCGGCCGCCTGCTGCGCGCCGGTTAAATTTGGCATCAAGCGGAAGAACCGCTCCATCTTTTGCGCCGATGGTGCATCCATGAAGCCCTGCGCAACCTTGTTGGATTCACGCAAGTCACCACGCGCAGCCAACATAAAAGCCCGGGCGCGCCATGCCGTCGGACTGTTGCGCTGCAAAAGCGGCAGGAGCATAGCGTCGGCCTGTTCCTTTTGCCCTGCGAGCGAGAGAGACACGGCCTGACGAATGATGATGTCATCTGATGATGCCACGGTCCGCGCCAGTTGATAATCCTGCTGCGCACGTCCGAAATTGCCCAGCAAATCAAACGCCAGCGCGCGGTCAGCGGCAATCGAACGTTCGCTCGCGCCCAGCCGGACGGCATCATCAAACAGGCGTAACGCCTCAAACGGGTTTTCTGTGCGCACCGTTGCTATGGCCAGGCCGGATACGATCCGGCTGTTATTGGGGCGTATCGCATTTGCGCGCGTGAAGAAGTTGAGCGCGGCATTGGCATCACCCAACAGCAAAGAGGCATTACCCGCATCCGCCAAGGCATCTGCATCGCTTGGGCTAAAAGAAATGCGCCGCATCGCGTCACGCAGCTCCACCGCGCCAGCGGGCTCGACAATATTTGTTACGACCGCAGGCGTTTGCTGATCAAGCGCCTCCAGCGCGCTTTCATCGACGGCCTGTGCATGCACGGCGGGTGAAACGCCACCGGCCGAAAAAGCCAGCGCGCTAAAGAATCCAAGGCTACGTAATATTGTCACATCCATGACTTTCTATGTAGCTGCCGGCTGCCGAACACAAAGCGCATTCACGCTTTGGTCCGACAAACGGTTGCATAGAAACGACAAGATGACGGTGCGCTTGCCGCGCGTCTTATGAGTTGTTCTGACGGTCAAGAAAGCTTGGGAAGCCTGTACCATTGCCGCCTTCATTGCCCTTTTCCGCGTCGTCGTCCGAACGGGTGAGGCCACGTGACAGGTTGGACATGCGTTCAAACAATGTGCCGCCGGTTGGAATGCGCGGTGCAGCGCGTTCTGGTGGCTCCGTCACATCGACTGGCTGCGCAGACGGATAGCCTTCGGTCGCAGGCGTATCGAGGTCAAGTGCGTCGGCATTGGCCCAGGAATCCCGTGGGCTGTCATTGTTGTCTGTATATTGCGTTGGCGCAACGTCTTCAGCTTCATCTTCTTCGATTGCAACAAAGTCGCTACCCAGTTCCAAGCTGTCATCGCCTGCGTCATTTTCGAATTCAGCGGAGGCCGTTTCTTCCACGGCTGCGGCATCGGCTGTATTTTCAAACAAAGATGTCGCAGCAGGTGCAACTTCAACGACAGGCTCTGGCGCTGGCGCAGGGCGGCTGAACGAGAATGGCGTTCTTTGTGCTGCCGGTGTCGCGCTCAAGCCTTCGTTATCGATGCCAGTTGCGACAACCGAAACGCGGATCTTGCCGTTCAGATTTTCATTAAATGCAGAACCCCAAATGATGTTTGCATCAGGATCAACCAGCTCACGGATATGGTTGGCCGCTTCGTCAACTTCCATCAGGCGCATATCTTCGCCACCGGTAATCGATACGATAACGCCCTTTGCACCCTGCATCGACACGCCGTCGAGCAATGGGTTGGCAATGGCCTTTTCCGCCGCTTCGAGCGCGCGGCCGTCGCCTTCGGCTTCACCCGTGCCCATCATTGCCTTGCCCATTTCGTGCATGACAGAACGGACGTCGGCAAAGTCGAGGTTGATGAGGCCAGGCATAACCATCAGGTCCGTGATGCCACGAACGCCCTGCTGCAACACTTCGTCAGCAAGCTGGAATGCTTCCTTAAATGTGGTGTTCGGGTTGGCGACCAGGAACAGATTCTGGTTTGGAATAACGATCAGCGTATCAACATGTTGCTGCAGTTCGATGATACCCGATTCTGCGGACCGCATGCGGCGCGAACCTTCGAACATGAACGGCTTGGTCACGACACCGACCGTCAAAATATTCATTTCGCGCGCAACCTTGGCGATAACAGGTGCAGCGCCCGTTCCGGTGCCGCCGCCCATACCAGCCGCGATAAAGCACATGTGGCAACCGGTAAGCGCCACTTTCACTTGCTCAAGCGTTTCTTCAGCCGCAGCGCGGCCAACTTCGGGGCGTGAACCTGCGCCAAGGCCCTGCGTGATTTCAGGTCCAAGCTGAATACGATATTCGGCAGGGGACGCGTTCAGCGCCTGTGCGTCGGTGTTGGCAACGACGAAGTCGACGCCTTCTACCTTTGCGCTGATCATGTTGGCCACGGCGTTACCGCCTGCGCCACCAACACCAATAACTGCAATTTTCGGCTTCAACTCGTCAACCATTGGTGGACCGATATTGATGCTCATAACTTTATCCCCCTAGCCTTCGTGGCTTGTTCGAAATTTTCACGCTTTTGACACAAAAGGATAAGGTGCACACTTAAAAATTCACGTTTTTGCACAGGTTTCTGTCAGAAATTCTCTCGTACCGCGCGTTTTATCCGTTCGATTAACCCCGGCATCGTCCCGGCCATCTGTTCGACACGCAAATCATAACCTGATTTCAGGTCAACACGTTCCGATGCGGCGTAATGAATCAATCCGACGAGCGTTGAAAATGCCGGTCCCGAATGTGCCTCGGGAATGCTGGCGAGGCCAGATGGACGGCCAATGCGGACCGTGCGGCCCAGCGCGCCTTGCATATGTTCCGCTGCGCCCTTCAGTTCAGCGCCGCCGCCGGTCAACACCACTTGATGCCCAGATGGGCCTGAGAAGCCCAAGGTTTTCAGCGCTTGTGCGATTTCGGTGACGATGGAGTCCACGCGCTGGCAAACCACGGCGTTCAACTGGGCCTTGGTTATGCGCGGTGCGTTAGCGCCGGCTTCAACGCCGTTTTCATCGGGGCCAATGTCGAGCACTTCTTGATGATCGCGCGGGCTGGTTAAGGCAGATCCGTGGAAGCATTTCAGCCGCTCGGCCTGTGCCCTGCGAATACCGAAGGCCGATGCGATGTCGTCGGTAATATCAGACGCGCCCTTTTGAATGGTTTCCAGCCCGACGAGCATGCCGCCGATGAAGACCGACACATTGGTGACCGCAGCACCAAATTCGACAAGGGCGACACCAAGCTCTCGCTCTTCCGCCGTCAGGCACGCAAGGCCATTGGCCACCGGGCCAACGACGAGCGACTCAACATCAAGATGCGCCGCGCGCACCGTCATATCCATGTTCCTTACAGGCGACTGGTCCGCCAGAACGACATGGACATCGACGCCAAGGCGGTCGGCATGCAGTCCAAGCGGGTTCGCAACACCGCCAACACCATCCAGCGAGTATAAAGTCGGCTGTATATGAAGCGCAATTTTGCCGCCGGTCTGAATGTTCGCACGTCCAGCTTGAAGCAATTCGTCGACATCTTCCTGCGTGATGCGATCACCACCCAGTTCAATTTCAACCGGCGCAAGCAAGCTATCCAGCCCGCCAGCCGACATACCCACCCACACGCGGTCAATGTTCAGCCCGGCAATCCGCTCGGCCTGTTCAACGGCATGGCGCACAGACAATTCGGCTTGTTCGACATCCGCAATACAGCCGCGTGTGACGCCCCTGCTCTCGCGTTGGCCGGTTCCCAGCACCAACAGTTCGCCGCTGTCGGTTACTCCGGCAATGAGTGCCGAAACTTTCGAAGAGCCAATATCAATGGCCGAAATCAGTTTTTCAACGCGTGCAGCTCTCATACTTCTCTTCCGCTGGTGGTCGACGTTATGTCGCCGCTTTCTACTTTAACAGGTTCGACTTTGGGCGCCTTGCGGAAATATGCACGTTCCGGGTCGCGCAAGTCGAAATGGATCAGGTCGCGGCCAAGCAGCCGGTGGATACCATCCATCCGCGCAAAATTCAGCAACGCTTCGGCCGCTGCCTTTTCGCCCTCTGGCAAGGCCAATGTTTCACCGCTCTGGAACTGCAAATCCCAACGGCGGTTGCCCACCCATGTTGCGCCAATGACCTGCGCCTTCAACGCCGATGCATTGTCGAGCAGGGTGTTGAGCGCGACTGCATGCCGGTTCGCGTCAATGCCATTCAATGTCGGTAAATCGCCACCTTCGCCCGCCGCCACATTTTGCAGGACAATACCATTGGCATCGATCAGCGAATATTTGCCGTTGCGTTGCCAAATCGCCGCAGGTTTGCGTTCGACGATTTCAACTGCAAGCGTATCGGGCAAACGGCGCGCCACGCGGGCGTCTTTGATCCATCCATATTTCAGTAAGTCGGCACGGACCTTGTCAATGTCGACCAATGGCATCGCACGGTCTTTTTCGGCAAGGACAAGTTGATAGACCCGAACTTGGTCCACACGCTCCATACCGGTGACTTCAACGCGCTGCACCTGAAAGCCGGCCTTTGCGGCGAGCGCTGCATATTGCTGATACGCCGCAGCGGTGACGCCGGCATATTGGGCAATGGCAAATAGCAGCACCGCAAGCGCGGTTACAAAAATCCATGTGAGCGCGCGCTGCACATCTTCTTCTGAAATCGGCAGGATGCGCATGATCCGGTCAACCCAGGATATTTGCAGCACTTTCTTGCGCGGGTTCGGCGAAGCGGCCTTGCGCTTTGCGGCTGGTTTTCGTGCAGCGGCCGCCATTATGTCAACGCCTCTTTCACGATCATGTCGACCAATTGTTCATAGCTGATGCCAACATGCCGCGCCTGTTCGGGCACGAGGCTAAGCGGCGTCATTCCAGGCTGCGTGTTGGTTTCCAGCACGAACACACCGTTTTTGCCCAATTCATCGTCCCAACGGAAATCGGTGCGCGATGCGCCTTTGCAGCCCAGCAACCGGTGCGCATCCAATGCGACATCCAACATATATTGCGCAATATCCTCGGGGATTTCAGCCGGGCAAATATGTTCGGTCAGGCCGTCCGTATATTTGGCATCAAAATCGTAAAAGCCGCTCTTTGGCTTTAACTCGGTAACGCACAGCGCCTTGTTACCGAGAACCGCCACCGTCATTTCGCGGCCCTTGATAAAGGGTTCGGCCAGCAATGTTGCAAATTCCTGCCAAGGCCCCTTGGCATCGCGCGAAATCGGGTTTCCGTAATTGCTGGCTTCGGTGACAATCGCCACACCGACCGAGCTGCCTTCATTGACGGGTTTCAGCACATAAGGCCGCGGCAATGGGTCGGCGGAGAACAGGCTTTCGCTATCCACCATCGTGCCCTTTGGCATCGGAATGCCGGCGGGCACCAGCCGCTGCTTCGTCAATTCTTTGTCGATGGCGATCACCGACGTCACCATGCCGCTATGGGTATATTTAATGCCCATCAGGTCGAGCATGCCCTGCACCGAACCATCTTCACCCGGAACGCCATGCAGCGCGTTAAACACGACATCGGGGCGCAGCGCGGTCAAAACCTGCGCAACATTGCGGTCCATGTCGACACGGCTGACCTTATAGCCCAGTTTCTCAAGCGCATCGGCGACGCCATTGCCGCTCATCAACGACACAGGCCGTTCGTTTGACCAGCCACCCATCAATACCGCTACGTGGATTTGCTCGCTCATTTTGTTTCACCCACGCGTTGTATTTCCCAATGCAGGTCAATGCCTGACTTTGCCTTTACACGCTGGCGAACTTCATCGCCCAACGCCTCAATATCGGCGCTTGTCGCATCGCCTGTGTTAATCAAAAAGTTGGTATGCTTTTCCGAAACCTGCGCGCCGCCGATTTGCAATCCGCGGCATCCGGCTTCGTCAACCAACTGCCATGCTTTATGTCCGTCCGGATTTTTGAATGTCGATCCACCCGTTTTTGAACGCAGCGGCTGCGATGCTTCGCGCGCGGCGCTGATCCGGTCCATCTCGGCCTGAATGGCGTCTGACGCGCCCGGCACACCCCGAAAGCGCGCACCGACGACAATTGCCCCATCGGGCAGTTCGGAGTGGCGATAGCTATAATGCAGTTCTTCAACCGACACGGTCGCAAGCGCGCCGTCGCGCATCACGACATCGCAATCGACCAATATGTCCTTCACCTCACCGCCATAGGCGCCGCCGTTCATTCGGACAAAGCCGCCGACCGTGCCGGGAATGGACCGCAGAAATTCAAGCCCCGAAATGCCATTGTCCCGCGCGGTTGACGATACCAATATGCCCGATGCCCCTGCCCCGCAATTTAGCGTGACGGCGTCAATGGGCGTCACTTTGGCAAAGGCTTTGCCAAGGCGAACGACAACGCCCCTAACGCCGCCATCACGCACGATCAGGTTGGAGCCAAGGCCAAGCGCCATGACGGGTACAGTTGGACCAAGCTGACGCAGAAATTCTTGCAGGTCGTTGATGTCTTTGGGTTCGAAAAGATATTCCGCGCTGCCGCCCGACTTAAACCACACCAATGGCGCAAGCGGCGCGTCAGGCGTTAACTTGCCTTCAACCTTTGGAAGGATGTTCACGCTCATGCACGGGCTGCCTTAATGGCGTCCGCAAGTCCCGCTGCCCATTTGGTGATGTCGCCTGCACCAAGGCAGACAACCATGTCATTTTCCTGCACCGTTTCCGCAAGCTTCTCTGCAAGCGCGTGCGCATCCGCGATGGTCGCCGCAGAGCGATGCCCGCGCGCCTTTATGCCGTTCACGAGCGCTTCGGAATCAACACCCTCAATGGGCGCTTCGCCTGCGGCGTAGACGGGGGAAATGAAGACCATGTCAGCGTCGTTAAATGCCTGTTGGAAATCATCCATATGGTCGCGCAAGCGGGTGAAGCGATGTGGCTGTGCCACGGCAATCACGCGGCCCTGTGCGCCTTCGCGTGCAGCAGACAAAACCGCGCGGATTTCAACGGGATGATGGCCATAATCGTCAATGATGGTCACGCCATCGACTTCGCCAACCTTGGTAAAGCGACGTTTGACGCCGCCAAATTTGTCAAAGCCGTGGGCGACCGCTTCATCGCTCATGCCCATTTCAAGGCCGACCGCGATGGCAGACAAAGCATTTTGCACATTATGCCGTCCGGGCATTGGCAAAACGACGCCTTCTATCGTGCGTTGCGATCCGTCGCGCGCGCGGACAACGACATCGAAGCGGTTGCCACCGGGGAACGGCGTAACATTTTCGCCGCGAATGTCGGCCTGCGCCGAAAAACCATATGTGATAATCCGGCGATCGCGGATCTTGGGTAAAATCGCCTGAACCTCTGGATGGTCGAGGCACATGATTGCCGCGCCATAAAAAGGCACGTTTTCGACAAATTCGACAAAGGCGCGTTTGATAGCATCGAAATCGCCATAATGGTCGAGATGCTCTGGATCGATGTTGGTGACAACCGCCAGCGTCCCATCAAGGCGCAGGAAGCTGCCGTCGCTTTCGTCGGCCTCGACAACCATCCAGTCACTCGCACCCAGACGCGCGTTTGAACCATAGCTGTTGATGATGCCGCCGTTAATAACGGTGGGGTCAATGCCGCCATGATCGAGCATCGCCGCAATCATGGACGTCGTCGTTGTCTTGCCATGCGTCCCTGCCACGGCGACGGTATTCTTCAACCGCATCAGCTCGGCCAGCATTTCTGCGCGGCGCACCAGTGGAATGCGGCGTTCAAGCGCAGCATCACGTTCGGGATTGCCTTTTTTGACCGCAGTCGATGTCACCACAACAGCCGCATCGCCAAGGTTATCGGCGCTATGCCCGATCATCACCTTGATCCCGCGCTTGCGCAGGCCATCGACAACATAGCTGTCGGCGATGTCGCTGCCCTGCACCTGATAGCCAAGATTGTGCATGACCTCGGCAATGCCCGACATCCCGATGCCGCCAATGCCGACAAAATGGACGATGCCAATATCCGTTGGGACGCCCTTCATTATATGCTCTTTCGTGCGAGTGCAGGTGCGGCACCAAAGGATGCCGATGTGTCGGGCTTTGCGGTCAGACCATGTATGATTGGCGCGCGGCCAAAGGATTCCACAAGGTCAGCCAAATCGGAAACGGCGTTGGGACGGCCACAGCTTTTGGCCGCCTTTGCCGCATTTTCGAGCGCGCCGGGTTCAAGCGCAATCTTCTCTATTTGCTTGGCGAGCTCAACCGCGGTGAAGGCGGGCTGCGCAATCGCGCGTGCACCGCCGGCTGCGACCATCTCTTTGACGTTATAGCTTTGGTGATCATCGGTCGCACTTGGCAGTGGCACCAAAATCGCTGGACGTCCGGCGCAGGTCAGTTCGGCCACCGTTGATGCCCCCGCACGTCCGATGACCATATGTGCCCAGCGCAAACGTTCGGGCAGGTCGGGCAGATAGGTTGCAAGCTCCGCCGGAATGTCATTTGCGGCATATGCCTGACGGACCGTCTCAATATCTTCTTCGCGGCACTGCTGCGTAACCTGAAGACGGCGGCGCAAATTCAGCGGCAGGCGGGCAAGGCCATCGGGGACAATGTCGGACAATATGGTCGCGCCTTGGCTCCCCCCCGTCACAAGCACACGAAAAATGCCGTCGGCCAAAAGCGGTGAATAGGGCTCATCACGCAGCGCCAAGGCTTCTTCGCGCACCGGATTACCAACCAGATGCACCTTGCCGGCATAACGCGGCGACAGACGCAGCACGTCGGGATAGGCCGTCGCAATAGCGTTCACTTGCCGCGCGGTGAAGCGGTTGACGCGGCCGAGCACGGCATTTTGTTCATGAATGATCGTCGGAATTTTTTCGGCAAATGCGCCCAACAAGGCGGGGAATGCGGGATATCCGCCAAAGCCGACAACGGCCGTTGGTTCAAAGCTGGCATACAAGCGCCGCGCCATCACGCGCCCTTCCGCGATAGCCCGAATGCCGGGCAGCCAGCTGCGCGGGCTTTTCGTGATACGGCCTGCAGGCAAAATATGCGTCGCCATCTTTTCGGGGCAGCCCGGAATTTTCGCCCCGCGCGCATCGGTTATCAGCGCAACATGGTGGCCTCTATTCAGAAGCTCCTGCCCCAGCGCGAACGCAGGGATAAGATGGCCCCCTGTCCCGCCAGCGGCCAACACATAATGCCGAGAAATCGTCATGGCCGCTATCCCTTCACCATATACAGCGACCGGTCAAGATATGGGTTTCGCTTCGTCAGTGCCAAGATGAGACCGCAGGTCACCGACAGCGCCAAAATGGACGATCCACCGTAACTGATAAATGGCAAGGTCATGCCCTTTGACGGAAACACGCCAAGGTTCACCGCCATGTTGATCATCGCCTGACCGCAAAATTGCGCGCCAAGCCCGGTCACGGCCAGAACCACAAACTGGTCCTTTTCATCAAGCAGGCGAATGATGATGCGGACCAATATCGCGAAATACAAAATGGCGATAAGAATGCACGCCAGCAGACCGAATTCTTCGCCAATGACGGAGAAGATATAATCCGTATGCCCTTCAGGCAGCGAATATTTCTTGATACCAAGGCCGGGGCCAAGACCAAAGAAGCCACCGTTGGTCAATGTTGCCATCGCCATTTTGTCATGGGTCAAACCTTCGGTTCCGAAAATCCATGCATCGATGCGCTGCGTTGCGACCGGATAGAAATTATAGGCCAGCACGATAAACACCACGCCGCTGATGATTAACCCCCACAGCCGTGATGCCGGGACGCCCGAAACCATCATAAACGCAAACCATGTGCCCATGAACAAGATGGACTGGCCAAGGTCAGGCTGCAACAACAACAAGAAGCAGACGAAACCCGTCACGATGCTGCTTAAGACAAGTACCGGCAAGGATGGGTCTTTCAAACGCCAGCTGATAATCCACGCCATTGCGACGGCGTAAAAGGGCTTCAGAAATTCAGAAGGCTGAAGCCCTGCAAAACCCGCACCAATCCAGCGTTGCGACCCGTTCACCTCGCGGCCAATGATCGGAACCAGCGCCAGCAGCACGAAGAATATGCAAAAGCCAAAAACCCCAAAGCGGCGGGCCTGTTCGCGTGGATACATCGATACGAGAAGCATCAACGGCACCCCGACAATCACCCACATCAATTGCCGGTAGAAGAAGTATAAGGACGACAATTGCGTTGTGGACGACGACAGGCGCTGCGCACCCGCAGGCGAGCCCGCGGCAACCGCCAACAACCCTATCGCGATCAACACCATCATCAAGGACAACAAAACGCGGTCGAGTTCCCAGAACCATACGCCCAGCGGCGATCGGTCGCCGCGGCCAAGCCGGTTCGCAAAACCGATTTTGCCGGTCTTTGCGGCCAGTACCCACGGAACTTCTTTACGCTCGCCGTTCATAGTGCCTCAACAATCGCCCGGAACGCGTCACCGCGCGCCTCAAAATCTTTGAACTGGTCGAACGACGCGCAAGCGGGCGACAGCATGATGACATCGCCTGGTTCCGCTTGGGCCGCAGCCGAACAGACGGCAGTGCCCATCATTTCGCTACGCTCGACCGGCATATGCGGTGACAGCAGTTCGTTAAACAATGGTCCGGCCTCACCAATGGTATAGGCTTTGACGACATGGCCAAAATTGGGAATGCACTCATCCAGATTATCTGATTTCGGCAGACCACCGACGATCCAGTGAACGCGTGGATAGGCGGCGAGCGCGGGTGCAGTCGATGCGGCGTTGGTGGCTTTGCTGTCGTTGACGAATAAGACGCCATTGCGTTCGGCAACAACCTCCATCCGGTGTGCAAGACCCTGAAATGTCGCCATTGCCGGGCGCCATTGCGCCTCCGTCAGCCCGAGCGATTCCACGATCGCGATGGCAACGGCAATATTTTGCAGATTATGTGGGCCTTGCAACGAAGGCCAATCCGCCTGCCCCGCAACCAACGCCGGGTCTGCCAGATGGACCAATTCCGCACCGCGCCGCGCCAGCACATCACGAAATACCTGCTCGGTATCGGCGTCGCCTTTACCAAACACGGAATGTGTATTTCCGGTCTGCATGTCGAACAAGCGCGCCTTTGAGGCAACATAGCCTGCATAACCATCATAACGATCCAAATGATCGGGCGACAGGTTAATCAGCGCGGCCGCATCGCACGACAGGGAATGGGTAATGTCGATCTGGTAGCTGGAAAGTTCCAACACACATACGCCGCCTGCTGGCAACGGTGCCTGCGACAAAATTGGCAAGCCAATGTTTCCGCCCATTCGAACGGGCAACCCAGCGCTACTCAACAGATGGTGGACCAAGGCCGTCGTCGTCGATTTCCCATTGGTGCCGGTAATGCCAACAACATGGTGCGGCGGCAGGCTTGCCCGCGCCATTGCGAATAATTCGATGTCGCCGATTAACGGAAGCCCTTCGGCCTTCGCCTTGTCCGCTATGGGATGGCGGTTGATGGGCACGCCGGGCGATACAACAATCGCTTCATAGCCCGAAAGGTCCGCCAGCAACGGATCAGCGATGGTCGCTATATCGGCAATTTTGGCACGCGCGCCTTCGTCATTATCCCATGCAAGGATTTCGGCCCCGCCCGCAACAAGCGACCGCGCAGCTGCAAGGCCGGAGCGCGCAAGCCCCAGTATCGCAAACTTACGGTCTTTGAAGGCGGTTGTTGTGATCATCTGAGCTTGAGCGTTGATAGACCTGCAAGCGCGAGTACGAAAGCGACAATCCAGAAACGGATAACAACGGTTGGTTCCGACCAGCCAAGCTGTTCAAAATGATGGTGGATGGGTGCCATGCGGAAGATGCGCTTTCCGGTGCGTTTGAACCAGAACACCTGAATGATGACCGACAGCGCCTCAATCACGAAAAGTCCGCCAATGATGGCGAGCACGAATTCATGATGTGCGACAACGGCGATCGCGCCCAACGTGCCGCCCAGGGCAAGGCTGCCGGTATCGCCCATGAACACTGCAGCGGGCGGTGCGTTGAACCACAGGAACGCCAAGCCAGCGCCAACGATCGCGCCGCACAACATCGCAAGATCGCCAGCGCCCAAGTAAAAAGGAATGCCCAAATAAGCCGCATATTTGGCGTTACCAACCATGTAGACGATGATCATGAACGCGACGGACGCGATAATCACGGGCATAGTGGCCAATCCGTCAAGACCATCGGTCAGGTTCACCGCATTGCCAAAGGACACGATGACAAACGCGCCAAAAGGCACATACCACCAACCCAGATCAACAACGGGACCATTGACGAAGGGCAGGTACAACATACCACCCGATTGCGAGACAATCAGCGATACCGCAACGCCCGCAATCGCAAACTCCATAAGCAGCCGGACCCTACCCGAAACGCCCTTGTGACTGCGCTTTTTGACCTTGTCATAATCGTCAAGGAACCCGACTGTGCCAAAGCCTGCGGTAACCAACAGACATGCCCAAACATACACATTGGTCAGGTCCATCCACAGCAACATAGAGACACCGACCGACACCAATATCATCAGGCCACCCATAGTCGGGGTGCCGACCTTAGCGAGGTGGGATTGCGGGCCGTCGCTGCGAATGGGCTGGCCCTTGCCCTGACGGACACGCAGCATGCTGATGAAGCGCGGACCGATCATGAGACCGATAATCAGCGCGGTGGCAACGGCTGCGCCCGAACGGAAACTAAGATAACGGATAAGGTTCAAAATACCCGGAAAACCAAGATATTCGGCCAATATATATAGCATTAGTTTTTCCCATCCGTCAGCGCGCTGACAATGGAGGAAAGTCCCATACTATTGGAACCTTTGACCAATATCGTGTCTGATGCGCAAAGATAATTTTGCAGAAGGGCCAATGCCTCCTGCGCGGTCGCGCAATGCGCGAAATTGGCTGGCCCCTCAACCCCTGCGTTCAACTCTTGGGCGAGAATTTCCATCTCTTGACCGACGAGCAATGCAAAATCCACCTGTGCGGCGGCCAAGGGTGCGGCGAGTGCGCTGTGATATTGCGCACTTTTTGTCCCGAGTTCTTTCATCGAGCCCAAAACAGCAATCCGGCGGGCGCCGGATGCTTGCCCCAACTGGCCAATCGTCGCCAGCATCGATGCAGGGTTGGCGTTGTAGCTTTCGTCAATGAGATGGCCGGTGCCATCACCAATGCGGATGGTATGGCGCGCGCCGCGTCCGGCAAGACCGCCCATTTCCGCCATGGCAAGGCCAGCCGAAGCCAAATCGCCGCCGGCTGCGGAAACCGCGGCCAACACCGCCATGCTGTTGCCAATCCAATGTTCGCCGGGCTGCGACAGCGTGAAGGACAGCATATTCTCGCGCACTTTTGCGGTGATCAGCGTGCCGCCGTCCGCAGGCATATGGTCGACCACGCGGACATCAGCATTCGCGCTAAAGCCAAAGGTCATGATATTGCCGGTATATTTTTCCGCCGCGGCACGAAGCCGCGCATAATGCGGACTATCGGCGGGCAGGATGGCCGTGCCACCGTCGGCCAAGCCTTCAAATATCTCCGCCTTGGCATCTGCAATGCCGCTCTCGTCCTTAAAAAATTCGATATGCGCCGGGGCAATGGTGATGATAATCGCGACGTCAGGACGCACAATCTTGCTGAGCGCCCGCATTTCACCGGCATGGTTCATGCCCATTTCGAAAATGCCGAAGTCACAGTCAGCGGGCATACGCGCGAGGCTGAGCGGTACGCCGACATGATTGTTATAGCTTTTGACCGACCGGTGCGCGCGCCCGCGTGAATAGCGGTCCAGCGCAGCATAAAGCGCCTCTTTGGTCCCCGTTTTACCTGCAGAACCCGTCACCCCGATAATCTTCGCCTTGGTCCGTGCGCGTGACGCATGGCCGAGATGCTGTTTCGATGAACCGATGCCCGTCCGTTTCGGCACCCTTGAGCGCAAAGAACAAATCCCCTGCCCCGATTTCGCGGGAGTCGAAGGCAACGCCATGGACGTCAAAATGTCCGGCAGCCGTCCCGCCGGTCGCGGCCAGCAATTCTTCAAAAGTCCATAAGGGCGTCATGCTGCACATTCCCGCCCCACTTCGACATCGTCAAACGGCAAAACGCGGCCCATGATGATCTGCCCTTGTTCGTGCCCCTTGCCCGCGATCAGGACGATATCATCAGGTTCGGCATGTTCAATGGCAAAGGCAATCGCATAGCGCCGGTCGCCAATTTCATGTGCCCCGGGCGCGCCGGCCATGATGTCTGCGCGAATAAGTGATGGATCTTCGCTGCGTGGATTATCGTCGGTCACAATCACAATGTCGGAATCGGCAACCGCAACCGCGCCCATTTCCGGACGCTTGCCCGTGTCGCGGTCACCGCCTGCACCAAAGACCGTGATCAGCTTGCCCTTTGTATGCGGACGCAATGCCGCGATTGCCGCGCGCAGGCCGTCGGGCGTGTGCGCATAATCAACATAGACGGGTGCGCCGCTTTTGGTGATGACGGCGCGCTCAAGTCGGCCACGGACGGGCTGCAACCGCGCGAGATGCGACAGCAGGCTTTCCACGTCACCGCCACTCGCCATCACGACGCCCGCGGCGACAAGCGCGTTTGCGGCCTGATACGCACCGATCAGCGGCAGTTTCACTTTGTAAATGTCGCCCTGAATCCGCAGCTCAAGCGTCTGGCCCAGCTGCGTGGCTTCGCGCGAGAGCAATTGCACACCCTTGCCCTTTTCACCCACGGTAATCATCCGCAGGTCGCGTTTGCGAGCCCTTGCAATGACTTGGCCCGACCAGACATCATCTGCCCAGATGACGGCGCAGCCATTTTCATCGACGACCTCATCGAACAAACGCATTTTGGCGTCGAAATAGCTTTCCATCGTGCCATGATAATCAAGATGATCGCGGCTCAAATTCGTGAATGCGGCGACCGAAACCCGAACGCCTTCGCTGCGATATTGCGACAGACCGTGGCTGGACGCTTCAAATATCGCGTGGCTTATGCCTTCACGCGCCAGACCGGACATGTTCGCAAGAAAGGTCACGATGTCGGGCGTTGTCAGTCCCGTCGTTGTTTGGTCCGACGCCGTTGTGATGCCCAAGGTGCCGATCGACGCCGCATTGTGCCCCGCCATGCGCCACAGCTGCCGGGTGAGTTCAGCGGTTGATGTCTTACCATTTGTGCCCGTGACGGCTGCGATCTGCCCGGGAAAGGGACGGAAATAATTGGCGGCCAATTGCGCAAAGGCGCGGCGTGGCTCCGTATCGGCGATATGCAACGCACCTGTGACGTGTGCCTCCGGACGCGCGACGATTGCCACCGCACCCGCGGCAATCGCGGCATCGATGAAATCTTCGCCATTAAAACTAGCACCCTGAAAGGCACCAAAAACCGTTCCGGGCGCAATCTTCCGATGGTCGATGGCAAAGCCGGTCACTGTTCTGTCGGCAAATGCCGGATCGGCATCGCTTACCAATTGCCCGAGCTTCACTATTGCTCTCCCTTCGCCTTCCACAGTAAAGGCATCAGTTCAGATACATCAACATCGCGTTTCATGTCAGGGATAATTCCCATCAACGGACCGATGCGCGTAATCGTCTTCTGCACCACCGGCGCCGCGGTATAGCCTGCCGTCCGCTGAAAGCTTGATGCTTCCGTGCCCTTTGGCTCATCCAGCATGACAAGCACAACATAACGCGGGTTATCCATCGGGAAAGCCGCCGCAAAGGTCGAAACAACCAGCGTACGGTTGTAACCGCCAACGCCCGGTTTTTCGGCCGATCCTGTCTTGCCACCGACGCGATAGCCCAAGGCGTCGGCTTTGTTGCCCGTGCCGTCGACGACGATCATGCGCATCAACTGCCGCATCCGCGCGCTGGTCGCCGCGGTAAAGACGCGCTTGCCGGGAATTTTGGCATCCGATTTCGTCTTGAACATCGTGGCCGGCCGATAAATGCCGCCATTCACCATCGCTGCATATGCGCTGGCCAAATGCATGGGTGTAACCGCGATACCATGTCCGAAACCAACCGTCATATTGGTCAGGCGATCCCATGATTTGGGATATAGCGGCATGGCCTTTTCTGCCAATTCGATGTCGGGACGCGCATTAAAATGCATAGTGCGCAACATCGCATCCATACGGGCAGCACCCAATTGGTCAGAAATTTGTGCGGTTACAATATTCGAACTGTGGATCAATGCTTCGGGCGTGTTCATCCAGCGGTCCGACGGATGCGAATCCCGGATTTTAAACCTGCCGAATTGCAGCGGCTTGGTCGCATCATACCGAACCGAAAGGTCGCGCACTGTGCCTGCGTCCAACGCAGCGGCCACGGTCAGCGGTTTGAAGGTGGAGCCGAGTTCATACACGCGGTTGGTGACGTTGTTCGTTTGCCGCGAAATCGGGTAGCGGCCATCGACAATCGGCTGTCCAAGGTCCGGAATATTTGCGAACGACGGCCGGTTGGGATTGAACGACGGCAATGTTGCCATGGCGAGCACCTCACCCGTCGTGACATCCAATATGACGCCAGCTCCACCTTGGGCGTTCGTTGCGGTCATACCCGAAGCAAGCTCGCTTTCAAGCGCGGCCTGCACGCGGACATCCAAAGCCAAGTTCAGCGGGGTCGAGCGCTTCGAAGGGTCGCGCAGGTAATCGTTCATGACCCGCTCCATCCCCATAGCCCCGCGGCCATCGCGGTTTACGAAACCGAGGACGTGTGCCGCCATGTCATGCTGCGGGTACAGACGCGTTGCCTCACGCGGGAATTCAATGGCAATCTCGCCAAGGTCGTGGACCTGCTTGACTTGCTCGGGCAGCGCGCGCTTGCGCAGATAGCCGGGTTTGTCAGCGGTCAACTTGGCATAAAATTCTGCAGCCGGTGTGTCGGGGAAGATGGCGGCAAGCTGGTTAGCCAATTGCTTGCGGTCGCCCAACAGGTCAGCAGGCTTCACCCAAATGGCATAGCCATAGATGCTGCGCGCCAAAGGAACGCCGTTGCGATCAACGATATCGCCGCGTTCGGGCACATATTCCGTGCTGGTTGCGCCATAAGCCCGCGAGCTTTCAAATAAGGCGAGCGTCGCCAAGCGCCCGATGAGCAAGACGACGAACATGCCAAAAGCGGCGAGTAAAACCAGCAGCCGCCAAAAACCGTGCGCTGCAAACGGAGGCGTACCAACGCCGCTTTTCCGGGTCGTGGTGCGGGCCGTTTGCGGCGTCATTAACGGCGGCGTTCGTTAGCAGCTTTTGCCGAAATATCGCGCAAAAGGTCGTCCGACAAAAGCTTTTCATCCATCCGCGCCAAACGCTCGGTGCGGCTCTGCTCTACTTTCGGAGCCTCTACTTTCGCCGCAGCACGCTTTACTGGGGTGGCGAAGATTTTAACGTCGTTGGCCGCAAGCTTCGTGGCGGCGGACTTAGTGGCGACAGCCTTCGTGGCAGCGGCCTTTGGCGCTGCTTGCTTTGGCGTTTCGGCAACAGCTTCCTTCACTACCGCAGGCTCGGCAACAACTTGCGGCGCCGGGACAGTGGCAGCAGCCATCATGACGGGCTTGGTTTCAGGAAGATCACCAGTCAGGCTGGCAAGCGCAGCTTCGCCATTGACAAATTGGTCCGCCGCAGGGGGCTGATAACCGTACAAAAGCTCGTTCCACTCTTCCAATTGCTGCAGGCTGGCGCGCGTGCGGATTTCCGCCTGAAGGAAGCTGATTTCCCGCTTTGTGTCCATAATTTCACGGTCAACCGCGACAAGATCACTGTGCATCGCCGCGACGTTCAGCGACAGCGGGTAGAGCAGGATCGCAACCATGAACACCAGCGCAAGCCAGCCCAGGTTTCTAAGTCTTTGCATGGCGAGACTCATGCTGCCAGTCCTCCTGTTGCCCATGCAGGTGCATGTGTGCGGGTTGCGGATCGCAAGGTGGCGGAACGCGACCTTGGATTGCGGGTAAGTTCGGCTTCTGAAGGGCGAATGGCTTTATCCGCCTTTTCGAAAGTAGGTTGCGGTCCGGCACTGCCGTCCATTGGCACATGACGTGAACCAGCACTTTCCGTGCCACTGCGGCGACGCAGGAATTGCTTCACGATGCGATCTTCAAGGCTGTGGAACGTCACAACAGCAAGACGACCGCCTGGCTTGAGCATGCGCTCGGCAGCTTCCAATCCGTCGGTCAATTCATCGAGCTCGCGGTTCACATGAATGCGGATCGCCTGAAAGGCACGGGTGGCGGGGTCTTTTGGCGCGCCGGGTTTGTGACCGACGGCTTTACGAACGATGGCCGCGAGTTGCGCGGTGGTTTCGATGGGCCGTGCCGCAACAATCGAACGCGCGATGCGCCGCGAACGGTGCTCTTCGCCGTAACGATAGATGATGTCGGCAATATCGGCTTCGTCGGCTTCGTTGACAAAGTCAGCGGCGGACATGCCGTCCTGCGCCATGCGCATATCGAGCGGGCCGTCTTTTTGAAACGAAAAGCCACGCTCCGCGCGGTCGAGCTGCATTGACGACACGCCGATGTCGAGAACAACGCCATCGACCGACATTATGTCGTCCGCCATCAGCACGTCGTCCATGATAGAAAAGCAGGCCGGGTAAAGACGCAAAGCGCCCCCACTCTGGCCTGCAAGGTCCGCACCTTCTGATAGTGCATCAGGATCGCGGTCGAACGCGTAAACGCGCGCACCACCAGCCAGTATCGCTTGGCTGTATCCGCCCGCACCAAAGGTACCATCCACAATCTCATCGCCAGGGGTGATGGCAAGAGCGTGAATCACTTCATCCAGCAAGACTGGAATATGGGGGGCCGGCGCGCTCATTTGTCGCGCTTGCCTTGGGACAGCCAATAGTTCAGCTCGTCCTTGACTGGGTTGAACGCGGCTGGCGCTTCTTTCAGGAAAACGTCAGGGTTCCAAAGCATGAAGTGCGTGGTTGCACCGAAGAAAAATGCGCGGTCGTCAATGCGACCAAAATGCTTGAGCATCGGCGACAGCACGAAACGGCCGCTGGCTTCAAAAGCGGTTTCAAAGATGGAAGATGCCGAAACGCCAGCCAGTTCGCGGTCAAAGTCTGCGCCGCGGTTAACGGCGCTCTGCCATTGCGCCTCGATATCGGCGCGCAGCTTAAGGCGTTCGGCACTGCCAAAACCGATGAGGCAAGGAAGGCTGCTGTGGCGCGAAATGCACACGCTGTTGCTGCCGCTGGATTGCAATACGCTGTCGCGGATTTCGGCGGGTATAGTCGTGCGGCCCTTGGCGTCGACACCCGACACCCCCGAACCTGCATAGACCACCAACGCTGACACCGTCCGAAACACCCCTATAAAAAGGGCGCAGAACGACAATCATGGCAAAGCCCTTTGCCATGCGGACGCCGTAACGACCGATATTGTCAGTTATCCACCCCTTGGATGACTCTGCATAGCAAGGGATTTTATGGATGAAAAGAGGGATTTTATGGGAAAATTAGGGTGAGAAATATTAATACACTGAAAACATTATATAATTTTTTTCCTCATATAAAAATAATGTGCAAAATGAACATGAGACCTTGGGCAGATATGCGTGTGAAGCATGGATTTTCCCCAGATTTCCGGTGCCAAGCCCATTTCTACCCAGAATGTCCCACAAAATCCCCGGATATGGAATCGCTTTCGTCCAATCGCGCCAGCAAGGATTCCACCCACGCCAAATTGTCGAATTCATCGCCGCCGGTCAGCACGCGCATACCCCGTCCTTCCCAATAGGCCGTATCGAGCAAATCGGCGTCGGCGACGAGCAAAGCGCGTCCTTTGCCAATCTTGCAATCCGCCAAAAGGCCACCTTCCGCCAGCGCACATCGCGCTGAACCGCCGCGGTTGATTTTTAGCCACTCGCCGGGCGCCTGCGTGCGGATGCTCAGCTTGCCAATCTTGCGGATTGCCATCGGTTCCGCATCGGCAATGGGCAACACAAGCTCAAGGCCCCAATGCGCAAATAAGGGGGATAGCATAGATGTGAACAACGGCCTGCGCTTGTCGCCCAATGGATAAAGGCTCCCCCACTGCAATGCAGGATCGGCGAGGATCAATAAACGCCCGCCCTTGCGCACCCAACTATCCAGTTGGACAAGTTCGGCCGGGCTAAATGCCCGCGGCTGCGCCAACAACAGCATGCGCCGCTCTGCAAGGTCGCGCACATCGTCGAGCGGCTGAACATCATAGCTTTGGCCAAGCCGCGCGAACGCAGGGTGCGGCTGCGCATCGTCGGCAAGATCCGCTTCAACGCCGCCCTCGCTCCATTGCAGCGGCAGCGTGGTCATCAACCCCAATATGGGTTTCGAGCCATCCGGCGCAGGCCGGGTAAAGGCATAAGCCAGCAGCGACGACAGGAACAGCAAAGCAACGGCGAGCAGCAGCAAAAGCGGGCGCCTTTTGCCGCCGAAACGCGCACGCAAGTTCATCAAAATTGTTATTGCGGCCGGCCGCGCGGTGGTGTGGCGCCCATCGGCTTCGAGGCGCTTTCATCCTTGGCCACCGGGGTCACGCCCAGTTCAGCCAGTGGCTCATCCGGCGTTTGTTTCTTCATTTCGGTAATCGGCGTCGCGTCCATTGTTCCGGGCGTCTGCGGACTGTCGCTGACACGATCCAAGACCATCGTCGCCAAGGTTACGAACAGGAGCACGACGACCAAGCCAACCACGCCGACCTGAATACGCTGAATTGCGGATTGCTTTTGCTCAATCACCTGCGATCTCCTGTAAACCGTCGTGCGCGTTATTGCGCCGCGCTGTCCATTTGCCAAGGCATGGGGTCTAGATTTTTGCTGCGCATCCATTCCGGATTGTAAATCGTCGACAGATAACGGAAACCCGTGTCGCACAAGATGGTCGCGATGCGCGCCTGTGAGCCAAGCTGTTTGCCCAAGGCGACTGCACCGGCGACGTTAATGCCTGAGGATAGGCCAAGGCAAAGCCCCTCGTCTGCCAACAAGCGCCGGACCCATATCATTCCCTCTTCGTCCGATATCCGGAACTGCGTATCAATCGGCGCGCCATCGAGATTGGCGGTGATGCGTCCCTGCCCAATGCCTTCGGCAACCGACGTGCCTTCGGCGCTTAATTCGCCATTGGCGTAATAATTATACAGCGATGCACCATGCGGATCCGTGAGGGCGATAGTTACATTTTCATCCTTTGCCTTCAGGCCAAGTCCTACCCCAGCGATGGTGCCGCCCGTCCCTGCGGCACAGGTAAAGCCATCAACCCGGCCCTCCATTTGCGCCCAGATTTCTTCGGCCGTGGTTTCGATATGCGCGCGGCGGTTGGCGATGTTATCAAACTGGTTCGCCCACACCGCATTGTCGGTCTCTTCGGCCAAGCGGCGCGATGTGTGCACGAAATGCCCGGGGTTGTAATAAGGCGCGGCAGGAACAAGCACGAGCTCGGCGCCAAGTGCGCGCAACGTGTCTTTTTTCTCCTGGCTTTGCGTTTCAGGCATGACGATGATCGTTTTGTACCCCAGCGCATTAGCCACCAGCGCAAGGCCTATCCCTGTGTTACCCGCCGTCCCTTCCACAATCGTGCCGCCGGGCCGCAACAGCCCCTGCCGTTCCGCGTCGCGCACAATGTATAATGCCGCGCGATCTTTCACCGACGCGCCGGGATTGGCAAATTCGCACTTACCAAAAATGTCGCAACCCGCCGCCTCGCTTGGCCCTTTAAGGCGGACCAGCGGTGTGTTGCCAATTAAATCCAATGTCGAAGTCAGCATGTTCATAGCCGAGATAGTTAGTCGCGTTGTTGGCCATCCGCAACCCGGTGTCGCGTAAAGGGCAGTCTTCGGCGCGCCATTAAGACCCCATGACATCGCCCGCGCCGCCGAATGGGAATTAGGTATTGATATATTATATCATATTCTATACGGATCGTCCCACAGTCGCCAAATACATGACAGGATCACACCAATCTCATGAAAATCGCCCGCTTTCACGTTTTCGCCGCCAGCATGACAGCATTGTCGGTTGCGCTATCTGCACCCGCTTATGCCCAGCAGACCGGCAGCACCGGCACTTCGGCAGCCGCGCAGCAGACAGATGATTTTCACGGCACCGAAGAAATCGTTGTCACCGCGCCTTATGTTGAGCGGCTCGATATTCTGTCCGGAACCTCGGCGGTGTCCGGGGACCTATTGGCAGAGAAAACCCGCGCGCAATTGGGTGACATCCTTTCCAGCCTGCCCGGCGTATCGGCTACCAGCTTTTCACCCGGCGCATCGCGGCCGGTGCTGCGCGGATATCAGGGCAACCGCGTCGCCGTGCTCACCGACGGCATTGGCAATATTGACGCGTCCAACACCTCCGCCGACCATGCGGTCACGATTGATACGCTGACCGTTGAGCGCATCGAAGTGCTTCGGGGTCCTGCGGTCCTGCTATTTGGTGGCCAAGCCGTGGGCGGCGCGGTCAACGCGCTCGACAAGCGCATTCCGCGTGCGGTTCCCAAGGAAGCCGTGCATGTTGATGCGCTTGCGGGCTTTGGCAGCGCGGCGCGGGATTGGTCCGGCGGAGCATCGGTTGATGTGCCGCTGACGGACCGGGTCGTCGTCCATCTGGATGGCAGCTATCGCAACAGCGACGATCTGCGCACCGGCGGCTATATCCTTGCGCCTAGCTTGCGCGCCGAGGTGCTGGATCTCGCGGCGGAAGAAGTCAGTGAAGGCCATCTCGACGAGGCCGCCGAAGCACTTGAACTAGCCGACCAACGCGGCCGCATTCCCAACAGCGCGGTGAAAAGCTGGACCGCAGCGGGCGGCATCGCCTTCATCGACGATGGCGGCAATGTCGGCCTGTCCTACAGCATTTATGACACCAATTACGGCATCCCTGCCCGCCCCGGCAGTGGGCACGCACATGGCGATGGCGGCGAAGAGGAAGCGCCTGTAACTATTGGCATGCGGCAATATCGTTTCGATTTCCGCGGCGAATTGGATTTCGGCGATGGCCTGTTTGAAAAGCTGCGCCTGCGGGCGGGCTATGCCAATTACAGCCACACCGAATTTGAAGGTGACGAGATCGGCACCATTTTCAACAGCAAGGGGATTGAGGCCCGCGCTGAATTTATCCAAAATGATCGTGGTGGCTGGCGCGGCGCAAGCGGGGTGCAATATCAATCCCGCAATCTGGACGCGATTGGTGCAGAAGCATTCGTCCCGCCAAACAAGAGCCGGCAATTTGGATTGTTCACGCTGCAGGAATTCACCGCTGGAAATCTCGACGCCGAAGTTGCGTTGCGTTTTGACACCGCCGAACTGCGCGCAGATACTTTAGGCATAAGCCGGTCGTTCAACAATGTCTCGGGCGCATTTGGCGTTGGGTACCATATCGGCGATTTGAAGATCGGCGCGAACCTGTCACGCACGGGCCGCGCGCCAGCGGTCGAGGAGTTATTCTCCAACGGACCGCATATCGCAACGCAGGCATTTGAAGTCGGCGACCCGTTGCTGAAGAGCGAGCGCGCGTGGAATGGCGAGCTGTATGCGCGTTATGACACGGCGGACACCGCATTCAACCTGACGCTGTACAGCAACCGGTTCGACAATTTCATTTACGAAGCGGAAACAGGCACCGTTGAAGACGATTTGCCCGTGTTCCAATATTTTCAGAATGATGCCAAGGTCTGGGGCGTCGAGTTTCAGGGATCGCAAAATGTCGCGCGCTTTGGCGATGTTGACCTGAAAATCGATGCTGTGGCCGATTATACGCGGGCCAAAATTTCGGGCGGTGCAGCCAATGTCCCGCGCATCCCGCCCTTGCGTGTGTTGGGCGGTGTGGAGTTGAATGGCACCCGTCTTGATCTGCGCGGCGAAGTCGAATGGAGCGATGCCCAAACGAAAACAGCGCCGTTCGAAACCGCGACCGATGGCTTCACTTTGGTCAATGCGACCGCGACATGGCGTCCGTTTGGCAGCGACCGCAACGTTGCGCTGATTGCGTCTGCGAACAATATTTTCGATGTTGTCGCCCGCCGGTCGGCATCTTTCACCAAAGATTTTGTTCCGCTGTCCGGTCGCGATTTCCGTTTGTCCGCGCGCATCAGCTTTTAACGCCAAGCGCGCGGCCATAAGCGCGCAACCGGAACATAGCGCCGCATGCCACGTTCTATCTGGGAGTCTGCAGTGTCAGACGCGATGATGGAGAATGTTATGCGCAAATTTGCAACGATCATCCTGCTTTCGGCTTCCTTGCTGGCTGCGGCCTGCAACACGGTCAAAGGCGTCGGCGAAGATATTGAATCGGTCGGCGAAGCGGGCGACCGCGCTACCTGGCAACGGGATAATCTTTCCTACATCGGCAAGATTATTTCCTACAGCAAATGAACGCGGCCATGCTGCATGCAAAAGGGGGACGGCCGGCGCGGAAGCGCTGGTGCGTGCTTCCGGCTGATGGTGTTGG
>JAJTEF010000047.1 GCA_021300355.1 Sphingomonadaceae bacterium | reverse complement strand
AGAGGAAGAACAGCACCAGCATGGATGTCAGCCGGCCATCCCACACCCACCATGTTCCCCATGTTGGTCGGCCCCAAATCGACCCGGTGATCAGGCAAATCGCCGCAAAGGTCGCGCCGGGTACCGCAATTGCGCGCGCCGACACACCAGCAAGCGGATGGCGCCAGACCAGCTGAATGATGCTGGCAATGGCAATGCCCGTCCATCCGCCCATACCCAACCAAGCGGCGGGTACATGAACAAATATAATCTTTACGGTATCGCCCATTAGTCGTTCAGTGGGTGTAAAAAACGCCCCCCACAGGCAAGCCCCGAGCGTCAAAGCGATGCCCAGCCACAACAGCCAAGGCGTGAGTGGCTTTGCGATTCGCAAAAAGCGAGCAGGATTGGCGAAACGATGCATAACTCGGCGATGCATCTAGCACCGCCAAAGCGTTACGCCAATGGATTCGGTATCAGCGGCCAATAAGCTTTTGTGCCATATTGTCGGCGACTTCAGCTGGCGTATTTCCGGTCGAATCACTTTCATTCCAGATTGCCGCCAATCGCCCTGCGATCGCATCGACGCGCCGGTTAATCTCGGCATCGTCGGCATTTTCGATCTGGCGCAGGACGTTGATAATGCCGCCTGCGTTAATGACATAATCCGGCGCATATAAAATACCGCGGTCGGCGAGCATCCGCCCTTCAGAGCCGGTTGCCAACTGGTTGTTTGCACCACCAGCAACCGCGCGCACTTTTAAGGCTGCTACGCTGGCTTCGGTCAGTACCGCACCAAGCGCGCACGGGCTGAACACATCGGCTTCCAACGTCATAATGGCATCCGCAGCAACACTTTGCCCACCCAATTCACGCGCAAGATCTGCGGCGCGCTGAGCATCAACATCTGCGAGGGTCAGCTTGGCGCCCTCTGCCGCGAGATAACGGGCGAGTCCGCCACCGACGCTGCCGACGCCCTGAATGGCCACATGGACGCCATGAAGGTCGTCGGTACCAAGCGCATGCTTGACCGCTGCCTTGACGCCCAGAAAGACGCCACGCGCCGTATATGGACCGGGATCGCCACCTTGACCCGGAAGTCCGGCAACATGCGGAGTAACCTTGGAAACGGCGACCATGTCCGCTTCGGAAATACCCACATCCTGCGCAGTGATATATTTGCCGCCGAGCGAGTCGACAGCACGTGCAAATGCTTCAAGCAGTTCCTGTGGTTTGGCGCGCTGCGGATTGGCCAGAATGACGGCTTTACCACCACCGGCCGAGAGCCCCGCCATGGCGTTTTTGTAGCTCATGCCGCGCGATAAACGGAGCGCGTCGGTGATGGCAGCCTGTGAGTCGGCATAATGCCAGAAACGCGTTCCGCCCGCTGCTGGTCCCAGATGGTTCGAATGCACCGCGATGACGGCCTTAAGACCCGTTGCGCGGTCATCAAACACATGGACCGCTTCATGCGAGTCAAAATCCGGCAAATCCCAAATAGCGGGCATCTCGTCACTCCCAAATACGGACGAATTCATTTCAACAGCGTCGGAATCAAATTACACATCGACGTAATAATATTACGCAATGCGAATGTCACTCGGATTATGCGGGGGAATAAATGGGGCGACCGAGGGGTCTTGAACCCCCGACCTCTGGTACCACAAACCAGCGCTCTAACCAACTGAGCTACGGTCGCCATAGCGCCACTAAGGCAGGCGCGTTACTATATTTTGGCCTTAAGATTATCACATGCCGGGCGTCAACCCGGCACGCTGATTATCTTACTTCTTAAGGCTAAGGCCACCAAAGCGCTTATTGAACTGCGCAACGCGGCCGCCTGTGTCGAGCATACGGCCCGAACCACCGGTCCATGCTGGGTGCGAAGTCGGGTCAATATCCAGAGCCAACGTGTCGCCTTCCTTGCCCCAGGTGGAGCGTGTTTCGAAGACGGTGCCATCGGTCATCTGCACCTTGATCATGTGATAATCGGGGTGAATATCGGCTTTCATATATAATTCCTTTGTTCAGCGACCGGTTTCCGACCGGAAGCCCTAAATTCGGAAGCGACGCGCATAGCGGTGGACGCCCGTTATAGCAAGATTCAATTATCTGCGAATATCATCACGCTGGCGGATCGGCGATCATGGCCATGAATTCGGCTTCCGCCGCGACCTGATCACCCATCATCGCACGCCCCGCGAATTTGCAAACCCGCGGACGCTTTTGCACAAATTCTACATTCAGATGCAGCAAACAACCGGGCTCGACGGGTGCACGGAACTTCGCATTGTCGATCGACATGAAATATACGAGCTTGCCCGAACCAATCAACCCAAGGCTTTCCATCGCCAAAACGCCAGCCGCTTGGGCCAGCGCTTCGACAATCAGCACGCCGGGCATGATGGGCCTTCCGGGGAAATGTCCCTGAAAGAACCCTTCATTGATCGTTACGGCTTTGATCGCGCTGATGCGCTCATCAGGGACAAGCTGTTCAACGCGGTCAACCAGTAACATCGGGTAGCGGTGCGGCAGCACCGACATAACCCGGCGGACGTCATAGTTGCTAAAATCAGCCTCGCTCATTCCGCTTAGCGGCTTTCAGGCTGCGCCGCTGGTGCGGCAGCACGTGGTTGAGCCGCAGCGGCCTGAGCGGCTTGCATCTGCGCGGCGTTGTTAAACAGCTGCTGAATTTGCTGATACAAAGCGCCAATCTGACGCGACGGGCGATAGCCCGCAGGGGGTGTGATTGATGCTGCTGGAATAGCTTTATCCAGTTCAGCGGTAATCGCAGACGTTACGTCCACAGCTTCAGGTGCCCACACAAATGCGTCCGGTGCCAAAATGACGCTGATTTTCTTTGCAGCAACAACCGCCTGCTGGGCCGCTTCATACTTCACCGCGACCTGCTCAACGGCATATAATTGCGCCAAGATAATCGGTTCTTGAAGCGTGTTTATTTCCTTTTGCTTTTCATCAAGCTGCGTCAGCAAAGGGTTTTTCGCCTTAATCGCAACATCGAGCTCAGCCTGCGTCAGCTCTTTATCCTTATTGGTATCAAGCTGGGCATTGATGTTGTTGATTTCCTGACGCTTCGTCTGCATCTGCTGAACGACGGCTGCGTATTGCGTGCCGATCTGCTGATACGCCGTACCCAGTGCCTTTGAACGGGCAATAGCGACCGATGTTTCGGCTGTTGCAATGCCGGATACCTGAGCCGTTGCAGGAACAGCGATGGCTGTTGCGGACAAAAGAGCTGCCACGATGGCGGTGTTACGAATTTTCATTAGAATTGAGTTCCTACGTTGAATGTAAATAATTTGGTGTCGTCGCCGGGCTGTTTTAGCAGCGCACGGGCAATATCAAGCCGGAACGGGCCAAAGGGCGAGTTCCAGTTTACGCCAAAACCCACCGACATACGCGGCTTCCATGTGTCACCAAAGAACCGCTCTTCGAAACGCAGCGCAGATATGCGCGCCGATCCATCGGCATTGGTGGCTTCTGTTGACGTCTGCAATGTCCCCATGAAGTCGACAAAGTAATACAGCGGCGCACCTTGCGAACCATCAGACAATATTTCACGTTGTTGAACCGTCTGCAATATAGGACGGGTCACATCAAAAACCGAACCTACATCGAGGAACAATGATGGGCGCAGACCCAATTCCCTTGCACCACTGCCCAGCGGAATCTGAAGCTCTGCACGGCCCATATAATAGGCCCGACCGCCGATGGCATCGTCTTGAATCTGGTTCCGGTCTGTCAATGCCTTGTTCACGGCTACGCCATTGACGATGTCGCCTTGAAAGAACACGCGCTGTACCCGTGGACCAACGCCACGAATATCAAACCCGCGCATTTGTGGTTCACCGAGGTAGAAGCGGTCGGTCAAACGGACGTCATCAACGCCCACTGACTCAAGGCCGCGGCTTTCGAGCGGATGGATATATCCGCTCTCAAGTGACAGGCCGAACACAAAGTTCCCAAATGGCTTCCAAAATTTGTCTGCGTTAATGCGCGTTTTGACATATTTAACGCTGCCGCCAAGTCCTGCGAAATCTTGGCTAATACCAAAGCTCTGGCCACGCGTTGGACGGATCCGGTTGTCGCGGTCATCATATAGCAAGGTGTACCCCAGCGATGACGTCAGGCGTTTGCCCGTGGCATCACACAGGAACCGGCCGGCCACGATTGGGTCGCAAGATGCAGGTAGCGGCCCCGTACCATCTGGGTCAGTGAAAAACGTGTTTTCATCCAACGAGATGTCGTCCTGGCTAAGGCCATAACGTGCCTGGAAATAGATATATTCGTTCACCGGCACACCAACGCGCAGTTGGAACCCGGTGGTTGCTTGCTCATAGGTTGTGTTGCGTTGGTTGTTGAAGAAGTTGAAGCTATTCAAATCGCGACGGAAAATATCGCCGGACACCGCAATTGAACGGTCAAACAGATATGGTTCCGTGAACCCGATTTCAGCGGACTTCGAGTAAGACGAATATGAGATATTCGTGCGCAATTCCTGACCAACACCGCGGAAGTTCCGCTGCCTTACGGAACCTTGGAAAATGAAGTTTTCGATGGACGAAAAACCAGCCGAAAGCGACAATTCGCCCGTTGCTTTTTCCTCGACATTGGTCGTCAGCACGATGCGGTCGGGCGCGCCGCCCTGCACTTGCTCGACTTCCAGCTCTTCCTGAAAATAGCCAAGCGACTTGATGCGTTCTGCGGTGCGCTTCACCTGAATGCTGTTAAATGCGTCGCCTTCGTTCAAACGAAACTCACGGCGAACCACTTTGTCTTGGGTCAGCGTATTGCCGTTAATGTCGATACGCTCAACGAACACCCGCGGCGATTCCGCCACGTTGAAGGTGATACCCATCGTCAGCGTTTCTTTATCGCGCTGGAAATCGGGGTTCACGTCCGCAAAAGCATAACCAAATAGACCAGCGGTTTCCGAGAGGCTTTCGACCGTATCTTCGACCATCTTGGCGTTGTACCAATCGCCCTTTTTCATGCGCAATGTCACCGTAAGACGATCGGAATCGAAATCGCGGATTTGGCTTTCAACCTTCACATCGCCGAATTTGTAGCGATCACCCTCTTCCACCACATAAGTGATGATGAAATCCTGCTTATCAGGTGTTAGTTCCGCAATAGCAGATACCACACGGAAATCGGCATAGCCTTGCGTCAGATAAAACTGGCGCAGCTTTTGTTGGTCGAATGCCAAACGGTCAGGGTCGTAGCTGGTGCCTGAGCTGAAGAAGCGGTAAAAACGCGATTGCTTCGTCACCATTTCGCCACGCAGGTCACCATCGGAAAACTTTTCGTTGCCGATGATGTTGATCTGCTGGACCTTTGATTTTGGGCCTTCAGTGATTTCGAAGACGATATCGACGCGGTTCTGATCCAACTGGACCAGCTTGGGCTCGACCACCGCAGCAAAACGTCCCTGACGCTTGTAGAGTTCAACGATGCGCGCAACGTCTGCGCGGACTTTCGAACGGGAGTAAATCTGGCGTGGCGCCAACTTAATTTCAGGTTCGATTTTGTCGTTCTTGATGCGCTTATTGCCTTCAAGAATGATGCGGTTGACCACCGGGTTTTCGCGCACTTCAATAACAACCGCGCCCGAATTGTTGCGCACGGCGACGTCCGCAAATAATTCAGTCGCGTATAAATCTTTCAACGCTTGGTCAGCCGAAGCCTGGGTCCAAAGCTGCCCCGTGCGTAAGCGGATGTAAGACCGGACCGTATCGCCCTCGAGTCGCTGTGTACCAACAACGGTAATGGACTTGATTTCATCGAATGCAGCTGGCGCAGTCGGTGCAGCGGCTGGAGCCGGTGGCGTTGCTTGCGCAAATGCGGGCGTCATTGTACCAGACGCCGCAAGGGCCGTCGAACCCATCAAAAAAATGCCAACGCTTTTGAGGTTGCCGAAAGGTCTACTTTTCATTGTCATCCGATCTGATGTCCGGGCCCCACCGGGAGTTGGCTTATTGCCGCTAAAACGGTTTTGCGTCCCTGCCCCATGCAGCGTCCGCAATCAAGTATGCAATGCCTTCAGCCGCTTTCAAAAAGCCCGAAAGACGCAAGGTCATTAAATGTCACCATAAACATGAACGCCGCTAGCATCGCAAAACCTGCACGAAAAGCCCACTCCTGCACCTGCGGTGTTGCTGGGCGTCTGCGTATCGCCTCAATTCCGTAGAGCAAAAGATGTCCTCCATCGAGCATCGGGATTGGCAGCAAATTGATGAACCCCAAATTAATCGAGATAAGCGCCGCAAGGCTTATGAACGTCAATATGCCAAGGCTCATCGCTTCGCCGGAAACTTTTGCGATTTTCAATGGCCCGCCAAGTTCAGAAAGCGGGCGCCTGCCCGAAATAATCTGCCCAAGGCCAATCATCTGCTGACGCAAGACATTACCTGTTTGCAAGACAGCGGCCCATGGCGCCTCCAATATCCCGACTTCACGGATTTCCACCTTGCTGGCACCAACGCCAATACGGCCAATACGATATTCGTTGCCAAAGCGATCGACTTCTTTGATTTCCGCCACGACGGTTTCTTTTACCAACCGCTCGCCCTTGCGTTCGATTTCGATGGTAACGCGCTCACCGGGGATCATGATGCTCTCGTTGGCCATCTGGTTAAAAGTTTCGATGCTGCGTCCGTTGAATTTCAGAACGCGATCGCCTGGCATCAGACCGGCGACGGCAGCAGGGCTTCCGGGTTGAACCACGTCCAATACAGGCGGTGTCACGGATTTCCCGAATGCCAGCAGAAAGCCCATGAAGATCAATATCGCGAGCAAGAAGTTCACCGCGGGTCCAGCAAACACGATCAACGCGCGCTGCCACAGCGTCTTGGACTGAAAAGTCTGGTTGCGTTCGGCCTCGGGCAGTTGCCGCCAGCTGTCATCGGCTTGGCTGGACGGGTTCATGTCACCTGCAAACTGAACAAAACCGCCCAATGGCAACAGTCCAATGCGCCACAATGTGCCGCGCTTGTCTACCCTGCCCCAAATTTGTGGGCCAAAGCCGATGGAGAATTTGTCGGCCTTCACGCCGAACCAGCGGCCGACGAAATAATGTCCCAGTTCATGCACAACGACCAAAGACCCGATCAGCGCGATGAACGCGATCAGGGTCAAAAAGATATTGGGTGATTCAGTTGCCACGCGTCAATGTCTCCAATTCGTGCCGCGCATAAATCCGCGCATCTGCATCTATGCTGAACAGATCGTCCAAGTTTGTGGGCGCTGCCGGTGCATAGGCCGTCAATGTTGCCTCCACCACATTTGCGATATCCAGAAAGCCAATCTGGCCGTTCAAAAACGCTTCGACAGCCACTTCATTGGCGGCGTTCAGGATGGCCGGCTTCGCGCCGCCTTCGGTAATTGCCGCGCGGGCCAAGCGCAGCGCAGGAAAGCGCACCATGTCGGGCTGCTCGAACGTCAGCTGGCCAATGGTCGCAAGATCCAGCGGCTTGCAGTTCGTCGCAATACGCTCCGGCCATGCAAGCGCGCTGGCGATCGGTATACGCATGTCCGGCGAACCAAGCTGCGCCAGCGTTGAACAATCGTCATACTCCACCATCGAATGGATGACCGATTGCGGATGAACCAAAATGTCGAGCTTATCGAGCCCGACGGGAAACAGATGATATGCCTCAATCAGCTCAAGGCCCTTGTTCATCATCGTCGCGGAATCGACGCTTATCTTTGCGCCCATGTCCCAATTGGGATGCGCAACCGCCTGCGCGGGTGTGACGGTGCGCATCTGGTCAAGCGAGAACGACCGAAACGGGCCGCCGCTTGCGGTTAGCGTGATTTTGCGCACATGTTCCAGCTTGCTTCCGGCAAGGCACTGGAAAATGGCATTATGCTCGCTATCCACGGGCAGTAACGATGCGCCTGACTGCCGCACCGCGGCCATCATCAATGCGCCTGCGGAGACCAGCGCTTCTTTATTGGCAAGCGCAACGGTTTTGCCCGCCTGTATCGCGGCCATGGTAGGCGGCAGTCCAGCGCAGCCCACGATAGATGCCATCGTCCAGTCGACATCACGCTGCGCCGCCTCAACGAGCGCCTGCGCGCCTGCAGCCGCTTCGATGCCCGTGCCTTGCAGCGCATCTTTCAGCGCCGGATAGGCAGCCTCATCAGCAACCACCGCCAGCTCTGCGCCGAATTCAATAGCAAGCGCTGCAAGCGCGGAAGCATTGCCATTGGCGGTCAGGGCAATGACGCGATAGGCGTCACTATGCTGACGCACGAGATCAAGGGTGGAGAGCCCCACAGAGCCAGTTGCCCCGAATATCGAAACGCTGCGTGTCATCTCTAACTGCCCATTGCGCTTTGCGAAACGGTGATCAGCCCGGCAACAAATGCGACCGCAATCAATCCATCGGTACGATCAAGCAAGCCACCATGCCCGGGGATAAGCCGTCCAGAATCCTTTACCCCTGCCCGTCGCTTCATCCAGCTTTCGAAAAAATCACCGATTTGCGCGACAACGGCAAGTGCAGCGCCGGTCAAGGCAAGGCGCTGCCAACCATAAGTCAGATAAACGTCGCCATCCCCAGCGTTGCCACCCCTGAATGCGTAAATCGCGGCCTGAATAGCGATCATCATCAAGCCAGCGCCCACCATTCCACCCAGCAAACCAGACCATGTTTTGGATGGGCTGATGCGTGGAGCGATTTTTGGCCCGCTTAATGTCCGCCCCGCGAAATATGCGCCGACATCGGTTCCGATGACTCCTGCAATCAGCATGATCGTGGGGGTCATTCCAAAAAACGGCGCGCTAAACAGCAATAAAGTGAAGCAAGCCAGGCCAACGTATAAAAGCCCGCCCGCAAGCCAGATGAACCGCGCAGGCATATTGCGGGCAAACGCAAGCGCGAGCTTTGCAAATTCCCAATATACGCCCAATCCAACCAGAACGATCAGCGCCATAAACGCATAGCCGCCCAGCCAGATCGCGCCGATAGCAACCGACATCATGGCAACGCTCGACAATGTCCGCACGCCCAAGTCGGAACGCGGCTTCAGCAACGGAACGATCTTATCGGTCATCGACCACCATAACGTCGCTCACGCGTCGAAAACTCTGACAAAGCTTGCGCAAGCTCATCCTTGCTGAAATCGGGCCACAGCGTGTCTGTAAACCAGAACTCGGCATAGGCTGCTTGCCACAGCATGAAGTTCGATAAGCGTTGCTCGCCCGATGTCCGGATCAACAGGTCTAGCGGCGGCAGACCCGCGGTGTCCAAATTGGCTTCAATCGATTCCGCCGTAATATCACCCTGCGCAGCGGCGGAACGGGCCGCGCGCACAAGCTCGTCCTGACCGCCATAGTTCAACGCGACGGCCAACGTTGTACGTGTGTTCTGTGACGTTCGGGACATCGAATCTTCAAGCATGTCCACAATATCGGGCGATAATGCTTTGTAATTGCCTATTATCTTTAAACGGACATCGTTCGCCGCAAATTCATCGAGATCCGATTTGATGAATTCGCGCATCAACCCCATCAGGTCGTTGATTTCATCTTCGGGACGTTTCCAGTTTTCGCTCGAAAACGCATAGAGGCTAAGCGCTTCCAAACCCAGCTCACCGGCTGCACGCACGATTTTGCGAACAGTCTCAACGCCTCTTTTGTGCCCCATGGCCCGCGGCAACATGCGTTTTTTCGCCCAACGCCCGTTACCATCCATAATGATGGCCACATGCCGCGGCATTTTTCCGGTGCCGGCCTCGATGCGCTCAGGTTGGGAACCGCTGGTCAGCATTATGATTGACCTGCCGCCCCGCAAAACATTGTCGCCCCCGACTTGACCGGGGGTCCATGATTTAAGCCATCAGCGTTCACTGACAACTTTGGCCATGGATTCCCGCTTTCGCGGGAATGGCACAATGTCTTTAGAGGGACTTGCGCCAATATCACTGGCTCAGGATTTCCTTTTCCTTGTGCGCAGCGGCGTCATCAACGGCCTTGATCATCTCGTCGGTCATCTTCTGAACTTCAGTCTCAAGCCGCTTGCGATCGTCTTCGCTGATTTCCTTCTTGTTCTCATCGGTCTTCAGCCCGTCATTGGCATCGCGCCGCACGTTGCGGATCGCGATCTTCGCCTTTTCTGCATATTGGCCGGCAAGCTTAGCCAGCTCTTTGCGGCGCTCTTCGGTCAAATCGGGGATAGGCAGACGCAGTGTCTGGCCATCGGTAATCGGGTTCAGGCCAAGGCCCGCCGAACGAATAGCCTTTTCAACGGGGGTCACGTTTGAACGGTCCCAAACCTGCACCGACAACAACCGCGGCTCAGGCGCGCTGACCGTTGCAACCTGGCTCAACGGCATGTGTGAGCCATATACTTCGACCACTACGGGGTCGAGCAAGGTCACGTTCGCACGGCCCGTGCGCAAACCGGAAAGGTCGCTCTTAAAAGAATCAACAGCGCCTTTCATGCGGCGCTCGACATCAGTCTTGTCATATTGCGGCATGATTCAATTTCCTTCGCTTGTTACCACAGTAGAAGTGCCGCTTCCGTCCAGCACTTTCAAAATATTGCCCTGTTCGCGGATGGAGAACACCACGATTGGAATGTTGTTGTCACGGCAAAGTGACACGGCGCTCGCGTCCATAACCTTCAGATTATCTGCCAATACCCGGTCGTAACTTAATGTTTCATAACGGGTTGCTGTTGAAACCTTCTTCGGATCGGCATCATATACGCCATCGACCGAAGTGCCCTTGAACAAGGCATCGCACTGCATTTCAGCCGCACGTAATGCAGCACCGCTATCGGTTGTGAAGAATGGCGCACCAACACCGGCGGCGAAGATCACGATCCGGCCTTTTTCAAGATGACGTTCTGCACGGCGGCGAATCACGGGCTCGCACACTTTGTCCATCTCAATGGCTGACTGGACCCTTGTGGGAACGCCAAGCTGTTCGAGTGCATTCTGCATGGCCAAAGCATTCATGACCGTTGCCAGCATGCCCATATAGTCCGCCTGTGCGCGATCCATGCCCTTGGCAGCACCGGCCATACCGCGGAAGATGTTACCACCACCGATAACGAGGCACAGTTGAAGCCCGGTATCTTGGGCTGCCTTCACTTCTTCAGCGACGCGCGCGACGGTATCGGGGTCAATGCCATAGGCCTGATCCCCCATCAGCACTTCGCCCGAAAGCTTAAGCAATATACGACGATAGCCGTGCGCGCTCATAATGTCCCTCGTCCCGATACAATAATGGCGCCCAGCTATAGAAGCCGCGCGCCACATCGCCAAGGCTTTATCCCCGTCATCTGACGGGGAAGCCCAGAATATTTATGCGCCGACCGCAGCAGCCACTTCAGCTGCAAAGTCAGACACTTCCTTTTCGATGCCTTCACCAAGCTGGAAGCGGACATAGTCCTTCAACACGATTGGCTTGCCGGCTTCTTTACCAGCTGCGGCAACAACGTCGGAAATCGGTGTCTTGCCGTCCATTACGAATGGCTGGCTCAACAAAGCATTTTCCTTGGCGAACTTCTTAACAGCGCCTTCAACCATCTTTTCTACGATATCCGCAGGCTTGCCGCTTTCCGAAGCCTTCTCACGGGCAATGCCACGCTCGCGCTCAAGTGTTTCTGCATCCAAACCGGTTTCTTCGAGCGAAAGCGGGAATGCAGCCGCGATGTGCATCGCCAATTGCTTGCCGAGGCTGTCGAGTGTTGCAGCATCTGCTTCGCTTTCGAGCGCCACGAGAACACCGATACCGCCCATGCCAGGCGCAGCAGCGTTGTGCACGTAAGACACGACGCGACCATTGCTGACCGAAAGCGACTTAACGCGGCGGATAACCTGGTTTTCACCGATGGT
>JAJTEF010000046.1 GCA_021300355.1 Sphingomonadaceae bacterium | reverse complement strand
TCGGCGTCCATCGACCGTTCTTTTACCCGGTCGGCAAGCGCCGCCTTCGCCGCATCGCGGTAGCCCTCAGCAGCTTCGAGAGCGGCCGCAAAACTCATGCGCGCTCAAACACCGCCGCTATGCCCTGACCACCGCCAATGCACATTGTTTCAAGCCCGAAGCGCACATCACGCCGCTGCATTTCACGCGTCAGGTTCGCCAATATCCGGCCGCCGGTTGCGCCGATTGGGTGGCCAAGCGAAATGCCGGAACCGTTGACGTTAAGCATGCCATGGCGGCTATCATCATCCGACCAGCCCCATCCTTTAAGGCAAGCCAGCACTTGAGGCGCAAATGCCTCGTTCAATTCAATCAGACCGATGTCGTCCCAGGAAAGGCCATTGCGCGCAAAGAGCCGCTCTGTCGCGGGAACGGGACCAAAGCCCATGCGTGATGGCTCGCAACCGGCTGCGGCCCAGCTGTGGAAATAAGCGATGGGTTCCAACCCAAGCTCTTCAAGCTTGTCCTCTGCGACAACAAGGCATGCGGCTGCAGCGTCATTTTGTTGGCTGGCATTGCCCGCCGTGACCACGCCGCCCTCAAGCGGGCGCAACGCAGCCATTGTCTCAAGCGTCGCGTCCGCGCGATAGCCTTCATCATGATCAAAGACGATTGCGTCGCCCTTCCTTTGCGCGATGCTGACGGGCACCAATTCATCGTCAAACAGGCCATTTGCCCATGCCGCCGCCGCACGCTGGTGCGATCGGGCCGCATAGGCGTCACACGCTTCACGGCTGATACCATGGTCTTTGGCCAGATTTTCGGCGGTTTCGATCATCCCCGAAATCACACCAAAGCGTTCGACGGGCTGGCTCATCACGCGGCCGCGGGTCAACCGGTCATGTAAGGTCAGATTGCCCGCCCGAACGCCTTTGCGGATGTCGGTGGTGTAATGTTCAACATTGGACATGCTTTCGCATCCACCTGCAACCACCATGTCGCTCACCCCTGTTTGCACCATCATCGCGGCATTCACGATCGCCTGAAGCCCGGAACCGCAGCGACGGTCAATCTGGTAACCCGGCACTTCAATCGGCAAGCCAGCGGCCAGCCATGACCAATGTCCGATGCACGGCGCCTCACCGCTGCCATATCCTTGCGCAAACACGACATCATCCACGCGGGACGGATCAATCTTCGTCCGCTCGACAAGCGCTTTCAATATGATGCCGCCCAACTCGCCTGCGTTTAAGGACGAGAGCGCACCGCCAAATTTGCCGACGGGCGTGCGGATGGGGGCGACGATTGCGGCACGGCGAAGCGTATTCATTTGGCAATTCCTAATATTCCAGAGTCAATGAGACGGGCGATTTCGCCCGAGGATAGGCCGAGCGTAGCACTCAATATTTCCTCGCTATGCGCCCCATTGCGCGGGGCGGCTTTTGCGTCACCACGCGGCAATTGGGGAATAGTGCCAAAAGCGCCAGCAGCGGGATAATTGAAGCCCGACGGGTTTGCGTCAAAGTCGCTAAACATCGGGTTATTGCCGACCAAGCGTGGATCATGCGCCGCGTCCAACATAGTGCGATAGGCCGAATGCACAATTCCGGCCTCATCAAGCGTTGACGCCATCACCGCGTGATCGAGCGAACCAATTGCCCGTTCAAATAACGGATAAAGCGCATCGCGGTGCTGAAAGCGAAGCCCATCGTCTTTGGCGAAGCTCACTCCGCGCTCCGCCTCTATCGCCTCCACCTGTGCCTTCAAACCAAGCGCACCGATAAGGTTCGCCCATTGGCGGTGGGTAACAACGACCACCATCGTGCGCACATTATCCTTGGTCACAAAATCCCGCCCGAACAAACCATAGACCGCATTGCCGAGCCGGGGACGATTGGCATTATTGTGCAACACTTCTGCGACACCGCCCAGATTGGCAACGGTGCCTATGGCGACGTCCGACAGGGGAATGCGCACCTCACTGCCCTCGCCCGTCTGTTCGCGCCTACGAATGGCCGCCAGCATAGCGAACGCCGCATAAGCGCCGCTGATGACATCCCAAGCAGGCAGCACATGATTGACGGGTTCGGGGCCAGCCCCAGTCATCATGGGATAGCCAACCGCATTATTCACCGTGTAATCCAGCGCAGGCGCCCCGTCGGCCCAACCCATAACACGCACAGTCACAAGATCAGCACGCCCTTCAGCCAATTTTGCGTGCGAAAGAAAACCCTCTGCAGGAAAATTGGTGATGAACTGACCGGTGGCCCGCACCAGTTCCTGCAACAACTCGCGCCCCTGAGGGCTGGAGAGATCAAGCGCGACCGATTTTTTGGCGCGGTTTAGATTTTCCCAATAGAGCGAGTCATTCGCCGCAGTCACTGGCCAGCGATGATAATCCGGGCCGCCACCAATCTGATCGACACGGATCACTTCTGCCCCGAATTGCGCGCAATACAGACCAGCTGTCGGCGACGCCACAAAGGACGACGCCTCGATAATCTTTAGACCATCGAGCAAATTATACATGCATCAGGCCTGAGCCGCCCATTCACGCAGCATATGCTTGGCAATCTGAAGCTGTAGGATCTGCGTTGTGCCTTCATAAATCCGGTAAATACGTGCGTCACGGTAGAAACGTTCCGCATCATATTCTGCGAGATAACCAGCGCCACCGTAAATCTGCACCACGCGATCGACAACGCGGCCGCACATTTCGGACGCAAATACCTTGGCCGCGGCTGCTTTGCGCAGCACATTTTCACCGGCATCGGCACGGCGGGCCGCGTCATCCAACATACATTCCGCCGCGTAAATCTCGATTTCGCTATCCGCCAGCATTTGTTGGATAAGCTGGAAATTGGCAATCGGTTCGCCAAATGCCTTGCGCTCATTGGCGTATCGCAGTGCACTGTCGAGCGCACGCCGCGCATAGCCCGTCGCCGCGGCACCAACCGACATGCGTCCGTTGTCGAGGCTCTTCATAGCAAAGGCAAAGCCCTTGCCCTCTTCACCGCCCAATATGGCGTCCGCAGGCAACTTCACATCTTCCATGATGATATCGGCAATATGGCTACCCGCCTGCCCCATTTTCTTGTCGGATTTACCCACGGTGATGCCAGCGGTGTCCATAGGAACGATAAAAGCTGAGACGTGCGCGTTTTTGGGCAAGGCTTCCTTACTTGTCCGCGCCATGATCAATGCGACATTCGCGAATGGCGCATTGGTGATGTACCGCTTTGTACCGTTCAATACCCAGCCATTGCCTGACTTCACCGCTGTGGTCTGCATCGCCGCAGAGTCCGACCCGGAACCCGGTTCGGTCAGACCAAAGGACGCAATTTCGCCAGCCGCCAAACGCGGCAGCCATTCGGCCTTTTGCGCATCCGTCCCGCCATTTTTGAACGCGGAACACACCATACCGATGTTGATGGACGTGACCGAACGAAAGCATGGTGCCGCATAGCTGAATTCACGCATCGTGCGGATATATTGCTGGATATTCATCCCAGCGCCGCCATATTCTTCCGGAACGGTCAGGCCAAACAATCCAAGGTCACGCATTTCGGCCATGATCGCTTCAGGGATCATTTCCGTTTCGAGCACTTCCTTTTCCGCCGGAATCAACCGTTCACGAATATACCGTCGCAGCTGTTCCGTGAATTGTTCGAAAATGTCGTTGTCCATTATGTTCGTCTCCGCTCCCATGGAAAATATGCGCTTCACCATGGATTACTGTTAGTTTTTGAAATTCAAAAGTACCCCTTCGACAAAACCGTGACATTGCGTTCAACGCTTGTCGACTGAAATGCTGCTTTTCCATCGCATTTTAATCCAGATATCGGTCCGGATTGTCTCATCTGATTGAACGGGCCCTAAAAAGCGTATGTCCATCCGGCGCACTGGTGACGGGTCATGCAGGGGAATGACATCCGCTGATGGGCATGATTGAATAAGCGTTCAATGTTTGATATCCTCTCTTATGCAAGAGATTCGAGCTGATCGTCGCCAACATATTATCGCCTCGGCTATCTGTGTTTTGGCTGAATATGGAATAGTTGAATTTACGTTCAACAAAGTTGCGCACCATGCCGGTATCTCGGCAGCTTTGATCGTTCATTATTTTGCGAGCAAAGAAGCCCTTCTTGAGGCCGCTTTCCGCTCCGTAGTGCGTCAATTGAACAATCAGGCGACGGCGCGTCTCCGGCTCGCTGCGGGGCCCCGCGCGCGGATACAGGCGCTGGTGGACTCCCATCTTGGGCATAACGACTTTTCCGAGGAAACGGCCCGGGTTTGGCTGTCTTTCTGGGGACAGGCGCTGCATGTGCCGCAACTGGCGCGGGTGCAGCGTGCACATCAACAGCGCATGTTGTCCAACCTCAAATTTGATCTGCGACAGCTCGTCGACGCGCAGGACGTATCCCCCATGGCGGACACCATCGCCGCGATGATCGACGGTGTTTGGTTACGCGCCGCGATGAATGGCGGCGTGGCGCTTCAGAACGGGTTTGCGCGCGACCTGATCTTTGAATTCATCGCACGGAACCTAAAGGACGCCCTGCCCTCGCGTGCCGCCACAAGCTTCGACACGGTCAACCCGGCGACAGGGCAGCTGCTCGCGACCATCCGCATCGATGGACACGCAGAGGTCGATAAGGCTGTTGCCCGCGCGGCCGAGGCGCAAAAGCTATGGGCGAAAACACCGGGCGTAGAACGTGGACGCATCCTTCACCGCGCCGCCGCATTGCTTGTTGAACGCAATGACGTGCTCGCGCGGCTTGAAGCGCAAGATACAGGCAAGCCCATTCAAGAAACCATTGCCGTTGACGTCTTGTCGGGCGCAGATTGTATCGAATATTATGCTGGCCTTGCGCGCACGATTGCCGGTGAACATCACGACCTTGGCACGGGTGCCTTCGGCTATTCCCGGCGCGAGCCTTTAGGTGTTGTCGCGGGCATTGGCGCGTGGAACTATCCCATACAGATTGCCTGCTGGAAATCCGCACCCGCGCTGGCTTGCGGCAACGCGATGATCTTCAAGCCAGCCGAGCTGACACCGCTGACCGCGATTGAGCTAGAAAAAACCTATCGCGATGCAGGGCTGCCCGATGGGCTGTTTCAGGTCGTGCAAGGCAAAGCCGACACCGGCCGCTTGCTCAGCCTGCATCCCGACATCGCCAAGGTGTCGCTGACAGGCGAAGTCGGCACTGGCAAAAAGGTGATGGTCGATGCGGCAGGCACGCTGAAATATGTCACCTTTGAACTGGGCGGCAAATCGGCGCTGATTGTGTTCGAAGATGCCGATTTGGACGAAGCGGTCTCGGGCGCACTGCTCGCCAATTTCTATTCGGCGGGCGAGGTTTGCACCAACGGCACGCGCGTCTTTGTGCACAAAAATGTCCGTGATGCGTTTCTTGCAAAATTGAAGGCGCGCACCGAGGCGATGGTGATTGGCGATCCGCTCAACCCCGCCACCCAAATGGGCGCGCTGATTTCACCAGCGCATATGGAAAAGGTCCTCGGCTATATCGCGCTTGGCCAACAACAAGGTGCAAATCTGCTGACCGGCGGCAAGCGGGTGATGACCGGCGATTTGGCGAAGGGTGCCTTTGTTGAACCAACCATCTTCACCGGTTGCACCGACGATATGGCCATTGTCCGTGAAGAAATTTGATCAATACCTACAACATCACCCCGATCGAAATGCCATTTGGCGGCAACAAACAATCCGGCCTGGGCCGCGAAAACGGCAAGGCAGCGATTGAACATTATACCCAGCTAAAGAGCGTCTATGTCGCGATGGAGCCGATCGATGCCCCCTATTGAGGCCGCAGACTATATCATCGTCGGCGCAGGGTCGGCTGGATGCGTACTGGCGGACCGGCTGAGCGCCGATGGCAAACATAAGGTCGTGTTGCTTGAATTTGGCGGCAGTGACCGGTCGATCTTCATTCAGATGCCCGCCGCGCTCGCCTACCCCATGAATACCAAACGTTGGAACTGGGGCTATGAAAGCGAGCCGGAACCACATCTGAATGGACGCCGCCTGAACTGTCCGCGCGGCAAGGGTTTGGGAGGATCATCGTCGATCAACGGGCTTGTCTATGTTCGTGGCAATGCGCTCGATTTTGAACGTTGGAAAGAAGATGAAGGCGCCACCGGTTGGGGCTATGCCGATGTGCTGCCTTATTTCAAACGCGCCGAGGGCCGCGACGAAGGCGGCAACGAATATCGGGGCGGAGATGGCCCGCTGTCGACCAGCTATGGCCCGCTCGACAATCCATTGCATCAGGCATGGCTCGATGCAGCACAGCAGGCAGGCTATGGCCTGACCGAAGACTATAATGGCTATGCCCAAGAAGGCTTTGGCCGGATGGACATGACGGTGCGGAACGGCACGCGCTGTTCGGCGGCCAAGGCCTATCTGTATGAAGCCCGCAAGCGGCCAAATCTTCACGTTATCGAACATGCGCTGGCGACACGCATCCTGTTCGAAGGCACGCGCGCTGTTGGGATCGAATATGAACACGCGGGCAAAATGCATCAGCTGCGCGCCGCACGCGAGGTCATCCTTTCGGGCGGGCCGATCAATTCGGTCCAGCTGTTGAAGCTATCCGGCATCGGCCCTGCAGAAGAGCTGCAACGCCACGGCATAACAGTACGCGCAGACCGGCCCGGTGTCGGCGCAAATCTGCAGGATCATCTCGAATTCTATTTCCAGATGGCCTGCACCCAACCGATCACCCTTTACGGCAAGGCAAATCTTCTCGGCAAAGCCATGGTCGGTGCACAATGGTTATTCGGTCGGTCGGGAACAGGCGCGTCAAACCAGTTTGAAAGCTGCGGTTTCATCCGCAGCCGCGCCGGCATAAAATATCCGGATATCCAATATCATTTCTTTCCTATGGCGATCAATTATGACGGATCGTCCCTTGCAACCGAACATGGCTTTCAGGCCCATGTCGGCCCCATGCGTTCAAAAAGCCGGGGTACAGTGACACTCAAAAGTGCCGACCCGCACGACAAGCCCAAGATACTTTTCAACTATATGAGCCATCCAGACGATTGGGTGGACATGCGGGCCTGCGTCCGGCTGACGCGGGAGATTTTCCAGCAACCTGCTTTCGCCCCCTATCGCGGACGCGAAATTCAGCCGGGCGCAGACTGCGTTACGGACGATCAGATTGACGCCTTCATTGCTGAACATGTTGAAAGCGCGCTTCACCCCAGTTGCACATGCAAAATGGGCAGCCCGCGTGACCCAATGGCGGTGGTGGACCCCGAATTGCGTGTGATCGGTGTCCAAGGGCTGCGCGTCGTCGACAGCGGGGTGATGCCGTCCATCACCACGGGCAACCTGAATGCGCCGACGATCATGATCGGAGAAAAGGGCGCCGATCATATCCTTGGGAAACCCATGCTCGCACCGTCTAATGCCCCGTTTTACGTCGCGCCAAATTGGGATGTTGCCCAAAGATGACAAACACTATCCTCGAGCCCGCACGCCAGATTGATGTGATCCGGCAAACGGACGTTCTCGTCATTGGTTCTGGCCCCGGTGGCCTTGCCGCGGCTTTGGCATCTGCACGGGCGGGCGTCGAAACGACGTTGCTTGAACGTTATGGTTGCTTCGGTGGCAATATCACGCAGGTCGGGGTCGAGGGCTTCGCATGGTACCGGCACCCGGCGACGATCGACAGCGAAGGTATCGGGCGTGAATTTGAAGACCGCGCCAAGTTGATGGGCGCCGCAATGCCCGAGCCGCAATCGATCAGCCACAGCCTCGATGCTGAAGGGTTCAAGTTCGTTGCAGATACGCTCGTCGAGGAAGCGGGCGTCATTCCGATGCTGCACCGATTATGTGTCGCACCCATCATGGATGGCAACACGATCCGGGGCGTGATTGTCGAAAGCAAGGCGGGCCGCGAAGCCATCCTCGCCAAACGCGTGATTGACGCGACAGGGGATGCCGACATTGCCCATCGTGCCGGTGCGCCTACGCATATGCACCCCGTAGACGAAATGATGTCCGTCTCGGTCATGTTTTCGATGTGCGGGGTCAACAAGACGCGGTTTATCGACGCCGTAAAGGCCGATCCGCAAACCTATGGCGACTGGGCGGTGGGCGGTGAATGGGAAGTGATCACCAGCGGCAAAGAGGATGAAATGTTCTCGCCATTCTTGCGCAAGCCGTTTCAGAAGGCGCTTGAGGCAGGCCTAATACCGGACAGCGTGAAAACCATGGCGGGTACATGGGGCACCGTTTCTGATCAGGGAGACCTCACCTATCTCAACATGTGCCATCTCTATCTCGACGGCACAGATCCCGATGCCCTAACCCATGGCGAAATGGCGGGGCGAAAACAGGCGATGCACGCCATTGCGGCGTTGCAAGCCTTCATGCCCGGCTGCGAAGATGCAAAGTTGCGCAATTTCGGCATGACGCTGGGCATTCGCGATACGCGCAAGATTGATGCGGTTTACAATATGACCGCAGACGATGTGATGGAACAAGGCCGCTTTGACGACAGCATCGGCATTTTTCCTGAATTCATCGACGGCTACGGCTATCTCATTTTGCCGACGACGGGCCGATATTTCCATCTTCCCTATCGGTCGATGGTTCCCAAAAATGTGAAGCACCTGATCACCGCCGGTCGTGTCATTGGCGGTGACAAGGTCAGCCACGCCGCCGTCCGCAACATGATGTGTTGCGCGGTTGCGGGGCAAGGTGCTGGCGTTGCTGCGGCGTTGGCGGTCAAGACGGATCGCGACTTTGACGAAATTGATATCAGCGCCGTGCAAAAGGAACTGGTCCGCCAAGGCGCCCGCATTTCTTAAGCGGACAGGTCAGGGTCCAGCGCAGATTGCAGGCGTTTGCGGAACAGCAAAATGAGCGTCCCACCCACAAAAGCGATGGCCGCGTCCATAGCCCAGAAAACCGACGGGCTCATTTGGTCAAAATAGCTACCCACCCACCCAGCAAGCACATGTCCGACAAAGGGCGAGAGAAACGCCACCCCCATCAGAAAAGAGCCCATCCCCGGAGGCGCCGCCCTGCTGACAATCGCCAGCGTCGTTGGCCAATAATACATCCAGGCGAGCCCCATGATGAGCCAACCCGCGATTGCCCATCCCGCGCCTACACTATCCGGTTCACTCAGTCCTAAATTGCCATAAGCAAAAAGAAGTGCGGCAAAGGCAATAATGGTTGTTCCAATGCCCACCTTCGTCACGCTGGTGGGCTCGCTACCCCGCTTGGCCTGCCAAGCCCAGAACGCGATCAACGCAGGCGCGGCAAGGATGGCACCGATGGAATCCATCGATGCAAACCAACTTGATGGTACCTCGCCAAGCGATGTCGCCAAATTCACATATTGATCGACCCACAATATGCCGATGCTCCATACCATCGGATACGCAATTTCAGCGGGTATGGTCAGCGCAATGACAAGCAGCAGCACCGCCACCCGTTTGCGTTCCGCAACGGTCATGGCTGGGGCCTTTTCCCGTTTTCGCGCCACCGGACGGTCATCCGGCAGGTGCCGCTGGCCCAAAATATAAGCGACAAGCGCGATTAACATCAAAGCCGCGGCAACCGCAAAACCGGCATGCCAGCCATAGATAGCTGCAACCAGCCCCGTCACGAACGGCCCGCTCGCCGCGCCAATGCAAATGCCTGTCGAAAAAATGGTAAAACCGCGCGACCGCATAGATTCATCCGACTGCGGGTAAAGCGCCCCGACCTGCGCGGAAATATTGCCCTTGAGAAATCCAGATCCAAGGATCAGCAGCAAGAGCGCAAATAGGAAGCTGGCATAAAAGGACATCGCCAAATGCCCTGCACTCATAAGGACTACGCCGATCATCACCGTGCGCTTTGCACCCAATATGCGGTCGGCAACCCAGCCCCCGACGATAGGTGTGAAATAGACAAGGCCCGCATACCAACCATAAATGATCGCCGAAAAAGCGACGTCGCTCATCGGCCCACGAAATTCGAACATATTGCGGAGCACGGCGAGCCCAATGACTTGCGCCGCATTTTCAGGCTGCAGCAGCTCTTTGACCATATAGAGCGTGAGCAAGGCCGACATTCCATAAAAGGAAAAGCGCTCCCACATCTCTGTGAACGATAAATAGTATAGGCCTTTGGGGTGACCAGACGGCTGGCCATGTAAGGTTTGTGCGATCTTATCCAAGCTTTCCCCCAACATTCTGTGCGCCCCTAGCGATGTGCGTATCTATGCCTGCTTAAGTGAGGGGTGCAAGCGAATGATTGACGCTGCGTATTGCGACTATGTCCGCAAAGCGCGTTTAGCGGATGGTTAGCGCGCGCGTCGGCAGCGATCCGAGCAGAAGCGCACATTTTCCCAATCTTTCGCCCATTTTTTACGCCACGCAAACGGCTTTTCACATGCCGCGCATATTTTCGACGGCAGGTCTGCCTTTTTGACCATCTTGGGCATTGCGAAATTCCATATTTGAGCGTGCTAAGTGCGTAACATTTTTATCGCAGTAACAGCTATATTTTTGCAAATGAAACTAACTATTTGCTGCGCAGCATTTCAAACGTTATCAGCGTACCACGCCTTTAGGCTGCTCAGAGGGATGCTGGGGGCAATTTAAGCTTTCATCCCCAATAAAAATGGCGCAAAGCCTTAGGAAAGTGATCAACAGGAGAGTGAATATGAAATTCGGAAATCATCTGCTGAAGGCTGCAATGCTGTCGACGATCAGCATCGCGTCGCTGAGCGCTGGCTCGGTAGCGTTCGCACAAGACACTGCACCACAAGCAAGCGACGAAGTTGACGAAAATGTCATCATCGTAACCGCAACGAAGCGCGAACAGACACTTGAAGAAGTGCCAGTGGCCGTTTCGGTGACCTCGGCTGCTGCAATCGAACGCGCGCAAGTGCGCGACCTTAAGGATCTGCAGACACTCGTTCCCTCGCTCCGCGTAAGCCAGCTGCAAAGCTCGGCCAACACGAACTTCATCATTCGCGGCTTCGGCAACGGCGCTAACAACCCAGGCATCGAAGGTTCGGTTGGCGTATTCATCGACGGTGTTTACCGTTCGCGTTCCGCTGCAGCGATCAGCGATCTTCCAAACCTGCAACGCGTCGAAGTGTTGCGCGGTCCACAATCGACCCTGTTCGGCAAAAACGCCTCGGCGGGCGTTATTTCGATTGTTACCGCTGCACCAAGCTATGAATTCGGCGGTTCGGCTGAACTCAGCTACGGCAATCGCAACGCAATCGTAGCGAAGGCCGATATCACTGGCCCGATCTCTGACAATGTCGCGTTCAGCCTTGCTGGCGGCATCAACAAAGCGGATGGTTACGGCACCAACCTGACCGACGGATCAAAAACAAGCGAGCGTAACCGCTGGTACGGCCGCGCACAATTGTTGATCGAGCCTTCGGACAGCTTCAAGCTGCGCTTCATCGGTGACTATGACAAGATTGACGAAAATTGCTGCTTCGTTGGCAATATCTTCGACGGCCCAACTGGCAATGCCATTCGCGCCATCGGTGGACGGGTAAACTCGCGCGGCATCTTCAGCTATACCGAATATCAGAACTTCAATTCGGAAAACGACATCACCAATGGTGGTGTCTCGATGCAGGCGGACTATGAAATGGGTTCGTTGAGCCTCACTTCGATCACCGCCTATCGTGAATCGCACGCAAAAACGAATGCGGACAGTGATTTCACCAGCGCAGATTTGATCGGCGCAAACCGCGGCGATGTGGATATCACCACAAAAACGCAGGAACTGCGTTTGGCGTCGGATTTTGACGGTCCATTCAACTTCTTGCTGGGTGCCTATTATTTTGATGAAAGCATCAACAACAAACAGGCACTGACGCTCGGTCGTGATTTCCGCAATTATGCTAACGCCCTCACCGGCGGTGCATATACCGGCAATGAAGCGCTCATCCGCGCATTGGCTGGCGTCCCTTCGACCGCCGCTCCATTTGGTGGCCAAGGACAAGGTCGTTTTGAAGATTGGGATTACAAGAACAAAGCCTATTCGCTCTTTGGTACTGCGGACCTTGAACTGACAGACGGCCTCGTTCTGACGGGCGGCTTCAACTACACCAAGGACAAGAAGAACATTGCGAGCGACATTCGGATTACCGATGTTTTCTCAAGCATCGATTTGATCCAGGTTGCTGGTGCCGCCGGCGTCCCTGCGGTTCTTCCGGCCGGTGCAGTTGGCAATACAAGCACATTGTATCCACGCATCACCGCTTGCCCGAATAGAAACGGCGCGCCAACTGTCTGTAACCCGTTCCTCGGCCTTCAGGCACTGCAATTCTTGCCGCCGTTCCTGAACCTTCCAAATGCTGTTGAAGATGGCCGCACCAGCGATGGTAAGCTGACCTATTCGGCACGTATTGCTTGGGAAGCGACCGACAATATTAACCTTTACGCCAGCTATGGCACCGGGTTTAAGGCAACGTCGTGGAACATGTCGATTGACTCACGTCCGTTCCTTTCGGATTTTGTCGCAGGTTCACCTGCACAAGGCGCACCGATAACGGCGTCGGCCATTCGCACCGCGGGTCTTGCCACAGCCAACCTTACCAGCGGAACGCGTTACGCGCTTCCTGAAGAGGCAAAGGTTATGGAACTGGGCTTGAAAGCCAAGTGGGACCGAGTTGCATTCAACCTGACAATCTTTGATCAAGCGATCAAGAATTTCCAGGGCAATAGCTTCATCGGTACGGGCTTCGTTTTGTCGAACGCCGGTAAGCAGTCGGTGAAGGGTGTCGAATTTGACAGCAGTTTCAACCCGATCGACGCTTTGCAATTGCGCGTAGCTACCGTCTATCTCGACTCCAAATATGATAGCTATGTCGGATCGCAATTTGGTGACATCAGCGGCCGGTCGGTCGGTGGCATTCCAAAGTGGTCGACAACCGTGGGTGCAACCTACACGGCGGACTTGAGCGACGGCAAAGCGCTGGTCCTCAATGCCGATTACCACAATGAATCCAACACAGTGATGAATGACAACCCAGCTGACGCCCAATATAAGCGTGAAGTTAACGACCTGAGTGCAGCGGTAACGTTGCGTTTCGACACGGGTCTGCAATTCTCGCTTTGGGGCCGCAACTTGACGAATGCGCAGTATCTGTCCGTCATTTTCCCAAGTGTTGTGCAGTCCGGTTCGATTTCGGGCTATCCAAACGCACCGCGCACTTATGGTGCATCGGTGAAGTACAAGTTCTAATATCCTGAGAACTTCAGGGCAGATTGAGCCGGGGCAGCAGTGCTGCTCCGGCTTTTTCTTTGCCCATTGCAGACGAACGGCGCGCAAACGCCAACGGCTAATGCTCAAAAAATCCATTCTCGCCAGAAACAATCTGCTTAGATTTAAGATGCCCAAAAACTTGGAAAATCGTGTCTTTTCATAGCTTCCCTCACTCCGTGATAAATACACTGTCAAAGGTAGAGTGCGATTTTTTCAATCTATGCTCTCGGGCATTGTGACGGTAAGCAATTCGTGGAACTCACTACACGGCTTGATTGCACTACCCATCGCTTTGCGCTGGATGTCTGAAACGACGACCCTTTGTGTCTGTAGCGTTTGCAATGTCGGAATGGCTGGAAGTCTTGGAAAATCAATTAGACCCCCATAGGCTCAAAGTGAGTGGGAAAGACACTTTAACCCACAAGATCAATGCCAGCAGCCGCGATATGATCTAGCATGATCTGCGTAAGACGGCGCGGAATAGGAGATCGCAAAACCTGCCTCTCTCGTGATTACATAACGAGTCGCGTCCATATCGTTTAAGCATACCTCAGCGACTGTATAATTCATCATTGCACCGAAAGGGGCAGTGGCATGGCTACAATTCAACAAGCAATGAGTCACGCTAATATCGCTACTTCAGCAGGCTAATGCTGGGTCAGCGACGAGCAATTGGCGAATGCGGTCAACGTAATCTTAGCACAAACCACATAACTTCAATTACAGGAATTTGGGCATTTCTTCTGCTGCACAAACAAAAAACAGCCTCACAAGCGTGAGGCTGTTAAGTTTCTTTGGGTCTCGATCGCAAATGCTAGTAAAGCGGCTAAGGGTCAATGATCCAGCCCTTACTAAAGTGCTTCGTCATTGATTTGCCGCAATAATTGCAACGGGAGGTCACTCCATTTGTAGTCGCTCTGGCGTAACCTTTGGACCTATGATGCTTCCCTAGAGTACAAAAAAATAGTCTGCGTATTGCCCACACCACAACTTTGCACCCCCGCAAAACTTCACGAGAAACACCGTCTACGGTTCATAACAATCTGTAAACTTTCATATTTGATAGTTTTATCCAATAGCAATCATCAATATTGAAATAAAATTTCATTTTTCCAATCTTATGATAAATTGATAAAAATATTAAGCGGGATTATGTATGATTGATGAAATAACAAAGATATTTAATTTCCAGAGTTCAACAAAAATAAGATGTCTGCACAATGAAATAATCATTATAAAAGAAATATTAGAAAATGGACCTCTTCCATCATTAGATCTAATGAAAAAAACGGGCAGATCTATTTCTGGTCACAACCAAGACTTAAAAAGACTCTTAGATATTGGAGCAATAAATGTGCAAATATCAGAATGCGATAAAAGAAAAAGAATATATCATATATCAGAGGATTTAATAGATAAGTTTACAATTTCATAAAATTGAGAAAATCAAAACCGACGGTTAAATGGAGGTGCCCAGCTGCTCATCTCTGAGGGTGCAAATCTCGTTTAGAAACAGTTTGAAACACTGCTTGCATAGTGATGGTTTTGATAAAGCTGCATGTCGCCTATAAATACATGTTCATACGCGGCGCCGTGAAATGAAAAATGTCAGCACAAACGAGAGCAACGAGAGAACGATTACAGTACCCGCCACATCTCCGATAAAAATCGTGCTCGCAAGTTCCAGTGGCAGCACTGCGTGCCCTGAAAGAGTATAGTAAAGGTTATGAAGCACAGCGTTTGATGCTGCGCACAACGATCCCAATGCAAAGAAATGAACCGTTTTTAAATCAGCTAAATCTGGCTTTGTCGTAAATAGCATTTTGAACACAGCGATGCCAATGAGTGGAGCTAAGCCTGACATTACAGCCAAAGAGACAATTTCTATTAAGCCATCGTTTAATCGTAAGCCATCGTTTACTCGGTCTTGGACGACAAGGTAGCTGCCAATAATAATGCCGAAAACGCCTGCCTCCCGAAAAACGAGAGGATAGATAATGCGTAACGCTGCAGGCAGATATATGAGGTGAGCATTAGAATTTAGGGCTAAATGCTGAAAAACATAATCATTTGCTGAAGCCAAGCCATACCACGCCAGCCCTAAGCCGATTACAAGTAGAACCCACCCCAATACATCTTTGAACTTAGCCGTCATACAGTTCGCGGAGGTTGCCCAAGAGCCGCGATACCTTCACTAATGCTCGCCATGTAATCTCTTGCGAGCTTCGTTGGTTCCACGAATTTGACACGCTTATCTTTGCTGTCGGTGCGCAAACAAACTAGTCCTTTGTCGCGCAGAGCTATTATCCTGCGATAGGCTGTCGGCTGCGAACCGAAGCGTGCATCAGCCATCACTTCGCTTACCGTGACATTATCACGCTCGTGCCATTTCACGATAAGCGCATCCAGCAGCAGACCCTCTTCTCCATTCAAGGTATCAAAGGGTGACATTTGCCTAATCGCATTGAGCATATTTAGCAGTCGCACAAAGGAGGGTGGTGGCGGTCTAGTCATGACACTCATCCCTTTTTCATCTCATAATTGCGCAATACATAAAATATTTTCAATTGTGAAAGTATTTCCCTGCGGTGCAGATGCCGTGCGTACTAATTATCAATCATGAAAGTTAATAAAGCATTCCAACATCCTGTCAAACCGACATTTTGAATTGCTTCATGAGCGGGAGCATGAGGGTGCGAACGAGAAAGAAGGCTTAGGGCGAAATATGATCCACAGAGCAATAAGGCGTATCTTCTTTTGTAGTCTCAACTCCCACGTGCGCAGTCGCAAACATGCAAAGACATCTGGGAGCTATCCAGTGTCACAATGCAATTATTGCGGAGTAGCGATGGCTAAGCGCAGAGGTAAATGGGAAGTTGATAAAGGCTGATATCGAGATTCATGTGCCCCTTTTGTGCATGAATGACCCAGAGAGTATGCATGCGACGCATGCCCTCCACCTAACCCAGTTGTCTCACGACAGCTGGGTTTTTTGTTGTCTTTGTCTATAGTTTTTGAGGGTGATTTATTTTTTGAGAAAGCTCCGAAAATCTTCCAGCGCCGCATCTGTTGAACGACAACATTCAAGCTGTGCATTTGTCACACCCAAGATACGCTCAGCTTCGGATGATAACGCCTCTAGAGGCTTCGCCCACTCGTCAAACTCATCGTTCTCATCCCAACGATTTAATGCATAATATTGAATTCTCTCACCCTTCTTTGATGTCAGTACGTTCGCCTCAAGCTGAATAATAAGTTCACGCTTCAAGTCACGAATAGCAGCCTAAAACAGCTCCAACCCACCTTGTATATAAAGTTCAAACAGACTGTCGTGGAGCCTCGCCTAGCTTTGGATTAGCCTGCTGCTCCGGCTTTTTTTGCCCATTGCAGACGAACGGCGCGCAAAAACCAGCGACCGGCCGTAATAACCGCGCACTGGATACATATAAAACACCGGGAAAATGGTGCCCGAGGGCGGATTTGAACCACCGACACGCGGATTTTCAATCCAGTTGAAAGCCCGGTTTTCTGCGCCTTTCAGTGTAAACCATGCCAAAAATGGGCTTAATTAAATCAATAACTTACAGAAGCTGTGTAAACCATATCCTGCCAAAAAAATCGCAGAACTGGTAAGGAGTGTCATTGATAGATCAAGCGCGTGATCTGTAAACCAATTGTAAACCGCGCTGAATAAAATGGTGCCCGAGGGCGGATTTGAACCACCGACACGCGGATTTTCAATCCGCTGCTCTACCCCTGAGCTACTCGGGCTACACGGCAAAAACCGCGTGGGAGCGCAGCCTATAGAGAGACGATACGCCCCTTGGCAAGCGCAAAATCAGTCTATGTCGTCTCCGCCAAAACTATCTGCATAATCCGCCGGTGGGCCGGGCACGCGATAGCCTTCATCCAGCCATTTCAGCAGATCGCGATCCTTGCACCCCTGACTGCAAAAAGGTTTGGTTTCAGGCTGTTGTGGCTTCCCACATAAAGGGCATTGATTAGCTTTGCGCGACATGCACATGCCCATAGCCTGTGGCATTTTCATCTGCAACAACAGATGGGCCACTGCGGGGCGGGCCGTTATTGTTCTGTCCCCGAAACCGGACGATCGCGCCGCGCTACGCAATAACCAATAAGCCTGCGTTTCGTCGGACAAGGCGGCAATGCGGGTGCCAAACAGATGATCCAGCACCGAAGGCCGCGGCCGCGCGCGTACGACTTGCATAAGGCCATAGCCATTGATCGCGGTGCGTTCGAACGGACGGCTGTCCTTTGCCGACGCCGCGTCAAAGATATTCGCGATTTCCGCGCGCTGGGCTTTGGCCTCCATCGACACAAAATCGATCATGACCATCGCACCGACCTGATACAGACGCAGCAGCCGTGCTATTTCCACGGCGGCGATGCGGTTAATGGCAAAGGCATCACCGATACCGTCGACATCGAATACCAATCCGGCCTTCGTGCGTTGAAAGCTGATGATGACATCCCCGACCTGCGCATAGCCCGCAATGGCGGTGTCAAAGCCCTCATCGATAGCGTGCGTGGCAGTCGAGCCGCCAAAAGCCGCCAGACGCTGTTCCCACAGACCATCTTTCGACAAAGCGTCAGCGGGCACGCAATCGCGCAAGATAACCTCCGGCAACTTAACACGTCCTGGCTCGGCGATGGCTTCCCGCGTCACTTCAAACGCCACATTTGTGCCTTCTGCCGCGCCCATCTTGCTGCGCAGCAAAACTTCGCTGCCATCTTCCGCAATGATATAAGCACCCGCCGGTGTGCGCCGGTCGACACGGCCAACCCCGCATTCGCCAAGCACCCAATGCGCATCGCGCTGAATATGAATTTCGACGATTTGACCGTCTTCGACGCAGGCGGCGCGGCGTTCGCCCGGCGCATCATCGCGCCAAAGTTCAGGCAAGCGTATAACCCGATGCGCGCAGCAACGTGCGCGTTTCATACAGCGGCAAGCCAACGACGCCCGAATGGCTTCCCGCCATCCAGTCAATCAACGCCTCTGCCCTGCCCTGAATGGCATAGCCACCGGCTTTGCCCAGCCCCTCGCCACAGGCGATGTAGCTTTCGATTTCTTCGGACGACAAACGCTTAAAGCGCACAATGCTGTCGCAAAGGCGGCTGCGCATCCGTCCGTCCGCGTCAATGACGGCAACCGCGCTCAAAACATGGTGGCGGCGGCCATTGAGCAGTTCCAGAAACCCGCGTTGCATATCGCCATCGGCAGCCTGCGGCAGGATGCGGCGGCCCACCGCAACCGTGGTATCGCCCGCGATGACAATTTCACCCATCGCGCGCGGAACGGCGACAGCCTTTTCCTCAGCCATACGCAGCGCATAGACGCGCGGCACTTCGCCCTTGCGCGGTGTTTCGTCAATGTCTGGCGAGGCTATGCGGTCAGGCACCACGCCAAGCCGCGCAAGCAATTCGCGCCTGCGCGGGCTTGATGATGCCAATATGAGTGCAGGGTTCAGACCCAAGGTCTGCCGCCCTTATTTAAAGCGGTAGGTGATCCGGCCTTTGGTCAGATCATAAGGGGTCAGTTCGCACAAAACCTCATCACCCACGAGAACGCGGATGCGGTTTTTGCGCATTTTTCCGGCGGTATGGCCCAAAACTTCATGGCCATTCTCCAGCTCGACACGGAACATCGCG
>JAJTEF010000007.1 GCA_021300355.1 Sphingomonadaceae bacterium | reverse complement strand
CGCGTTGCAAGCTGAAACGTGTCTATCACGCTAAGGATATTGAGCTCGTTCGTGTCGAGCCAGGCTTGCCGATCCATATCGACGAACGAGCCTCTAGCGCCCGCGCCACCTGCGTTGGCAAAACAGCTGTCGATTTTTCCGAAAGCATTAATGGTGCGATCAAATGCCGCAGCGGTAGACGCCGGGTCAGTCACGTCAGCTTCGAAGCTTTGGGCGTGGCCACCCATCGCAACCAGTTCAGCAACCGCCTCAGCATTCTTGGCTTCGTTTCGTCCCCACACTGCGATTTGCGCACCTGCCTTGGCTAAGCCTTTTGCCATAGCAAGGCCAAGTCCTCCATTGCCGCCCGTTACCAATGCGACGTGGCCGTTAAGATCGAAAAGATTGTGCATATTGTTCATTTACCTGCCGATTTGTGATGAAGTTCCAACCCACGCGCCCAACGACGCTGAAATCCACGCCAGTAACCTGGCTGGTCCTTGCCCGCTGTAACGCCGCCCCATGTCTGACCAAAACTGCTGGGCCACTGACCTTGGTTTGCGAATGGTGTGGGTACTTCGAGATATATACTTTTACTTTCTTCGGCCTTCAATTCAAGGTCAAGGAATGCTCCGATGAAATGCGCGTTTATCATTTCAATCCGTTCCTTGCGCCACACAGGGTCGGTAAGGAACTCAATCGTTGGAAAGTCAGCATCTGATGGGATTGTCACAGGATTTCCGGCAATGTTATGCGCGGCCTCGCGATAAACGAGAAGGTAACGGTCGGTGCCTTGCGCCGCATTGAAAAGCCGTTTTACCCCGCGCTCGTAATCAACAACATCGTCTTGATCGCCCGCCACAACGAGCAGCGGCATTCGCAGGCTGGCAAGCGCAGAATCCTGCCAGACAGCTGCGCCGGGCTGTCCACCCCAAGGTGCAAGTACTACGACAGCTTTGATTTTCGATGCCAGGGCGGGATCCGGAATAGGGAGTTGCGCACGCATAGCTGGCGATAACTGGGCAAAGGCCGGGGCCGCCGGATCAAGTGCCGCGCCGGCTGTGGTCAAGCTACCATAACCGCCCATGGAGAAACCGAGGAGGCCGATTGCATTCGGAGTAATCTTTTCGGCGATCTGTGGCGCCAGTTTTGCACCGAGGATCGCATTCAGCACCGCCCGTTGGTCCAGTGTCCTGTTAATTAGAACCCCAGCGAACGAAGCTGCAAATGAAGCAATATCATTAAAAGGCTGGTCCCGGTGATCGATTGAGGCAACCACATAGCCCCTTGATGCGAGCGTCTCTCCAAGGCGGCTCATATGTTCCGACCAGCCGCCATAGCCGTGAGACATGATAACCAATGGGAAGGTCTGCCCAGCGATCGGCTTGGCGTCAGCTAAAGCGAGCCCGGTTTCTGTAATTTGGAGTGGCTTTTGGCCGGGCAATGCACGACGATGATTGTAAACCACTCGGGTAGAAGAGCTACTAGGAACCGCAGGATACCAGAAGCGGACACCTATGGTGCGATCACCCGACGCAAGATGATCCATCCGCGTGCCGATGCCAAAAGCACCAAGCATTGCTAGTTCAGGCATTTCGGCCGAGTGGACTGCTGCCCGCTCTATCGGTTGGACTTGCCCTTGCGCCGCACCGGAAGAAATCGCGGCTATTAAGGTTGCAAGGGCTATAATCAGTCGCGGCATGATTGAGATGGTCCCGTTACTGCTTAGTCGGAGCGGCAGGCGAAGGGGTTACCTTCGCCTGCCCTGGCGGGAGGGGCGCCAGTCGATCGTTTCGGTCTACTTACTCGAAGCCGACGCGAAGGCTTATACCGAAGGTCCGCGGATCCAATAGGAAAGCACTTCGGAAACTGCCTACCAATTCGGAGTTCACTTCAAGCCAAGTGATGCTGTCCTTATTCGCCAGATTCTTGACAAAAGCAGTTACGCTCCAATCCTTCTTGCTATTAGCAATCTGGACCGAAGCATCGAGCTGGCTCCAACTGCCAACTCGGTCTGCCGGTACGTTGAATTCGCGCGAGTGAAAGCCTGACTGCGAATAGAAATCGATGCGCGGGCGAACGGCCCAGTCCTCCCCTGCATCAACTGTGTATTCCGCAGCCAACTTCAGCGTACGGCGCGGCGCATTCGGAAGCTGATTACCTTGGAGCTGGAACAGTGCCTTGCCACGAGACGGGTCAGACGAACGGAAATCGCTGCGGACCGTTGCGTTCAGTAGACCAAGATTGGCCTCAAGGCGCAGCGGCTCGATCGGAGTATAGACCAACTCCGCTTCTAAACCTCTCACTCGCGACTTGGGAATGTTGGTGTTCGCCACAGCGGTTCCGACAAGGTTGCCGACGATCAGGTTGGAGTATTCGTAATTGAACAAGGCCAAGTTCAATCGGCCCTTGCCATCCATGAACGTATTCTTTGCGCCAAGTTCATAGGCATCGATCACTTCTGATTCGAAAACCGGAATAGTGTTGTTGCCCGGGTTGAACCCACCCGATTTAAACCCACGCGAGAAAGACAGATATATGTTGGTATCTTGCGTAAATGAAACCGTTGGCTTCCAGTTTATAACCGCGCGCCCTGTTAACTTGTCAAAGTCCGCGTCGCCGATGAAATAGGGGCTTAATGCGAAAAGGCCAGAAGCGGTTTCGATATGCTTTTTATCATGAGTGTAGCGCAGTCCACCGGTAAGCTTGAGGTTCTCTGCAAGATCGACATAGGCTTCACCGAAAACGGCATAAGATTCAACCTGCCCTAAACGCGTGCTGAACTTTGATACAGCGCCGGACAATCGGTTTGCTGGGGTCCAGGTATCGACGTAACCGGAGCCTCGCGAGTTCAGATAAAAGCCACCCAAGATAAAATTAAAGCTCCCATCCAAACGTGAAGCAAGGCGCAGCTCTTGGCTAAACTGCTTTTGCGTGCCGCCGCCAGTCTGCGACGTGCGATATTCAGTCGTGGTTACCGGACGACCTGACAACAAGTAGGTCATCACGCCGTTGCCATTACCGGCATCAGGGATCACGTGGGTCCCGAACGTACCGGGGTTAAAGGCATTCGGCCGATACCCCTGATCGAAATCACGCTCGCTTGAGTTGTTGCCGTCACGCAGGCCGGTCACCGCCGTGAGCGTAAGGCCTCCTAACTCTTGATTAATCTCCAGGGTCGCTAGGAAGTCCTCTGCCTTCTGGAACGGCTTAACGTCGATCACAACTTCGCGTAGGCTGGTCGGATTTGCCGAAAAAGTGTTAGGTCGAACTCGCCCTCCAAGAAAGATACTGTCGATTGTGAAGTTGGTCGTCGGGAACGCTGCTGAAACTGAATTTGGCGAGCAGCCAAAGGCTGAATCAGGTGTGCAGAGCGACTTAGCAGCGTTCTGGCGATCCGAATCTTCCTTAAAATATGTTAGCGTGAGGTCGACCGTTGTGGAGCTCGAAGGCTGAAGGCGCGTACTAGAACGCAAGGTGAACTGGTTGCGGCCATCAACCATCGAACCATCGAGTAGGTTTTTTGTATAGCCATCCCGGTTGATGTAATTAGCTGCGAAGCGCTGAGATAGGCCATTAGCCAAGGGAATGTTAATCGCCGCATTAGTTCTTATGCCACGCGGGTTTTCACCCTGGACCTCTAGATACCCTTCAAAGCGGTCAGTCGGTCGGCGCGTTACAAAGTTGATGGCGCCGCCAGTTGTGTTCCGACCGAACAAGGTACCCTGCGGTCCGCGCAAAACCTCGATACGCTCCATGTCAAAGAATTCGCCGAAACTGCTACCCGACTGCAGGAACACGCCGTTTACCAGAACGCCGATGTTGGTGTCTCCCGTTCCGCCGTATGACGCGGAGCCGACGCCGCGGATAGTGATGTTGCGGTTAGCCGACAGCGTCACATTGGGTGCGTTGAACTGAAGATCTTTGCTGTCCTCTACGCGCGCCGCTTCGAGTGCTGCTGCATTTAGTGCAGTTATTGCGATCGGGACATCCTGGACATTTTCCGCTTTCTTTTGCGCCGTGACAACAATCGTATCGCGATCGTTGGCGGAATCATTGTTTTCGGCCTGCGCGAAAGCCGGTGCTGCGAAGGCAACCGACGCGATAGCCACAGCAGATGCGCCCATTAACTGAAACTTGATTTTTGACATGTTTTCCTCCCTTTACTGTTGACTATATGTGCAATACAAATGGATGATTAGTCAATAGTGAAGATGTAACGGCATTTTTTCGTGAAAAATCGTCACTGAATCGTGCCAAAACACGACATTATTAATTATATTATCAATAACAATGCCAGTCTGACGAATGCCTCAGAAATGGAGTTGAGCGGGCCGCGATGGCACTTGTGCAGCTAATGAAGCGGCAAACCGACCCTTGTCGTTCCGATAGGATCCAAACACTTTGCTCATTTGAAGTTTGGGCGGCTGCATTAGATAGGCAGCAGAAAGGCGCCGGCAGACGGCCTAGCTACGATGCCCAACTGAGGACGCATGCCTTTTGCATGCCAGAATGCGCCTAGTGCGCGCTTAACCGCGTCCATCTTGTTGAATGGAAGAACCGCAACGACGCATCCGCCGAAGCCACCACCCGTCATCCTCGCACCGCCTTCGTTACCTATCGCCAAGTTTAGACAATCGACGAGCGCATCGACCGCTGGCACACTGACCTCGAAGTCGTTCTTGAGTGAAAGATGCGAGGCGCGCATTGCATTACCAAGAGCAACCAAGTCACCTTGCGCGATTGCGCGCGCTGCATCGACGGTTCGCACATTTTCCGTCACAACATGGCGCGCGCGACGGTAGACTTTGTCGTCGAGTTCAGAGCGCTTTGCTTCCAGTCGCTGCGGATCGAGATCGCGCAGCGCTGAAACGCCAAAATGGGCTGCCGCGCTGGCGCATTGGGCCCGTCGCTCGTTGTACGCACTCTCAGCCAGTTCGCGCACGACGCCGGATTGCACAATCAGGATGCGTGCATCTGCGGGGAAGTGCACTGGCTCGACCGCAAGCGAACGGCAATCGAGGAGCAAAGCGCTGTCCTGCTGCCCAAATGCGGAGGCGATTTGGTCCATCAAGCCACAAGCGCATCCAACGAAATGATGCTCGGCCCATTGTGCTACCTTGGCCAAAGCGCGGCGGTCTGGTGTTTGCTCGCCAGCTAATGCAGTGAGCCCAAAGCCCAATGCGACACCAAGTGAGGCGGAAGAAGAAAGGCCTGTTCCTTGAGGAACATTTCCGGAAATAGCGAGGTACGCGCCTCCAACTGGTAGTCCGAACTTCAGCAATCCTGCGGTTGCGCCACGCAAATGGTTTTGCCAGTGTCCCGCCAACATTGGAACAATTGGGGCATCAATCGCGAACTCACACTTCTCTTCCTGCAGGTCGACTGCGTGAGCAGCAATCAGGTCATCAACCCGCGGCGCTAAGGCGACTACGGTGCCGTACTCCAGTGCACAGGGCAGCGCGAAGCCATCGTTATAATCCGTATGATCTCCGATTAGATTAACCCGACCCGGCGCGAATGCAACGACTGTTGGCTCGCGGTCATAAGCTTGTCGAAATGTCTGTATAGTATGTTGAGTCAGTGCTTCGAGGGGGGTCATTGGGCATCCCTCAGGCTGTAATGTGTTGGCGATACAAGGCGAAGTCGTTCTGCTGCCTGTTCAGGCGTCAGATCGCGTTGCGCTTCGGCGAGCATTTCATAGCCAACCATGAATTTGCGGACTGTCGCCGATCGCAGCAAGGGCGGATAGAAATGGGCATGCAAAATCCAGTGACTGTGATCACCTAGGAGATAAGGGGCGCCGTGCCAGCCCATTGAATAGGGAAATGGGCAACCAAACAGATTGTCATACCTGGCCGTTAGCTCGCGCAGGACATCGGCTAGTCCGTCGCGCTGGGCAGCGTTCAGATGCTCTATGCGCTGCACCGAGAACCGCGGCATCAATAGGGTTTCGAATGCCCACACCGCCCACCACGGTACGATCACAAGCCAGTCTGGCGTTTCGATCACCACACGCGGCCCGCCCGCTTCCTGAGCGGCCACCTCCGTCAGCAAGCTATGTCCGGTTTCGGCAAAGTAGGCGCGCTGTCGCTCGTCCTCAATTGCAGGCTCATCAGGAACGTGGCTGCTAGCCCATAGCTGGCCATGAGGGTGCGGATTGGAACAGCCCATCGCTGCCCCTTTGTTCTCGAATAGCTGGACCCAGGTGTATTGAGTGCCCAGCTCGCTTGATTGCGCTGCCCAGCAATCAATCACGGAGCGGACCTGCTCCTTTGAAAGCTGCGGCAAAGTCAGCGAATGATTGGGAGAGAAGCAAATTACGCGGCATTCTCCGCTGACAACTTCGGCACGAAACAGGTCTTGCGCCTCCATGTCTGCATTGCTTCCGAGGAGTAACGCCGGAAAATCATTTTGGAATGCCCATGGACCTTCATAATTCGGATTGGTTGCACCATTCGCCCGTTTGTTGCCAGGGCAGAGATAGCAATCCGCATCATGTACCTGCAGGTCCGGCGCTGCCTGTGGTTCTATCTGGCCAAGCCAGGGACGTTGTGTTCGGTGAGGCGATACCAGGACCCAACGGCCCGTCAGGGGGTTTTGGCGGCGATGTACCAGATCTGAAAAATCCATTAGATTACACCCTAATCATGATTAAATTGCCGACAGTCTCACCGGCCATAATCCGAGGCCATCTAGTCTTATTGACGAATTATGCAATATTGTCGCTGGCGGATTGAGACATAGGCCCGCCTCTGGAGAAGATTTGGCGATACTGACCCCAGCGTATCCTCGCTAACCGACAGATTGGCGGTAATGCTACGTTTAGAGACATAAAGGGAGCAGTCTGCTTCCGGCCCAATTTCGGTCAATACACCGAAGCGAATACGGCGGTCGCCGCAGCGGCAGCTTTCAGGCGGCCGCCACCACCTTCTGAACGACGAAAACTGGGTGACATCTGACATTCCGAAAACGGCAAATTGAACGCGCACGATGTGGTCAAAATGAAGCTATTAGTCTGCTAAGCGTGCAACTCCGGCATATGTGTCTCGACCCACTTGATGAACGAACGGACTTCGTTCCTGAGTGATCTGCCGAGCGGCGTAAGTTCGTAAACGACATTCGGCGGAATGGTTTGCATATCGTGGCGTGATACGACGTTAATTTCTTCTAGCTGCCGCAATGTTTGCGTCAGCATCTTCTGAGAGATGCCATCGACAACCCTCATCAGTTCGCCATTACGGCGAGGCTGGTCGTCCAGAGCATTTATGATCAGCAAAGACCATTTGCTAGCTAAGTGAGCCATATACACACGCGACGTGCACTTGCGCGACATGACGTTTGGAGCCAGCGGCATCGAAAACCTCCCAACAATGCAGGAACCAAAAGGTGCGTACTAGCATATCGGTTCTCTCTATGACAATGCCCGGGCAAGATTGTTTTAGGGAGACCAAATATGGAATGGATCAACAATATTGGCGCCGTTGCGACCATGGCAATGGGGTGTCTGGGCCTGCTTTGCCCTGCCAAAGCCTCAGCCCTAACCGGCTTGATCGCCGAAACCGCGCCAGCGCGAGCCGAGTTTCGGGGAACCTTTGGAGGAGCGTTTCTATTCCTCGGGCTGGTCCCATTATTTACACAAAACCCTTACGCGTTCCTGACCGTTGGCTTGTGCTGGTTAGGAGCCGCGCTTGGCCGGATAGCGTCTATATTCATTGACCGTGGCAACGAACCGAAGAATTGGGGCGCCGTAATCTTTGAGCTGCTGTTTTCTGCCTCGCTATTGGTCGGTTCACCAATAGCGATCCTGACACAGCCAACATAACCTAGGCCGGTTTGGAGAGTAACGCTGGAATCCACTTGGCTGCTAATGACTAATAAGCGGGAAGCCGACAGAAACTGGCTCACGTTGCTTGGCTCGCTATCATAATGACCGGAGAGTTGTCGCTTCCTGGAGTTCCGCGTTGCGCGCTCGTCGATCCGAAAGCTGCCTGTCTGCTCCCGGCCCAGAAGCTGCCATGACACCTGATCAAGGACGACGGCCGATTAGGCTTCCCGACAGGGCAAGCTGTTCTAACTAGAACGCTGGCAAACGGTGTTCGACGCCAACGGCTCCTCCCCGGCAAATAGGACTTTTGTGGGGTTTGGGATTGGCGGACCAGTCCCAAAGCGTTACGGATGATCGTCGCTCATCCGTTTTTAGGAGCGAGCTGAACACAAAGATCGGCGCAGTGCCAATCGCGTAAACCGGCCATGCCGCATCCAAGGCCAACTTAAACGCTGAATTTACAGGATTTTTGAACCGGCGTTCCAATCAGAACGCTGATAAAAACGCAGGCTGTAACCACGCTTTGGGTAGCAAAGGCTCTATCACCTAAGTCATTGAAATCATTGGAGCGGGCGAAGGGATTCGAACCCTCGACCCCAACCTTGGCAAGATTCAGCTCTATGAAATTTCCGTTCTAAATCAGGTGCTTATAAAGCTCTTGAAAAATCCGAACACGATCCGAACATTTTTAAAAGCAGTACGCCTAGAATGCTTTGTGCTTAATGTTTTAGTGGCAGCTTTGCGCCCAACTACAGTTAACAAAAGCGCCAGCTGGCTCCCCCATAAGCGGACATTGCATGGGCAAGATTGATATGGCTGACTTGCTGGATGATCGGGACAGGCAGCTTTCAGGACCAGTGGCGCAATAAACACCCATTCGCTCAACTCCGGCCGGAATGCCAACTGCGCATCTAATTCCTGTCGCTTTGATCCGCATGTAAATTTCGATAGCAGATCAACTTCGCAACATTTTCCACATATCCTTAGGCATCAGCCATGCATTGACCCTGCATCTCCACAAGGAGCGGTTTCGGTCTGGATCGTGGCATGGTGGATGGCGAACCTGCTTTCGAGCATTTCTGCAAGAGCGCGACGTGTGGCTTCGGCATCGGCTCCGTCGGCTAATGCGACATGGGCGGTCAGGCTGGCGTCATCACCGGCAACCGACCACAAATGAAGATCATGCACGCCCGCGACGCCCGCGGCTTCATTTATTGCCGCGCGGATCGCTTTCAGGTCGAACCCGCGAGGGACGCCTTGCAAGAGGATGTGGGTTGTATCGCGAAGCAAGACCCAAGTACGCGGCAACACCCACAGGCCGATACCGATAGCAACAATTGGATCAATCCAGTTATAGCCGGTCAGATAGATGGCAACTGCCGCTGCGATCACGCCGAGCGAGCCGAGCATATCAGCCCACACTTCAAGATAGGCTCCTTTGACGTTGAGGCTGTCATCTTTTCCGCCCGCCAATACCCGCATAGAAATGAGGTTCACAACAAGTCCGATGGTCGCGACCGTCAGCATCCCGACAGATTCAACCGGCTTGGGGTCGAAGAAACGACCGATGCCCTCAATCAGCACATAACCCGCAACCGCAAAGAGCAAGATTGCATTGAATGCGGCAGCCAGAATTTCAAAACGGCGATAGCCAAAGGTGCGTTTGTCATCAGGTGGCCGCTGGCCGATTTTGACCGCAGCAAGCGCAATGGCGAGTGCAGCGGAGTCCGTGAACATATGCGCAGCATCGGAGAGCAACGCGAGGCTATCGAACAGAAACGCGCCCACCAATTCTGCAACGAGAAAAACGGACGTGAGCGACAAAGCGATAGCAAGCCGTCTGGTGCTGGCCCCCGCGCCATGATTGTGGCCAGCGTGTCCCCCGTCATCCTGTCTGTGATCTTCGCTCATGCGACTGCTTCCTTGTAAATGACTTCATTTTGCTCTTCCCGCCTATGGATCAACCGGTAGAGCGCAGGCAGCACGATCAAAGTCAGTATCGTCGAGGAGAGAATCCCGCCGATGACAACACTGGCGAGCGGACGTTGCACTTCTGACCCAGCACCCACATTGAGCGCCATCGGCACAAAGCCCAATGAGGCGACAAGCGCGGTCATCAACACCGGACGGAGCCGGGTGAGCGCGCCCTCCCGGATCGCTGCATCAAGGTCCATCCCGCGTTCGCGCAAGTCTTTGATGAAGGACAGCATGACAACGCCGTTCAACACCGCGACGCCAGACAGTGCAATGAAGCCGATGCCAGCCGAAATCGACATCGGAATGTCGCGCAGCGCCAAAGCCGCAACGCCGCCAGTGAGTGCGAGCGGCACGCCCGAGAATACGATGGCCGCGTCTTTGGCAGACCCGAACAGCGTGAACAGCAACCCGAAAATCAGAAGCAATGCGAGTGGCACCACGATCTGAAGCCGTGTGGCTGCCGACTGCAATTGTTCAAACGTCCCGCCATATTCGACATAATAGCCTTCGGGCAGCGTTACCTCTGCATCAATCTTGGTCCGCAGCTCAGCGATGAACGACCCCAGATCTCGTCCTCGAACATTCGCAGTGATCACCGCGCGGCGTTTGCCATTTTCGCGGCTGATCTGGTTGGGGCCAACCGAAAGCTCAACGTCGGCGACTTGCGCCAGCGGCACGAAGCCCGCCGCGCCGTCGCCGCCAATGGGGATTGGCAGGCTGCCAAGCGCATCGACGTTGGTGCGTAGCTCCTCAGGCAGGCGGACGACGACATCGAAGCGCCGGTCGCCCTCGAATACTTGTCCCGCCGCTCGTCCGCCCGTTGCGGTTGCGACGGCATCCTGTACATCGCTCATGTTGATGCCGTAGCGGGCCAGCATGTCTCGTTTGGGCGTCACGGCAAGGACGGGCAGGCCCGTTACTTGCTCGATCTTCACGTCCTCGGCACCGGGGATGGACTCGACAACCTCCTCGACGGCGCCGCCGCTTTCCAGCAATTGGTCGAGATCGTCACCGAACAGCTTGACCGCAACGTCCGAACGAACGCCTGCAATGAGCTCGTTCATCCGCATTTGCACTGGCTGCGTGAATTCGTAATTGTTGCCGGGAATCTGTTGAACGGCCTTGTTAAGCTCAGCGATAAGCTGGTCACGCGGTTTACGCGGGTCGGGCCATTGAACGCGGTCTTTCAGCATGATGAAGTTATCCGCGACCGAAGGCGGCATCGGGTCGGTTGCCACATCGGCTGTGCCAATCTTGGCGAACACCCGTTCGACTTCGGGAAATTTTCGAATGCGGTTTTCAAGTGCTTCCTGCATCTTGATCGCCTGGCTTAGGCTGGTGCCGGGAATGCGCAGCGCGTGCATCGCGATATCGCCTTCATCCAGGTTCGGGATAAACTCTGAACCCAGCCGCGTCGCACCAACGCCTGCAAGCAAGACAAGTGCGACAGCGCCGCCGATAATCAGCTTGCCGCGCTTCATCGTCGCATCAAGCAACGGCGCGTATTGGCGATTGAGCCAGCTCATCACGCGGTTTTCTTTCTCTTCCAAGCGGCCTGTCACGAATTGCGCGATGGCGGCAGGAACGAGGGTCAGCGCGAGGATCAAAGCTGCGGTGAGTGCCATGACGACGGTGATCGCCATCGGATGGAAGGTTTTGCCTTCGATTCCCGTCAGCGCGAAGATCGGCAGATAAACAACAGTGATGATGATGACGCCGAAAATGCTCGGCTTCATCACTTCGGCGCTGGCGCTTGCAACCAAACCAAAGCGTTCGTCGCGGTCTAGCAGACGGCCAAGCCGGTGCTGCGCCTCGCCCAAGCGGCGCAAGCAATTCTCGACGATGATGACCGCGCCATCGACGATCAAGCCGAAGTCCAGCGCACCCAGACTCATCAAATTGGCAGAAGTCCGCGTCTGCACCATGCCGGTCAGCGTCATCAGCATGGCAACCGGAATCACCGCCGCCGTAATTAGCGCCGCGCGAATGTTGCCCAAAAGCAGAAACAGCACGACAACAACGAGCAAAGCGCCTTCGGCAAGGTTCTTTTCAACAGTCGCAATAGTCCGGTCGACCAATTCGGTGCGGTCATAGAGCGGGTGGGCAACGACGCCTGCTGGAAGCGATTTCGTGGCTTGTTCAAGCCGTTCGGCGGCGGCTTGCGCAACCACGCGCGGGTTTTCACCGGTCAGCATGAAGATGGTGCCAAGCACGATCTCCTTGCCGTTCTCGGTGGCGGCTCCTGTTCGCAGTTCAGAGCCGATCACAACCTCGGCAACATCGCCGATGCGGATAGGGACACCGCCGCGCGTTGCGACGATGATTTGCGACAGGTCGGCTTCATCCTTTGCCTGACCCGGCACACGGATCAGGATTTGCTCGCCTGCACGCTCGACATAACCTGCGCCCTTGTTGGCATTGTTGGCCTCAAGCGCCTCGACAATATCGGTCAGCGACAGTTTGAGTGAAGCGAGCTGCTGCGGGTTGGGTGTGACATGATATTGCCGTGCATATCCGCCGATAGTGTTGACCTCGGCAACGCCGGGAATTGTCCGCATCTGCGGACGCACGACCCAATCGGACAGCGTTCGCAGATCGCTTGGTGTATATTCCGAGCCATCGGGTTTGCGCGCGCCGGGTTTCGGCTCGACAGCATACATGAAGATTTCGCCAAGGCCCGTTGCGAGCGGGCCAAGCTGCGGTTCGATTCCCGGGGGCAGTTGCGACTTCGCCGACTGGATTCGCTCATTGACAAGCTGGCGCGCGAAATAGGTATCGGTGCCGTCTTCGAAGACCACTGTAACCTGACTCAATCCGTAACGTGAGATTGACCGCGTATAGGCGAGTTTCGGGATGCCAGAGATCGCAGTTTCGATGGGAAAGGTAATGCGCTGTTCGGCTTCAAGCGGTGAAAAGCCCTCCGCCTCGGTGTTAATCTGCACCTGAACATTGGTGATGTCGGGAACAGCGTCGATGGGAAGCTTGGTCGCGCTATAGACGCCGAGTGCGCAAAGCAGCGCGACGACAGCTAACACAAACCAGCGCTGGCGGATGGAAAAGCCGATGATACGGGCAAGCATGTCAGTTATCCCCGATCAATGGTCATGGCTCGCGCCGGACTTTTCGATGTCGGCGCGAATGAGAAAGGCTCCTTTGGCGGCATACGGCGTGCCGGGCTTGATGCCCGAAAGCACTTCGGTCCATTCGGGTGACTTGCGGCCGAGTTCCAACATGCGGACCTCGTAATCTTGGCCGTAATTGGCAAAGACCACCGTGAAGTCGCGGAAGCGTTGCAAGGCTTCGGTACGCACCGCCAGCGGCACCTGCACCGCGTTGATCGTCACACGGCCACGAAGCGCCATGCCGGGACGCAACCGTCCCCCTCGATTGGGGACCGACGCCCGCACAAGCGCTGTGCCTGCTTCGGCATTGCCGTCGGGCAGATACTGGCCCAGCCGTGTCGCTGCGATTGCCGTGCCTTCCATCGTTTCGATCTGCACCGCCATACCGGGCTGGATTGCGCCCAAATCCTTGGGGAAGATGTTAAACACGACCGTCGTCTGGGCTGGGTCGGTAATGACATAAAGTGCGCGGTCAAAGGTCACGTCGCCGGGGTTGCCATTGCGTTCGGCAACGACGCCGCTCACCGTCGAATAGACCGGATAGACTTGCAATGACTCGCTCGACTCGATCCGCGCCAGCAATTGACCGCGTTTCACAGTGTCGCCGACCTGTTTTGTGACCGAAACAATCCGCCCCGGAAACTGGCCGCGAATTTCGGATCGTGCGGTCGTCGCCAACTGGACTGTCCCATACAGCTCGCGCGTCTCACCGATGGTCGCCGGCCCCACAGTTTCAATCTCGATGCCACCCGCCTTGGCGGCATCAGCGGTGATCCGAGTGCGCCCTTCGGGGCTGGCATAACGCCAGACATGGCGCTTGCCGCTCTCGACCGCGACAACCTCGACATCGAAACTATGCGGTTCCTCGACAACGCCCTGACCGGTCAAATAATCCTTCTCGGCCTTGAACGGGAAGGTGTTGACTTCACCGCCCAGCCGCTTGAGCGTCACCGTCAATTGCACGGTCTTGGCATCGACTGGCTTGCCGTCCTTGGTCGGATAGACCCGGAACTGCGGCGGCACACCGTCCTCGAATATGGTCATTTCAACCGCGAAGTCGCCATCCTTCAAAAGTCGGCCGTTGTGCGGCCCTTTCGCTGGTTCGCCTTCCTCGCCATGCTCCTCGGCGGGTTCGCTGCTGCTGCCGCAGGCTGCCAAAGGCGCGATAATAAAAAGCGCGACTGCAAGCCGCTTGATGATGGTCTTTTTCATGGATTAGTCCCCCTGTCGGCAGCGGCGTCAAAGCGTCCGGTCAGCCGGTCAATTTCTGTTTGAAGGTCACGGTAGCGGATAACGGCATCGAGCCATTCGGCCTGTGCTTCCACAATGGCATCAGCGGCACCCTGCATATCGCGGAACGTGAAGCCGCCGCGTGCATAACCATCGCGCACTTGGCGGAGTGCCTTGGTCGTCTGAGGATAGACCTCCCGAACGATGGCATCGGCACGCGTACGGGCAGCGTCGGCTTCGGCACCAAGACTGGCCAGACGGCGGAGCCGGTCGAGCCGCTCGGCCTCGGCGGTTAGTTCGATCCGCAGCTTTTCAGCCTGCGCCTTGGCGATATTGCCCTGGTTACGGTCGAAGCGTCCCAAAGGAATCGTAATACCCGCAACCAGCGCCACATCATTGGTGCCACGCAGGAAGCGCGCGCCTCCATTGACGGAGTAGTCAGGTCGCGCCCGCGTCTGTTCCAATATCACTGCTGCCGACGCTCGCGCGACCTCGGACTGTGCGAGTTCCGCATCGGCTATCGCTAGTTCCCTCGCTGCCGGGATGCCCGACAAAACCTCGCCGACCGTGTCGACATCCTCAGGCCGACCGTTCCAATATGCGGCAAGCGCCGCGCTCGCTCCCTGCTGACGAGCCTGAGCTTCGGTCAGATTAAGGCGCGCTTGCGTGACCCGCGCCGACGCGCTCGTCTCGACGAACAGCGGATCTTTATATCCGCGCACGCGGCGTAAAGCCTCGCGCTGCATTTCAACTTCGACGCCTAACCGGGTCTCTGCGATCTCAACGACATAGCCTGCGATCACAACATCGAGAAACGCACGCTGGACGGCGCTGACAAGTTCAAGCCGTGCGACCCGCGACGATGCTTCGGCAACGCCGATGTCACGTTCTGCATAGGCAACACGCGCGTCCCGTTTTCCGCCGCGCTCAATCGTCTGGCTATAGGTGCCAGTGATCTCGGCTTGGCCAAAGACATTATAGGGTCCGCTGCCGACAAGGTTTTCGCCCTCGACGGTGACGGTTGGGTTGGGGCGGACGCCCGCTTGGACACGGCCAGCTTGTGCGGCAGCGACCGCCGCCTCATTGGCGCGGATCGACGGCGCGGCCTCAATGGCCTTGGCAATGGCCTCATCCAGCGTGATCGGCTCCGCAAAGGCAGCCGTAGCCGGAAAGGCCAGCGCCGCCGCCAGCAAGGCGGTGCGCAATTTGGGAAACATATTAAAACTCCTGAACCGGATGACACGTTAAAGGGTTGGGCGCGAGGCCCGCCCTAACGGCGCGGTTCAGGCAGAGGGTGGTTCAGTGGGGGGTGCCTGACTGAAAGAGGTCAGCGGGTTTGCACGGTGGAACGACAAGAGCGCCTTCGTGGAGGCCGCAACAAGCGCAATGTCAGTCGTGCGGGCGTCGAGCGCGGTCGGGCAGTGATGATGAAGGCTGTCACCCGCGCCTTCATGTGAGGGTGCTTCGTCGCCGTGATAGTCGGACATCGCGTCATGACCAAAGCTAACGCCGCGTTCTGTGTGATGGCTTGCCGGTTCCTCATGTGCGACCGCAGGCGCATGGATCGTGCTCGCGACAAGCGCGAAAACAAGAATCATGCGGGCGAACAAAACCTTCACTAGCCTTCGCTTAGTCGTAGCTCCCGGTTTGGGCAAATAGTTCGTCATTCGGAAGGGGCTTCGATTGCACGGCGCAGGTCGTCGGGAACAGGCATCGGTTGAAAAGCGCTGACATTCGAGCGCCCGGTATTGCCGACAGGGATGCGTCCGGTCAGCGAACCAAGCGGCGCGAGGGCGAGCCGGACGATTTGCCCCGCCGTCTCACGCCAGTCGCGTTGTTCGACCGCAAAGCCGAGCATCGACACATGACTGGCAAGATGCAGCCCCAAATGCGGCTGCGACACAATGTGCGCCCTTTCAAGGTGCAGCCATGCAACGTCGATTTCGCCAGAGCCGCGCGCGGCGTGAAATAAGGCCAGTTCATCCGCGATGACGCGGCGCATAGGCAGCGTCCGCGCAAGCCGGCGCCATCGCTGCTGCCTGTGCCGATAGAACATCTGGGCAAACCCCCAAATGAACGGGGTCAATATTCCGGCGGAAATTTCGACGTCATCGTTATAATGCGTGCCGCCATCGGCATCCGGCGTAATCGTAATCCAATGGTCCCACTTGGAAATAAGCGCACTGTAGCCATTGTCGCGCAACCGCTTTGGCCATTCGCCAATTTCAGGCTCGTGGAGCGAAGTCACGATCCATTGCGTTCCGAAAGGTATGAACCCAAACAGGCGCAACTTGACCTGATAGCGCCCACCAGGCCGGAATGCGTCGAGCGAGGTTTCGCCGACAGGAATGAAGCGCAGCATCGGCCAAGCAATATGTTGCAACAGGGGTGCAGTCTGAACCTCGGCCCAAACTGTCGCGGGTGGCAGGTCGATCCTTGTTGAGCGTAAAACTTTCACGCCGCAACTGTCCGCAATTCGGCGTTCGCCTGCCGGAACACCTGAACGCCGCCAGTAAGAGCAAGCCCCGCCATGATCGCGGCTACCATCAGGTCAGGCCATGCGCTGCCGGTCCCAAAAACGCCAAGCGCTGCCATCATCACCGCGACATTGCCGATGGCGTCGTTACGCGAGCAGATCCAGACCGAGCGCATATTCGCATCGCCGGTGCGGTAGCGATAGAGCAACAACGCGACCCCGACATTGGCGGCAAGCGCCAGCGCGCCGATAGCACCCATCATGGCCGGGTCAGGCGCGGTGCCGTTCACGAACGCGAGAACTGCGCTCCCGAACACCCAGGCTGCAAAGCCGAGCATGAACAGCGATTTAACCAGCGCTGCGCGCGCACGCCATGCCAACGCTGCCCCTACAACAGCGAGGCTGACCGCATAATTGGCAGCATCGCCAAGAAAGTCGAGCGCGTCGGCTTGAAGCGCGCGGCTGTCTGCCGCCGCGCCTGCACCCATTTCAACGAGGAACATGGCGGCATTGACGATCAGCGCAATCCAAAGAATGCGCCGCCAACGCGGATCGGCCTTGGCCGTTTGGCTTCCGCAGGCGCTCTCGCAACAACTGTCCGCCATTCAACATCCTTCTCGACAAATCCTGAGTCGGACATCTATCTACACCCTGTAGCAACTACAGGGTCAAGCGATGAAAATTGGTGAACTGGCAAACGCGACCGCGACCAACGTAGAGACGGTGCGATATTACGAGAAAATCAGCCTTCTTGCGCCGCCTGCGCGCAGCGCGTCAAACTACCGCAGCTATAGTAACGAACATCTGGCCCGCCTGTCATTCATTCGCCGCGCGCGTGATCTGGGTTTCGCACTGGAGGCAGTGCGGGAATTGCTCACGTTGTCGGATGACACTGGCCAAAGTTGCGAAGCAGTGGACCAGATTGCCAGTGCCCACTTGGCCGAAGTCGAACGCAAGATCGATGACCTTTCGGCTTTACGAAGCGAGCTGACCCGCGTGATAGGAAGTTGCCGCCACGGCACTATCGCCGATTGCAAGATCATTGAAAGCCTCGCGCCCACCCCACAGCTTAAAGGAGCCGCCCAATGACATATCTGCTCATCAAGGCGGTGTTGTCTGCCGTCATAATCGTCGCCGTGTCCGAAATCGCCCGCCGCAATGCTGGAATGGGTGCGTTACTGGCGTCCTTGCCGCTGATTTCCGTGATGGGCATGATCTGGCTATGGCGCGACACCCAAGACGTAGACCGGATGGCCGCGCACGCACAGGCAACCTTCTGGTATGTGCTGCCATCGCTGCCGATGTTTCTGATAATCCCGTTGCTTCTCAAACGCGGCGTCTATTTTTGGCCCGCACTGGCCGCAGGATGCGTGCTGACTATTTTGCTATATGTTGGTATGACCGCAGTGTTAGCGCGCTTCGGTGTAAACCTATGAAACAGCTTTTCATCTACGGCGCGGCGGCGCTTGCCGAAATTGGTGGCTGCTTTGCCTTTTGGGCTTGGCTTCGAATGGATAAGTCGCCCATTTGGCTCATCCCCGGCATGTTGTCGCTTGCGCTGTTCGCTTGGCTGCTCACTTTGAGCGATGCCGTTGCAGCGGGACGCACTTATGCTGCTTACGGTGGTATTTACATTCTGGCGTCACTCTTTTGGCTTTGGGCAGTCGAAGATATGCGTCCAGATCGTTGGGATGCCATTGGCGCGACGATTTGCTTATTGGGTGCTGCAATTATCCTTTACGGTCCGGGACGAACATGAAGGTTGAATAAATGACAGATGCGCGCACCGACCATTGGGAAAATGTCTACACGACCAAAGCCGATGATAGCGTGAGTTGGTTTGAGCAATCGCCTGCATGCTCGCTTGAATTGATCGCGGCCACCGGCATTAAGAGCGCGTCGGTCATCGACATTGGTGGCGGCGCGTCGAGACTGGTTGATGCACTTGTTGCTAACGGTCACAATCATGTGTCGGTGCTAGACCTGTCGGCCCATGCGCTAGATATAGCCAAATCAAGGATGGGTAATGACTCTGGATCGGTTGAATGGATAGTCGGCGATGTGACTGCATGGAAACCCGCCAGCCAATATGACATCTGGCATGACCGTGCTGCATTTCATTTTCTGAACGCGCCAAAAGATCAGGCCGCTTATGCGAATACCTTACATGCCGCGCTCAAAACGGGTGGTTTTGCTATCATCGGCACGTTCGCGCTCGATGGCCCCGAAAAGTGCAGTGGCCTCCCCGTTACCCGACACGATGCCGCAAGCATCGCGCGCGTGCTGGGACCGAACTTTGCGTTAATTGACGAGCGGCGCTACGACCACGTCACACCGGGCGGCAATGTTCAGAAATTCCAGTTCAGCACATTCCAAAAGGTCGGGTGAGGCTATTTGCGCAAATAGCTCTTGTGCCCGATCCATCGACCGGGCACCTTTATCGCCAATCATTCATTCGTCGCAACAATCCATCGCCTGTTCACAGCAGGCGTCGAGTGCAGCGCAGCAGGCCGCAACCGTATCGGCAACCGCCGGAGCAGCGAATGCTGCGGGCGTGATGAAGAAAACGGCGATAGCCGCTGCATAATATTTGGTCATGATAGTCTCCATTGAGTAGCCGGGATGTCATCGTATTATGACGACCCTCGGCCCTTGTTCGACTATCCAGCGCCAATGGTTACACCGCTTAGTGTCGGGCAAATATGCTCGTCTTGCCGGAACCAAAGGCGATGACATTGTAATGGTCCGCCGGATGGCCGGGTGCTTCCATGCCCGGTGACCCCAGCGGCATACCTGCAACGGCCAGCCCGCGAACACCTTTGGTTTTGGCGGCGAGCAAGCGCTTCATATCGGTCACCGGCACATGGCCCTCGAAAGCTATTCCGTCGATGATTGCGGTGTGGCACGAAGCCAGACTGGCAGGCATACCGAGACTTTTGTGGATTGCGGCACGGTTGGCATCATCGACAATCTTGACCGCGCGACCGAATTGCTGGCGCACTTGTGCCGCCCATTTTTCGCAACATCCGCAACCGGGGTCGCGGTGCATTACGATGTCATTTGCCGCCATTGCCGATGTCGACAACATGGCGAGCGCAAGGATCAGTTTTTTCATGGGCAAACTCCGTAATTTCGATGCAGGAATGTTCGGGAGCAACAAAGCCGCCCCCGAACATTATCGCTTATTTGGTTTTCATATCGCCCATGTCATGGCCTTCATGGCCTGACTTCTCGGCATCCTTGGCTTCGTCCTCGCAACAAGCCATTTTGCCATCCTCGCCCTTTTTGCAGCAGCATTCCTTCTTAGGTGAAGGAGGCTCTGCTGCAAAGGCAGCACCGGATAGAGTTAGCGCAACTGCGCCGATTAGTATCTTCATTTTCATAATAATCTCCATGTTCTTGTTTGACTGAAAAGTATTCAGCCAAACCGTGGAGGCGGCGTTTGCGGGATGGCGTTTATTCCAACTGACAATGGCTCTAGTTCTAGCAAATATTTCAGCGAATGGAGCACTATATGGTAATTTTGGGCAGTCGCTGCTTTAAATAAAACAGAACAGCTGAGGTGACACATACCATTTTGCCGCTCATCCGAATGATGGGGCGGAGCAGATTTCTCAGGGCCGACCAGATTGGCTTCCATATCTGTGCAATTTTCCATCATTCGGCTTTGCGCGACGGGCTGGGCATCCGATGAAAAACAATTCGCCTCGGAACGCCCTGCAACCATAATCATTGTCAGTGCCAACAGCGTGTTGATGACAGACATTAACCGAGGGCGACGAAATAAATTCACGATTTAGAATAGCTCAACGCCCGCTTCAAAACAACATTGAGGTCGCTAATCCAACATTTCATGACAGCGCAATCCGCTTGGCTTTGCGCTTACGCCGAAGCGGCCAGCGTATAAATAATAGAACCGTACCAGCAATGCCCAGGACCAAGCCTCCGATGGCGAATGCCAACAGCCACCATGTGTTGAAATTCTCGTGGTTCTTCCAGTCCATGATGTGGAGGCTCCAGAAGAAATCATAAAGCCGCCACGTGCCGGTGCGAACAGCGGTGATTTTGCCGGTATCGACGGCAACAAACACGCTCGTGGCATCGGGATCGGAATAAGCGATACGCCATGCAGGTAGCGCAGCCCGGTATTCAGGGCTTTCGGTCGTGACGCGCGATGCTTTGGAAACCGGCTTCGCGGCTGACTTCCACGCGGCATTCGCGATGGCCGTTGCTTGAGCGGCACCGACCGGCGGTATGAGCTCGCCTGTTTGGGCATCGAAAAGTTTGATGCCGTTGGCGGTCGTCACTTCGGCTACCGCGCGACTTCCCATCATGTGCCAGTTGATAGCTTCAACGGGCGCTCCGGCTTTTGCCCGGATTTGCGCTGGATCGGCAAAGCTGCTGCCCGTCGGAATCATCATCACTGTTTCACGGTCAACCAGATGCTCACCGCGCACCTTGTCGATAGGCAGGAAACTCATGATCACGCCGCTGGCAAACCAGATCAGCAATTGCGCACCGATAATTAAGGCCAGCCATTTGTGAATACGGCTGGCAGTTAGGTGAATGCGGGTGCGTCTGCTGCTCAGAACCAGATCCTTATCCCGGCAACAACGCTGATTGTTTCAGGATCTTCGCCGGCGAGCCGCGAGTAACGCGCGGTTGCGCCTGTCTGTTTGCGCCATTCGACACCAATATAAGGCGCAATTTCTTGCTCGATCTCATAACGCAGGCGTAATCCAGCTTCAAAGTCTGTCAATCCAGACCCTACACCGATAGCGCGAATATCCTGGAAAGCGATATTTGCTTCGATGCGAGGCTGCAAGATTAACGACTGCGTAATTCGCTGGTCGTAAGACGCCTCCACTCGCGCGCGGAACTCGCCTTTGTTCGAGACGAAGCCAGCGGCGTTCACCTTGAACCAATAGGGCGCGATACCCTCGACACCGGCAACGAGATAGGTGCGCGACGGGTCTGGCTTTATGTCGTACCGAACACCGGCTTGCAGGTTCCAGTATGGCGCGATTGCCCGGGAGTAGAGCGCCTGCAATTCAAGATCATCAATGCGCTCACCAAACGCGCCCTCGCCTTCGAATTTCACACCGAAGCGGTTGATGTTGCCTCCGGTGAATGCCTCACCTTCAAAGCGATAGCTTTCGCGGCCCTTTTGGAAGCCGACTTCGAGCAGGTCGATGGTCACCAGCGAATAGCCCATGCCACCTACTTCATACGCCAATTCCTTGCGCGACTTTGCCATGATGTCAGCGCCAAATATTGCATCAGCCGCATGATCCGCTGGCGGGGCTGGCGCTGGCGTATTACCGACGTCGTCCGTCGCGGCCGTTTCATCCTGCATTGAACTCATGTCATGACCGGCATGGGGATCAACGGCTTCTGCAGCCCGTTCCTCAGCCACCGGCTGCGCCTTTGTTCCACCCATGTCGTGTCCGGCATGTGGATCGGTGGCAGGGGGCGGTGGGCTTGGTTCGGCTTTCTCGGCATGCATGTCATGCCCTTGATGCCCCGATTGTGCGAATGTGGGGGTTGCGAGCAATAGTGCGGCAGGAAGGAGCAACGAAGTGTTCATTGCCCTTCCTCCTCATGCCGGACAGTGACAACGCGGAACATGCCAGCATGCATGTGCATCAGCATATGACAATGAAATGCCCAGTCACCCATTGCATCGGCAGTGAAGTCAAAAGTGACCTTGGCTCCCGGCAACACGTTGACGACATTCTTGCGTGGATATTGCCCCTTCTGTCCGTTCACCACCTCGAAAAAATGGCCGTGCAAATGAATTGGGTGCGGCATCATCGTGTGGTTGATCAGGTTCACGCGCACGCGTTCATTGTGGCGGAATGGTAGCGGCTCGGTCTTCTCACTGTATTTCTCGCCGTCCATCGACCACATATAACGCTCCATATTGGCGGTCAGATGGACATCGATTTCGCGCGTGGGGGTGCGCTGGTCAGGATTAGGCTCAAGCGCTCGAAGCTGGCTAAGCGTCAGCACCCGGTGCGGGACTTTCTCCAAACCGGTTGGCCGCTCTTTATTGCGATCCATCGGCATCGGTGCAAGGCTGGCCACACCCGGTCCCATCTTCACCTGCGGCGCCACCGACGGGTCACGCATGTTCATGGAGCCGTGATCCATTTTGCCCATCGCGCCATCCATTGCGGCCATTTCTTCAGGGGTCATATTGCTATGGTCCATGCCTGCCATGTCGGCGCCACCGCTGCCATGATCCATGCCCATGTCTTTCATGGTGAGCAAAGGACGCTCGCGAAGCTCGGGTATCGGTGCGGTCATGCCCATTTGCGGAGCAAAAGTTGCGCGGCACTGGCCTGAACGGTCAATCGATTCAGCGATAAAGGCGTAAGGAATCGCTTCTTTAGGCTCAATGATCACGTCCCACGTTTCGGCAACGGCAATCTGGAACTCGTCGGTTTCTACAGGCGTGAGCGGCAATCCATCCGACGCGACAATCGTCATCGGCAGACCGGGAACGCGAATGTTGAAATTGCTCATCGCGGCCGCATTGATAATGCGCAGCCGCACGCGCTCACCAGGTTTGAAAATGCCGGTCCAGTTGCCCATGCTATCGTGACCATTGATCAGATAATGATAATAGGCACCGGTCACATCTGCGATGTCAGTGGGGTCCATCAACATCTGGCCCCACATCATACGTTCGGACAGTGGCTGATCTTCGCCCTTGGCAAGGCCGGCAAAGGTCTGTTTGCGCTTGTTGAAATAGCCTGCCTTTTGCTTCTGCTTGGTAAAGTTCACATGCGCGTGTGCAAAACTCCAGTCCGACAAAACCAAGACATGCTCACGGTCATAAGCAATCGGGTCTTTGCCTGCAGGATCGACGATCAACGCGCCATACATGCCCATTGCTTCCTGCATGTGGCTATGGCTGTGATACCAATAGGTACCGTGCTGCTTCATTGGAAATTCATAGGTGAAGCTCTCGCCCGGGCCGATGCCGGGATAGCTTACGCCGGGAACGCCATCCATATGGAAAGGAAGCAACATTCCATGCCAGTGAACTGACGTATCTTCTTCGAGCGTGTTGCGCACTACCAGCTTTACGTTCTGACCTTCACGAAGGCGAATGAGCGGCCCCGGTAGCGTCCCGTTAATCGTGTAAGCATGGCCGGTTTTTTTGCCGAGGCGGAACGCCGATTGCCCGACGCTGACTTCAATATTATCACCCGACAACACGCCGGGTTGACCGGCAAGACTGTGCAGCCCGTGCGATCCGCTTTTAGCCCAGGCGGGAAATAAAGGAGCAAGCGCCATGCCGCCGCTCGCGAGAGCCGCGCCGCGCAACAGGTTTCGGCGATCAATAGGAGAAGTCAAAGTCATCGGGAGTCCATATTTAGGTTCTAACCCTGATACGCAAGTCGCACGCTAAACCCTCAATAATTCGGACAGTTGTCCGCGTGCCCGGTAAAGCCGGGTTTCAACGGCCTTTTCGCTGATACCCAAAACCTGAGCCGCCTCAGCCTGCGTCATCCCTTCGATTGTCCGCAAGACCAATGGCTCGCGGATGGCCTGAGGCAAAGTTGCAATCGCCGTCTGAACGCGTGCAAGCTCTGCACGGTCAGAAATCTGCTGGTCGGCGGTGATCGTGTCTGCTGCTACATTAGCAGCTGCCTCGATTGGCAACGCGAAAGAAAAGAACCGCCGCACTGAACGTCGCCGCGCCCAATCGCGGCATTTGTTAATCGCAATGCGAGAAATCCAAGTTTTAAAGGACCGCTCGCTGTCATAGCTTTTGAGCGCAGCAAAAGCAGAAACAAATGTCTCTTGGGTAACATCAACAGCTGCATCGTTATCGCCTATCGTTGCCCGCACCACGCGAAAAATCGGCTCACGATAACGAGCCAGCAAAGCGGTGTAGGCAGATTGCCGCCCACTGAGTGCTAGCGCCGCCAACTCGCCATCTGAACAGTCTTCTAAGGCAAGGCTCATTTTTGGTCGGCAGTCAGTGCCTTAACAACGGCTGCATCAAATTTAGCCACTTGATCGGGCCTGAGCAGCGCGCGCATTGCAAAGATATGCTCCAGCGTCTCTTTTTGCAGTTGTCCCATCGCCATATGCGACTGGTCAATAGCTGCTGCAACCTCGGTGCCATAACCGTGTTCGTTCTCGATTGCCGCTGCCAGCTTGGCGTTATCGGCGCGCATTTCAAGTTCGAGAGCCTGTTTGCGAATAGCAAATTGCTTTTCCAACGCCTCCAGCTTCGCATGTTGGTTGGCATCAAGATCGAGACCGTTATGAAGCAACGCATGAAGTTCATTCTCAGGGGGCACTGGCGGATTAACAATCAGCCGCCCTGCCATTACGCCCCCGATTGCTGACAGAAAAACTATGATCGCGATTATAATTGTCCGCCGCATATTGCTCATTCGCCGCTATCCAGGAGTGTCGATGGTGCAAGGGCCGCTGGTCCGCCAAATGGCGACAGACTGGGTGCAGCTTCGGCTGATGTGCTTGGAACCAGTGCGCTCACTAGACCCATTCCCGTTGCGGCGATGATCGCGAACCCTATCATACCGCCAGAGAGCAGGGCAGCATTAGCCCGGCGCTCGGAAAGCTGCGATAGCACCGCGTCATCTATCGTCAGAAGCCGGATCGGCAGCGGTGCCGCACGCAGTCCATCAAGCATATCGTCAATGTGGCTCATATCCGTATCTCCAAACTTCATGCCACATATACGCGCGATCGCCGCAAAGCCCTCAACAGATTTCACATGAGGGTATATGCATCGGTGTGCGTATTAGAGGTAGAACACGTTGTTTGGAGAATCCTCATGTCAAAGTTTCGTCTATTGTTCGCCGCCCCGGTCCTTGCAGCGCTCGCCTTTTCTGGCGCGGCCTTCGCCCACGCCAAGCTCGTTAAGTCAACGCCAGCCGCAAATGCAGTGGTCGCTAAACCAACGAAGATCGTCCTGACCTTCAACGAAAAGCTGATTGCTAAATTTGCGACCACGACACTGACGATGACGGGAATGCCGGGCATGAAAGATCATGCGCCGATGAAAATCAGTGGGTTCACCTCAGCGATGAGCAAGGATGGCAAGACCATGACGCTTATGATGAAGCGCGCTTTGGTTGCAGGGACCTATGAGCTCAAATGGGCTGCTGCCGGTCCAGACGCTCATCGGATGGAAGGCAGCTTCAATTTTACCGTGAAATAAAGATGTGATCGAACAACTCAACATCGGCATCAGGTTTGCGCTTTACGCGAATCTGATGCTGCTGTTTGGACTGCCCCTGTTCGCATTGTACGCATTGAGGGGTGCTGAGCGCGCCCAAGTAAACATCCTGCCGCTTCGCGCCTTAACATTCTGGCTTTCAGCGACGGGGATTCCACTGTCGTTGCTCAGCATCACGGCAATGACGGCTTCGATGTCAGGCGTTCAATTGCTTGATGTTGATAATGCCTCGATCAGCGTGATGATTTTTGAAACGCCGATGGGCAATGCTTGGCTAGTGCGGGTAATCGCCTTGTTCTCTACATTTGCCGTTGCGTATCGAATGATCGATAGCAAATCCCTGCCAAAATTAACATTCGTGACGCTCGGGTCAGGAGTAGCTCTTGCCTCTGTCGCGTGGACAGGTCACGGAGCCGCGAGCGAAGGTTCTGCTGGAGCGGCACATCTTATCGCCGACATCATCCATCTGCTCGGGGCTGGAGCGTGGCTTGGTGCGCTTGCCGCTTTTTCTGTCATGCTATTTCGCAGCGCAGCAAACCTTAGCGAAGACTATTTACGGCTGACCCACAGATTGCTTGAAAGTTTTTCGGTGGCGGGAACAGTTACCGTCACGCTGGTTTTCGGCTCGGGCTTGGTAAATAGCTGGATGCTGGTTGGTCCGCAAAACGTTCTGACGCTCCACACAACACTGTACGGCCAATTGCTGATCGTCAAACTCCTGTTGTTTGCCGTCATGTTGGCGCTGGCCGCCGCAAACCGGTTTAGACTGACCCCGGAATTCAACCGCGCACTGAACAGCAACGGAACATCGCGCGCATTAGCAATGTTACGCAAGAGCCTTGCTCTTGAATTGAGCATCGCCCTTATCATTCTTGGCCTCGTCGCATGGCTCGGAAAGCTCGAACCGCCCGTTTCAACGTGACGTGGTGCGACCCGACCTGACTTGGAGACTGACCCGTGACGACAACGCATGAAACCGCACATCCCGTAAAATTCGGTGGATGTTGCAGCACGGCGGGCCCGGACAGTCTGACAACAGTTCTTGATCCCGTTTGCGGGATGAAGGTCGATCCTGCGACCACGGCACATCATGCCACGCATGATGGCGTTCATTTTCATTTTTGCAGTGCCGGATGTCTGGCAAAATTCACAGCCGACCCAACCAAATATCTCTTCAATAGCTCGCGCTCCGAACCTGTTGCCGCACCCGGTGTGATGTGGACATGCCCGATGCACCCTGAAATCCGTCAGCAAGGTCCGGGAACTTGCCCGATTTGCGGGATGGCATTGGAACCTGAAGAGCCTTCGCTCGATGACGCACCTAATCCTGAGCTGGTTGATTTTACGCGTCGGTGGTGGGTGTCGGCAGCTCTAGCAGTGCCTTTGCTAATCCTGACGATGGGAACAGAATTTCTCGGCATTCATTTGGTTGATCCCGCATATTCTCCGTGGATTCAATTGGCGCTGACCGCACCAATCGTTTTGTGGGCCGGCTGGCCGTTTTTCACGCGCGGGTGGAGGTCGATTGTCACGGGCAAGCTCAATATGTTTACGCTCATCGCCATCGGTGTCGGCGCGGCATTCCTCTACAGCGTGGTTGCGACGTTCGCGCCGGGTCTATTTCCAGATACCTTTAGAATGCACGGCGGCATGGTGCCTGTTTATTATGAAGCGGCTGGTGTCGTCGTGGCGCTGGTGTTGCTTGGACAAGTGTTGGAGTTGCGCGCAAGGGCCGCAACCGGCAAGGCAATCCGTGCACTGCTCAATCTCGCGCCAAAGACGGCGCGGCGCATCAATGGCGATGGCACCGAAACCGAGGTTCCTTTAGCCGACGTTCAAACAGGCGATCATCTTCGTGTCCGTCCGGGCGAAGCGGTACCGGTTGACGGGGTTGTGATCGAAGGCCGGTCATCGGTCGATGAATCGATGCTAACTGGAGAACCCTTGCCGGTAGCAAAGGAAGCGACCAGCGCGCTGACCGGCGGAACTGTCAACGGCACGGGCAGCCTTGTCATGGAAGCGCAAGTAGTCGGAAGCGACACCATGCTTGCGCGCATTGTCCGCATGGTGGCCGAAGCCCAACGCAGCCGCGCTCCGATTCAGGCTGTGGCAGACCGGATTTCAGGATGGTTCGTTCCCTTGGTAATTGCCATCGCGATTGCATCTTTTGCGGTTTGGAGCCTTGTCGGCCCTGAACCGCGTATCGGCCATGCGCTGCTCAATGCCATTGCCGTTCTCATCATCGCTTGTCCGTGTGCATTGGGTTTAGCGACACCTATGTCGATCATGGTCGCAACGGGACGCGGTGCACACGCAGGTGTGTTGGTCAAACATGCTGAAGCACTGCAAGCGTTCGAGAAGGTCGATACGCTTGTTATCGACAAGACTGGAACGCTGACCGAAGGGAAGCCCAAGCTCATTGCCATCGAGACAATTGGCGGGATGGATGAGAATGAGTTGCTGGCCTTAACGGCAGCTGTCGAGGAGCGCTCGGAGCATCCACTGGCCCATTCCATTGTGAGCGCCGCAAACGAACGCACGCTGAAGCTTGGCGAGCCAGAAAATTTTGAGGTTCAAGTTGGCGCGGGGATTAGCGCCCAAGTCGACGGCCGCGCCGTCGTAATCGGCAACGCTGCGCAGATGCAGCGCATCGGCGTCGATCCAGCACCACTCAACGACGTTGCTGAAAGCAGACGCCGCGCGGGCGCTGGAGTGATGCTCGTCGCCGTCGATGGCAAACTTGCCGGACTTGTCGCTGTAGCTGATCCCATTCGTGCGAACGCGCGCGAGGCAATCGAAGCGCTGCGCAAACAGGGCCTGCGCGTCATCATGCTAACGGGCGACAATCCGACGACAGCACAAGTTGTTGCCGACGCCGTGGGCGGCCTAGACGGTGTACATGCAGAACTTAAACCAGATGACAAAGCACGCATTGTGGGCGAACTCAAAGCATCTGGGGCAATGGTGGCAATGGCAGGCGACGGAATAAACGACGCTCCGGCACTCGCCGCTGCCGATGTCGGCCTGGCAATGGGCACCGGCACAGATGTTGCGATTGAAAGCGCGGGCATCACGCTCACCAAAGGCGATCTCGCCGCCGTCGTCCGCGCACGCGCGCTCGCAAAAGCGACCATGCGCAACATCCGCCAAAATCTTTTCTTCTCGTTCTTGTTCAACGGTATTGGCGTCCCGGTCGCGGCAGGCGCACTTTACCCAGTTTCCGGCATCCTGATGTCGCCGATGTTTGCAGGCGCGGCGATGGCGCTATCTTCGTTTACCGTGGTAATGAACGCGTTACGGCTAAATAAGGTAAAATTGTAGCGATTACCTGATTGTCCGACTTGTTGGCGATAACTTCGTTCAATTTTCTCCGGCTGAGCGTGTGCATTGCCCGGTTTCCGCTCATAAAGCGGACAGTCCGCTCCCGGCCCAAAATCTGCCATGGTCCCTAATCAAGGACGAGAGCCGATTAGGCTTTCAGCCAAAATAGCCTGTTCCAATTGGAACGCTGGCAAACAGTGTTCGAGGCCAACGACTCTTCCCGGGCAAATAGGACTTTTGTGGGGTTTGGGATTGCCCGGTTTCTATTTTGATTACACAAAAAAAAGGAGCCCTAAGGCTCCTCGCTAAACACCCAAGAATCTTGGATTCAGTTGAGTGTATTTGTATTAATCCCTGAGCCAGCCAGCCTCTTGCGTGCCGCCATAACAACATCTGCGTCAAACTCCTGAGGCATCGCCATAACTAGTGCTTCAATGGTGTAATCGCCGTATCCAGCTTCAACGAGATCAATAAACCCCTGACGTTCCTGCTTTGACGTCACCCATTCGATGATCGCCTGCTTTACGCCTTTGTTGCGGACCTTCTGCCAAGTCCGGGTTGCACGGGTCGTACGATCGTTACGTTCGGTGAGGAACGTCTCATATGCTGCGATGACTTCACCGAAACGCTGATCCAGCTCTGTATCGCCAACCTTGTGCAATTCCCAAACCCGACGCTTTGCTCGTTCGGCATATTCAGTGTCACCGATGCGATAGGCGTTGACCATGATCTTACGGAGCTTCTCGGTATCCATTTCGAGCTCGGGTGCCTTCTTCGGCATCGCAATGATTTTACCCTCCATGCGAGCGTTGCGGTTATTGTTGATCTGACGGTCGGCGATGATGGTGTTGAATGCTGTAGCCATGATTTCGAACTCCTGATTTTGTCGAAAAGCCCGTTTGCCTCTCGATATGTTCACACTAGCCCACGTTCTAATTGGAACATATGAGCTTACTAAAATGTTCTATTAAGATGTTATGATTGGCAGCGTTCCAATTAGAACACACGAAGACCGAGGGGCTCGGTGGGAGAGCCTGAACTCCCCCACCATTAGCGTTTATGCTGCCTCTAGATCTTCAGGTTCCAGATAGCCCTCTGGCAGGTCGTAATCCTCGAGGGCTTCAGCCATAAAGCGCTCAAACAGCTCCTTGTTAGAAACCCTGACCGCAGACTGAAGTTGCTCCCCCACTGCGCCCAGGGTTCGGTCGATCTCCACCGCTTGGGCAGGGTTCTTAGCCTTGACCGTTAGCGTAAACGTAACCGTATCAGCTGACTGCTTCGGACCCTCATTGATGATTTCTCGGAGCTCTTTCATCGTCGCTGTTGCGGTCAGCGATCCAGTATCGACCAATGTCGCAAACTTGTCGGTTTCGAGCTTCGCCAGTTCGTAAACGGTCGTCCAGCTATTCGGTACACGGTCCATGACAGGCAGGAACCGATCCGCCTGTTGTCCGATCTTGCGTAATTTGCGGAACGTGGGTCCGTTGTGCTCGATCCCCACCTCCTGACAGAAAATGATTACCTCAAGCCGAGAGAGCTTTGAGTCGGCTTCAAGTACAGTCTCTCCGAGCTTCAGAATGCTCTCAACCGTATTTTTAGCATAGTGGCGATAACGCTGAACGTATTGCTCGACCGCAGGCGAGATCGTGATTGCGTTGGCAGCAGGCACGATATCCTGCTGCGTGTTCAAGAATGTGTTTTCCATGTGTGTAGCCTTTCAATCCTACCGAACCGCAAGATCGCCGTTCGATTTTTTGAAAATAGGCCAGATCAGATATTAATGGCATGAGCGTACAAAATGTACTATTAAGACGTTATGATTGATCCCAAGCGCCCCGCTCCCTTCATGACAAAAGCCCCGGTTTTCGGGGATGCCAAGGGCAGAAAAGGGGTCTTTTGGAACCAAAGCGCATACTATTTTTGGTGGGCGTTCTTACGGCTTCACGAAGGTTATGCCGAGACCTGCAAGAACGGTGGGAGAGGCAAATACAAAGCGCTGTATCAGGACTTTAGTGACGTCCATGCCACTGACTTCAAGGAATGGTGGCAGCTCAGGAACGCTGATGGGGTTACGCGTGGAGCAGTGCTGTTCGCTGAACCTCACGCCCCCGCTAAGGTAGAAGCCCTTTCAAAAGAACAGGTCCTCGAACTTCTCGATAAAGGGATTGAGGATGAGGTCCTGCTGATCTCCATCCCAATGGCCTATTCCCGCAGAGAAATATCCAAACGGCTAGGCAAGGTTATTCGCGAACATCACGGCCGCAAGCGTGGCCAAAAGCGTCTTTCAGAGAGTAAGGCCCGCTACAAGCTTCTATCAATCCCCGAGACCGACTCCATCGAGAAGGTGTTGAAGTGCTATACCTTGCGCCGCGACAACCCCAAGGAGCCGCTTTGGAAGATCGCTCAGCTTGCACGCATTGGTGATCGCTCCGCCTACGCGTTGGCTGAAAACGACGCCCATGCCAAAGCTTCTCTGACGGCGGCCGCCAGTCGCAAGCTCCGTCATGCCGAAATGATCATCGATGGTGTTGGCAGAGGCGTTTTTCCTGTTCCCTTGCCAACGAAACGCCGGGATAAGACAGAAGATGAATAGCAATTCGTTCCAATTGGAACCGAGGGTAGGCCATGGCTGACAAAATCAGATGCCATAATCGATCAGAGGTCACTGTCAGGAACAGTGATCTAACCCTCAGTAAAACCCCAATATGGGTGGAGAGGGATGACTTTTACGGAGGTGCTGATCGTCGCCGCAAGGCGTCCGAACCGTTCATGGTGATCGGGTTCGATACCGAATATAAGACCCCCGAACAGCCACTGTCAAATGACCAAATCAGGGCCGGGTTGGCGAAGAATCAAATCCTTTCCTATCAGGTCTACTGCAAACTCTATGATCCTGCCGCAGGCGATGCAGCCACGCCTGAGTGGGGCGGCGTATGTTTTCCAAATGGAGATAGAGAACGTCTAAGCCTTGCTGATGTCATCATGTTTGCGGTGGCGAGCGGCGTTCGAAATGGAACGGTGAATGCGGTTCCAACCCGCATCTATCTGGTTGGCCATTTTACACGAGCCGACATCCCGGCATTTTCAGATTTCCAAGACCTGACGCAGATGATGTCGAGCGTCCGCAACACGTTTTTGTCGATCGATGGCCACATAGGGCTGACTTACGATTTCCCCGATGGCGATCATGTCGACCTCAAAATCCTACTAAGGGACACGATGCTGCTGACGCCTGCCACCTCGAAAGGGCTAAAGGCATTGGGCGAGCTTGTCGGGCAGGAGAAGATTACGCTCGATCCTAACCCTGACAAGGAGCAGTGGTATAAGGAGAACATGGATTGCCTGATGCGAGACAATCCTGTGCTGTTCGATCATTATGCCCTGACAGATGCCGTCATCTGCGTCCGCTACATCGATAAGATGCTCGAGCAGAGCCGGGACCTGTTCAATACTAACAAAATCCCAGCCACGTTGACCGGCATCGGCGTTGATCTTTTGCTGAAGAACTGGGACGAGCAGTGGGCGGGTGCCTCACTTGATCTGCTTGGTAAGGAAAAGATCAAGGAGCGTATCTACGACAAGCGGTTAGGTTATTACCGCAAGACCGAGCGCATCGTCGATCAGCAAGAAGTCGCATGGCACTTGCCACTCGCCACCGAGTGTTACCACGGCGGACGTAATGAACAGTTCTGGTTCGGGCCATGCTTCGATGACGACTGGACAGACTATGACCTTTCCAGCGCCTATCCGACCGCCATGGCTCTCATTGGCAGGCCAGAGTGGAACCGTGCTTTTGTCACATCGAAGATTGAAGACTTTACTTGCCTCTCGCTGGGTGTGGCAAACGTTGAGTTCGAGTTCCCCAAGTCGGTCCGCTTTCCGACCATGCCTGTCCGAACTGACAATGGCCTGATCTTCCCACGCAAGGGACTATCGAACTGCGCAGCTCCAGAAATTGCGCTGGCCAGATCATTGGGGGCTAAGCTGAAGATACGGCACGGTGTCGTTGTGCCGACTGATCCATCAAAACACATCTTCGGCGATTTTATCGGCATGTGCGTGCAGAAACGTTCATCGTTCCCGAAAGGATCGTTGGAGAACCTTTTTTGGAAGGAACTCAGCAACTCGACTTATGGCAAAACTGCCCAGGGTTTGCAGAAAAAGCGGGTGTTCGACCTCAAGGCTGGTGAGATGGCAGAGCTGCCACCGAGCAAGATCACAAATCCTTATTACGCAGCCTACATCACGTCGTTTGTTCGGGCAGTGCTGGGCGAGGTTATCAACGGTTTGCCTGAGAACGTATGCGTTTTCAGCTGCACGACTGATGGATTTTTGACCAACGCCTCTGAGCCAGACATTGCAACCGCTTCCCAAGGCCCATTGGTCAATCTCTATGCTCAAAGCCGCCACCGCCTGACTGGCGACCCTACCGTGCTAGAGGTCAAGCACAGGGTGAGACAACTGCTTGGCTGGCGCACCCGTGGTCAGGCAACGCTTAAGCAGGGCGGTGGTGCTGCCGATGACAAATCCAATGTTGTCCTCGCCAAGGGCGGCATTCACCTCCCGCATCATTTTGATGACGTCTGGCTACAAAACCAGCGGATCGTGGAGATGTTCTTCGATCGCTCGCCCGACGATATGATCCCGATGAAGGTGAAAACTGGTGTGCGGGATATGGTCCTGTTCGACGCTGATCTCGTTGACCGATCTCTGTCCAAGCGGCTGAACATGGAGTTTGATTGGAAACGAAAGCCCCATGCAGTGAGGTTCTCTGAGGCGCATGGCCACATAGCGTTTTCGACCGAGCCTTGGGACAATATCGATCAGTTCATGGAGATGCGGCGATACTGGGAAGCATTCGCTTTACAGCCACGCCTGTGCCTCAAAACCATGTCTGACTATCGGCAGTTTGCCGTTTATGTGATGTCGCAATCCGCATTGGAGCAGGATGCCCGATACCTTCATCGCAAGGCACCTGACCTCAAGCGCCTGCGGCAATCACTGGGTGCTGCATGGCGTCATTCAAAAGCTGGCCTGACTTGGGGTCAGTACCAGATCTCGAATACCGAATTTGCTGAGATCCTTACGGAAGCTGGGATCGACTGTGCACGGGCAGATGTTGAAAATGCTGCTCGCAAGCCGTTTGAACCCAAAAAGTGTCCGCCAACGCCAGATGTATTTTTGGCACTGTCAAAGCTGACGAGGCAGTTTCCAGACCTAGAAATCGATCAGTTTATCGTTCAATCTAAGGGCCATATCGACCTGCTGGCAGCTGAGACCGTCGATTGTCCCTTCATTTCCCGCATTTAACTGTCAACACGCTCACGGCAACCGAGCGATCAGGCGTTTGATTTGCTCAGGATAGAAGCTTTTTCCCCTAAACGGCCGGATCTGCATTGCATTCAATCTGCGGGCCATCTCCGACAGTGACAAACCCTGCTCTATCATCGGCTGGATGAGCGGTTGTAATGCTCCAGCTCGGCTATCTGCCTCCTCACGATTGCGAATAGCGAGTACTTTGGCGTTCTTACCGAGCAGCACACCCCGCTTCTTTGCCTCAGCAAGTGCATTGCGGGTACGCTCGGAGATCAGGCGTCGTTCCTCCTGCGCCAGAGCGGCAAAGATGTGTAGCTGAAAGTCTGTTGCATTCGGCATCTCGGCGACGACCAGTCCGATCCCTTGCTCCATTATTGATGCAATGAAGCTGACCTTGCGGGAAAAGCGGTCGAGCTTGGCGATCAGCAGCTTGGCATCATTGCGTTTGGCGTGATTGATGGCTTTCCATAGCTCAACCCTCTCGTCATTCTTACCCGACTGGATCTCGACATATTCGGCGATCACTTCATCACCGTCTGATAGGAAACGTTCAATCAGAGAGTGCTGTGCGGCAAGGCCAAGGCCCGACTTACCCTGCTTTTCAGTCGAGACCCTGAAATATGCCACATATCGAGCCATGCTCCCGCTTCTCCGTCACACACATACGCTGGTTTGTGTGTGACGGGTCCAACCGATCTGGGGGTCTGGCAACGGGATTTGGTGTGTCTAAGCTAGATAAATAATCGCAATTGATTGCCACCGATTGGCGTGGCAATCTCCTTATGTTGAAGGGATGCAGGATTGGCCGAATGACAAAGAAGTTAAAATTCTATGGGCGCTATGTGCGAGTTGATTATCTCGAGGTCAGTGAAGATGAGGCCCAAGAAGCAATTGAAACCGGCGTCGACGAAGAAGTGTTTCAGGAGGACTGTTCTACCATAACAGGCGTCGTATCTGGCTGGATCTTCGTGGACGACGAGGAAGTTGACACACTTTGCCTCAAATCTGAGAACTGCCCAGATGCTAGCGTCACGAGGCTCTCGGCAAATAGCCTGGTAAGCGAAGAGCACGGGAAATTCGAATCGGAAGAAATCATCATTGACGGTGATTACGACCCATCAAAGCTGTCCCTTGAAATGGAGAGATTAGAATTCCACAACGAAATGTATGAAGTTTTTACAGTCTATTATGATGAAAACGAAATTGAGTTCGCGTGGGGCGATCCAAAATTTTCAGAATTCAGAGCCATTTTAAGTGATGGGTCGCAACAGGACGTCGAATTCCGTGATGAAGATGATGAGGATGAAGATTAAAGCTACGATAAATATCCAAAATTGATTGCCGCCGAGTCGGGTGGCAGTCTCATTCACCGGAAGGGAATCGAATGACTGCAGACACCATCATCGACCTTGTGATCTCAGGCGACATATCTGACCTAGATCCAGCGTCGATCAACAATGTGTACGATCGACACAGCGTGCCCAAACTGATGACCATCTTGGCAGTTGGCGAGTTTGACGATGATAATTTTGACTTGTCTCAATTGCTGGTAAAAAATCAGAAAGGAGAGACGGTATTCTGCGGAAACCGGGGGGAAATGCTTAAAAGTGATCCAGATGACGAGGATGAAGATGGTTCGATTATTACAACCATTTCAGAATATTTGAAACTTCGGGATCTTTTCGGTGAAGATATGGATTTTGAAATTTCCGATTTCACGGAAAATCTCCTGTCCTGGTTAGAGCCAAGTAGCTCACTGCACTATCTAGAGTCAGATCACTTAGCCGAGGAAGGCGATTCTCAGATAGATGCATCCGTAAGGGGCAAGTGCTTTATCTCAAGGTTCATTGGTGAGTGCGACCCGCTAGACGAGGATGCTGAAGATATGGTCAAGCATATTGAGCAGTTGGCTGCCAACGCCGACTATGAAGTTCTATCCGAATTCGATCTGACCGTGCTTATTACAGCGTGAGGCGGTGTGTGAAAATCCTATCTCACCACCCATCCCAGCCATCCGACCTCAGCGGTTCAGGCAGGTCGAATTCTTGATCTGAACGGCCGAGACGGGCTGGCGGGTGTGGGTTTCCATCGGGATACCCCCAATCCGAAAATCGCTTCACAGACCGGGATTTTCCGATTGCAGCATCGATTTGTTCTAGCTCTGATTGCTGATCGGTGAGCCGCCTCCCTTCCTTCAAAATATGATCGGTCATTAACTCAACGAGGACTGACGTCCTCGTTCTGCCGCTTGCGCGACAGATGGCATCGAACCTTTTTCGTGTTGGAAGGGGTACATTAAAATTGGTCAGCTGCGTCTCGTCCATGAGCGGTTTCCTTTGGTTATTTGGTCTAATTTAGCATTGTGTTTTTAGGTTATATTTATTGATCAAGGACCGTTGCTGCTCGGTCCTTTGGGATCAGGTAGAAATGGCTTGATGAGTGAAAGGGGTCTGTACCCTGCGATCACGGGAGACGAAGGTTCATCAAGTCTATTGATGCCACGAAGTCAGCCTTGTCTCTGAACTTCGTGATATAGTTAAGCCAGCCTTGATCAGCACCATGCTGGCAGTCGGTCTGGTGATACCCCCAATCGGTGGCTTTCCAGTGGCGGAGGATCTCGGCATGGAATTCCCCACCGAACTTTGCCGGACAATCAATGATGGTATGGTAGTGCAAGCGCTTGCCGGACCCGCCTTCAAGGATTGGCACAACTGCCAGTCCTTTGCCGAACCGTTGCGCTGCCTTGCCAAAGGCCGAGCGATTGAGCCGGTTCATGAAATGTCGGAAATTCTGGGACGCCTCCTGTTGGGTAAGAGATTGGCGGATTCGTCCATTATCGCCTTCAATGAAAATGGCTTGCCGCAGTGTCAGCGTAATGGCGCAAGGCGACTGCCAGCTATCAATATTGACCCAGTCCCTGAAAGCTTTTCTGATTAAATGTAGATCTTTCCCTTGCACCTTTAGAATCCGTTTTCTGATAAATATGAGGTATTTATCTCGTATTTATCTATTCAGGATTTTTGAGCGGCGCAGCGGCGAATAAAATCGAAAATCGCCACAGGAGCGCTGGATTATATAACCAATTAAAAAGAAGGGGGCAGTTCCCTGCCCCCATGTCCGTTCATAATTTTTTGAATTTACCTCTGATCTCACTGGACGCCTTAGCCAGCAATTCATCAAATTCTCCCTGCCAGACCATGGCTCTGATCGTGCAAAGGGCATTCTCTACATGATCGAGATCGGCACATTGTACGGCCTGCATCCCCTTCTTCAACTCCAGCGTCTGACGACCGTATTTGATGGGCAGGAAATATGTGCCCGCCTCATCCTGCCAGGCCCAAGCGGCTCGAGGCTGCTTGCCCTCGATCATCTGCCGGACGTATCCAACCTGCTGATCGATCCTCCCAATTAGTTTTTGGCGGCGCTGGATGGCTGCGTTGATTTGCTTCGGCTTGGCGGTGGCTACGAACTTCAATTCCATGGTGACATCTCCCTTTGGTTGATGCCGCCGGGTCCGGTCAGTTCGTCAAAAGGTCCACGGGCTAATCCTCAAGCCAGCTAAGCGTCGATTTTGTTCCTGCCGTGGTCTTCCTCACCCGCTTGGTCAGCTCATCGGCTGAGGTAATGTTCGAGGTGTGGCCGTAATACTGCTCCAACATGGCAACCGAGGTTCCCATGTTTTTGGCAAGCGTGAACTGGTGTACGCCGTTTTGCAGGCGGAACGTAGCGTAGGTGTGCCGCAGGGAGTACAAGGTGCGGATCTGTCCGTGCGTGTCCCGCTCAACCTTGGCGGACTTCAGCAAGGCGGCGAAGGACTTTTTGAAGGAACCGATTTCGCTGCCATCCTTGTGGCAGAATACCAAGCTTTCAGGGTCAAGCTTGGTTTTGGGATTTTCCTCAGTCGCCAGCTCCTCGATCCGCAGATCATGTATCCGCTTCAGGTACTTTTTGATGTCAGGCGAGGCTGAAACGACCTCACGTTTGCCAGTCTTGCCAGATACGGTCAGTACGATGTTGGAGGGAACGTCGTCACTTACCGCCACTTCTCGGATGTCTCGCCATTTCAACGTCCGAGCCTCGCCGACACGAATGCCCGTGTTCGCAAGGATGAGAACATAATCCCTCAGCATCATGCGGTCCCGTTTAACCGCCTTGTTATCGATCTTGACGAATTCCCGCAGGTTACGGGTCAGCCTACTCCAATCTCGTGGATCGAAATGCGGTCTCCTTGCCGCATCGCCATTTGTCTTGGGGAACCTTGGCAACCGATCCAGATACCCCTCATCAATGCACCACTGGAAGAAGTGCTTCAGGTCCGAGTAAATCCGCTTGATCGTGTTGGGGGACAGCCTACCGTCACGGGCGTTCTCGATCAGCTTGTCGACCAGCTTTGAGATCATCGCTGGAGATAGATCCTCGAACATCTTTTTGGCCCAATGAGGCTTGATCCTGTTCATCAGCAGAATCTTGTAGCGGATCGATAGACGTCCCTTTTCGGGCTCTATCCTGCGGACATAGGCCTCGATGGCAGGTCCCATGCGCTTGCCGACCACCGTTTCACCAGTGAGCGATTTGACCAGAAGCTGGTTGTAGAGGTCTTCGGCATACTTGAATGCTTGATGCTCGTCGCCCGTGCCGGTGCTGCGATTAACGTATCCCTTGGTGTTGGGGACCTTGATCCGGCAGAGCCATGTTGGCCTTTTGAAGTCAGAGCGCTGGTAAAGGTAGATCGCTCCCTCACGGAACGTCTTTGATGCTATGATTGTGCTTTTAGCGGTTTCCTGCCCGCCAACGTCAATTTTTGCAGAAGATACCGGCACCGACTTCCCCAAACCCCACCAATTTCGAATCCGAACATGCTATCTTTTTCTCGTTTGGGGAACAGGATCTTCTCAGTCCATACCGATTTTACCGCCAGCAGCTTCGTGACGGCTAATGCTGAAATAGCAGCACTTTCGTTTATCGTTGGAGATTCCCGTGAATCCGAACCTCCGGAAATCCGAACATTCTCCCGAAAATCCGAACACGATCCGAACACAGCAAAATCGACACCTCCCGCTGGGAAGTGATTTTCTAAACCGTTGATTTTCCTAGGAAAACTGGAGCGGGCGAAGGGATTCGAACCCTCGACCCCAACCTTGGCAAG
>JAJTEF010000045.1 GCA_021300355.1 Sphingomonadaceae bacterium | reverse complement strand
AACCGACCCGACTTGCCACGCGATTGAACTCAGCGCGATGGCACGCGGCAATGACGCCGGTGGAACAATGTTAGGCGCGATCGCCGACATTGATGGCCCGACAAATACGCGGGCAACACCGTGCAATGCGGCAAACAGGAAAAGCAGGGGCAGGGTAAGCCCATCGATATAAGTGAACCAACCAAGCGCCAATGCCACCATCATGTCGATGCTGTTGGCCAGCCGCGCGACTGTCCGACGTTCCCACCGGTCAGCGGCCCATCCGGCAACGGGGGTCAACAACGCAAGTGGCACGAATTGCACAAGGCCCAGCAATCCAAGCTGCAGCGACGCTTCGCGAATGGACATGCCATAATCACTGCGCGCGATGTCATAGGCTTGGTAACCTATGACGACGACCATCCCCATTGTTGCCAGCACTGCCATAAAGCGTGCGAGCCAGTAATAGCGGAAGTCAGCGATGCTGAGGGGGTGGATGTTAGGGGGCGTGTCAGACATGATGCATGCGCCTATCGGCTGATATTGCCCAAGGCAACGGGGAGATTTTTGATGACGCTGCTAGCGGCCATTTCACGAGGCCAGATATTATCCTGCATCTTCGGGCATGCCGTGATAGTCGTTGATCGTCTCGAAAATAGTGGTGAGTGCAGCCTGTTCCTCGGCGGAAATCTCCGGCCTCCAGATTTCGAATAACAATATAACGCGGGTATCCGTGCTTTTATTCCACGCCTCATGTTCGAAGCTGTCGTCAAAAATGAGCGCTTCGCCTGTGCGCCATGGACGCGTCTCGTTGCCGACGCGAATGGCGCAGTCGTCAGGAACGATGAGCGGAATATGGCAAATCAACCTTGTATTCAAAAGCCCATGGTGCGGTTGAATATGCGTGCCGGGCTTAAGCAATGACCATAAGGCAATGGGCGAACGTTTATCGATACGCGGCATCGGCGCCAATTCCAGCGCAGCCATCGTCGCCGGACAACGCGACGCGTTGGCTTCAACTTTTTCGCCGTTACGCCAGAAATAAAACGCGCCCCAGCTTGGATCATTGATCAGCGGGTTCGCCGCTCTCGGCCGATCACTGCTCGCCTCGACATAAGGTGCAAAGTCTTGCCCATCGGCCAATACCGCGCGCAATTCCTCTTGCATCGCCGGCACTGCATTTTCAACTTCGGCGATCCAAGGAAATTCGGAACGTTCGTAAAATTGCCGCTGCGGGAGCCCGGGAAAATAAAAGCTCGAAGGCTGCTGCACGTATAGCTGCTTTTTCCCAAGCAACATGTCGATTGCGGTGCCAACCCGTCCGTCACGATGCAAACCAGCTTGCTTCAGTCCATCAACCAAATGCTGTTCAAATTTTGCTTGAATGTGCACAATGAAATCGCGCGCGCGGTTCAGCATGGGGTGTAGCGATGCAGGCACGTCTGGCATTGTCGCGGCTTGGTTAAGCGCTGCCTGAAAGAATGAGTTTGCCGCACGGTCATCGCCCAAGCGTGCTTTTAATTCGCCCGACAAAATCAGCGCCGGCAAATGTCGCGGGTCAATTTCTAACTGACGCTGCAGCGCAGCTTCCTCCGCCTTGGAATCTCCGGCTAGGCTACAGGCTTGCGCCATCATGAGCCATGGCATCTGCGCGTCCGGCAACTCCGACAGCAAGCGTATAGCCGAAGCGGCGTCGCGGCGGCCAAGCGCGGCTCTTGCGTCCGATATGATGTGTGCAGCCCCCGCAGTCATGGCTTTCCATAACCGCAAAGCAATGCGGATTACCAGAGCAGATACGTCAGCTGATCGTTACAAAACTGTCCATCACCCGTTTGCGGCCCGCCTGTTCGAATTCGATCTCAAGCTTATTGCCTTCGATCTCCGCGATTTCGCCATAGCCGAATTTCTCGTGAAAGACGCGCAGGCCGATGCTCAAGTCACTGCGACCTTTATTGCCAAGGCTGACCGCGCTGCGTGTGTTTTCCGGTATGCGCTGTGGGCGCGGGTTAAATCCGCCGGATGTGGCTGCCCGTTGCCAGCCCGGGCCACGCGCATTGCTGCGGCCTTGGTTGGCGGCCGCCAGATGCGCGAAGGGGTCCGTTTGCTCGCTCCAGTTGGCGCGCCAAAGTGATGCGCCGCCCGTCATGGTCTGCTCGGCCTCAATATGGTCCAGCGGCAGTTCCTCAATGAAACGGCTGGGAATGCTGCTGGTCCATTGGCCATAAATGCGCCGGTTTGCCGCATGGATGATTGTGCATCGGCGTTTCGCGCGGGTTATCGCGACATAGGCCAGCCGGCGTTCTTCTTCCAACGAAGCAAGGCCGCCTTCATCAAGCGCACGTTGTGACGGGAAGATGCCTTCCTCCCATCCGACGAGGAAGACATTGTCATATTCAAGGCCCTTGGCGGCGTGAATGGTCATGATCGTGACGCTTGCACCGGTATCACCGCGGTCATTGTCCATCACCAGGCTGACATGTTCCAGAAACTCGCCAAGCGTTTCATATTCTTCCATCGCGCGCGCAAGCTCGCTTAGGTTTTCGAGGCGGGCCGATGCTTCGGTGCTGCGTTCTGCCTGCAAAACGGCCGTATAGCCGCATTCATCCATGATCAGCCGTGTCAGGTTTGCTGGCGACATATGCGCCGCTTCGTCGCGCCAGCGGGCGATGTCGACCACCAGATCGGCGAGCGACTTGCGTGCCTTGCCGGTTAGCTCATCGGTTCCAACCAAGCGCGCTGCGGCGACCGAAAGCGGGGTGCGCTCGGCGCGGGCAACGATGTGGATTTTTTCGACCGCTTTGTCGCCGATACCGCGTTTGGGCACGTTGACGATACGTTCAAACGCCAAGTCGTCGGCAGGCTGGTTTACGATACGCAAATAGGCAATGGCATCGCGAATTTCGGCGCGTTCGTAAAAGCGAAAACCACCGACTATCCGGTAGTTAACGCCGATTTGTATGAAGCGGTCTTCGAATTCACGGGTCTGGTGTTGCGCGCGGACGAGTATAGCGACGCTGTCGAGGCTTTCGCTTTTATATTGCAATGCTTCAATTTCTTCGCCGACACGGCGGGCTTCTTCTGGGCCGTCCCACACGCCGATGATGCGGACTTTTTCCCCATCGTCGAGTTCCGTCCACAATGTCTTGCCGAGCCGTGTGCTGTTGGCGTCGATGAGGCCAGAGGCGGCGGCCAAAATATGCGGCGTGCTGCGATAATTCTGTTCTAGCTTAATCGTCTTCGCGCCAGGGAAGTCTTTTTCAAAACGCAGGATGTTGGCGACCTCTGCGCCGCGCCACGAATAAATGCTTTGGTCATCGTCACCGACGCAGCAAATATTTTTGCGTTTTTGGGCGAGCAAGCGCAGCCAGAGATATTGGACGGCGTTCGTGTCCTGATATTCGTCGACGAGAATATATTTAAACTGGGCCTGATATTTTTCGAGGATATCGCGGTTATTCTTTAACAGATTCAGCCCGTGCAACAGCAAATCGCCAAAATCGCACGCGTTCAGGGCTAGCAGACGCGCCTGATAGAGCGCGTACAACCGTTGGCCCTTACCATTGGCGAAAGCCTCATTATCACCAGCGTCGAGATCGGAGGGTGACTTGCCCGCGTTTTTCCATTTGTCCAACAATGCGGCAAGCCCGCGCGCCGGAAATCGTTTCTCGTCCAAATCTTCCGACTGGATAAGCTGCTTGAGCAATCTGATCTGATCATCGGTGTCGATAATCGTGAAATTGCTTTGCAATCCGATTATTTCGGCGTGGCGGCGAAGCAGCTTTGCACCAATGCTGTGGAACGTACCAAGCCACGGCATCCCTTCCACTGCGGAACCGACCATTGCGCCAATACGCTCGCGCATTTCACGCGCGGCTTTGTTGGTGAAGGTCACGGCGAGAATTTCGGACGGCCATGCAAGGCGCGTGTACAAAATCTGCGCCATTCGGGCGGTTAATGCGGCGGTTTTGCCTGTGCCCGCTCCTGCCAGCAGAAGCACGGGGCCTTCGGTTGTCAAAACGGCTTCGCGCTGCGGCGCGTTCAAACCGTCCAACCAAGGCGGCGTCGGGGCGGGGGAGGGATGATTCACGTGCGAACGATTAGGGAACAGATCATCGAAGGGCAATGCACTTTTCCGCTTTCCTTTCGCCGCCGTCAGTGCCAGCAGAAATGTAGGACAAGGGGGAGCACAATGACAACCACCAACGCAGGTGAAGCCGCAACCGCGCCTGCACCATCGCATCGTCGGATTCTTGGCGCGGCTATGGCCGGAACGGCTGTCGAGTTCTATGATTTTTATATTTTCGCAACGGCCGCTTCGCTGGTCTTTGGCCCGCTATTCTTTCCGCAATCGAGCCCCGAGGCTCAGTTGCTGCAAAGCTGGCTGACCTTTGCGTTGGCCTTTATCGCCCGGCCGGTTGGCGCGCTGGTATTTGGTCACTATGGCGACCGCATCGGGCGCAAGGCAACGCTTGTCTGGTCGTTGATGATCATGGGCGTTTCGACTTTTCTGATTGCGCTGCTGCCGACCTACGCCGTTGCCGGTTGGTTCGCGCCGGCGCTTTTATGCCTTTTGCGCTTCGGTCAGGGCTTTGGACTTGGCGGCGAATGGGGCGGAGCAGCGTTGCTTGCGGTTGAAAATGCACCCAAGGGCAAGGTCGCGCGCTATGGAATGTTCCCGCAACTCGGCGCGCCTGTGGGTTTCATCCTTTCGAACGGCCTGTTCCTGATCCTTGGCCTCATACTCAGCGATTCCGAATTCCGTGAATGGGGCTGGCGCATTCCGTTTGTGTTGAGCGCGCTTCTGGTCGGCATTGGTTTGTGGATCCGCCTTCGTTTGACCGAAACACCAGCCTTTGCCGCGGCACTAGAAGAGGCTCCGCCGCCGCGCGTTCCGATGGCAGAGGTTGTGCGCACCCACCCACGCCAACTGTTCGGCGGCACATTTGCGGCGATCGCCTGCTTTGCGGTCTTCTATCTCTCGACCGCTTTCGCGCTCGGCTATGGCACAACCAAATTGGGCATCGCGCGCGAGGCCTTTCTGGGCATACAGCTCATCTCGATCCTGTTCATGGCCGCGGGTATCATTGTTTCAGGTTACTGGGCCGATCGGACCAGCCCGGCCCGGGTGCTAGCGATTGGATGCGTGGCGCTGGTTGGCGCAAGTTTCACAACCGGGCCATGGCTGGGCAGCGGTGACCTGATGCTGACCGGGATGTATCTTTCGCTGCTGCTCTTTGTGATGGGGCTGGTTTACGGACCACTTGGCGCGTGGCTGCCGGGGCTGTTCGCTGCGCGGGTGCGCTATACGGGTGCGTCGATCTGCTTCAACGCGGCGGGGATATTGGGTGGCGCGCTGGCCCCTAACATCGCTTTGAAACTATCGGAATCAGGCCTCGAATATGTCGGCTATTATCTGGCTGCTATTGCGCTGTGCAGCCTTGCAGGGCTTTGGATGCTACGCCCGGCGAAATAGCCGCCCGTCCCGGATCACAAGGCTGGCGGCAATCAATACGCCGCCGCCGGCTTGGCGCGGCTTTCATGCCTGTTCATTATCCGGACGCAGCAATGTGATCCGTGCCTTGCCGACGTTGCGCACGGTATCGACGGTGAAGCCCTTGACCTCGACATCCTCTTTGATGCTGGTCTCAACGCTGATCCATGCGGAGGGTGCAAACCATCCAAAGCGGCCAAGCTTGTCGAGCGCGACAGACCCCGCACCGCTCAAATAGGGTGGGTCCATCAGGACGATGTCCGCGGGCTTCAAAGCGCTGCCCATCGACAGTACTGATGATTTTCGGACATCGCATCGGTCTTTGCCGCCGAGCTTTGCGATATTCTTTTCAAGCGCGCCGAGTGCGAGATGGTCCTGCTCGACAAAGGTGCAATGCGCCGCGCCGCGCGACAACGCTTCCAGCCCCAGCGCGCCTGAACCTGCAAACAGGTCGAGCACCCGCAAATCTTCGAATGAACCCAGCCGACTGGTGAGCATGGAAAACAATGTCTCACGCGTACGATCGGCCGTTGGCCTTGTCGTATCACCCTTTGGCGCCACCAATGGACGTGAACGCCACTCCCCTGAAATGATCCGCATTATTTCAATGTCTTTCGAAATTCGATGAGGTCGACGCGGCGCACTTCGCCGACGGTGCCGGGTGCAAGCTCACCCAATACAAACGGCCCATAACGCGTGCGGATCAGGCGGCTGACTTCGAGTCCAAGATGTTCAAGGACACGGCGCACTTCGCGATTCTTTCCCTCGGTCAGGGTCATTTCAACCCAACCATTGCGGCCCGTCCGGCGCTCCAGATTGGCGTCGATTTTGCCATATTTGACGCCTTCAATTTCAATGCCGTGGATCAGCTCTTCGAGCTGTTCCTGACTGACGTCACCAAAGCAGCGTGCGCGATATGTCCGCTCAACGCCGGTGGACGGTAATTCCATCTGGCGTTTGAATTCACCGTCATTGGTGAGCAGCAACAAGCCTTCTGTGTTCAAATCCAACCGGCCAATGGGCATCAGGCGCGGCAGGTCTTTGGGTAGAACGTCGTAAATCGTCTTACGCCCGCTAAAGTCGCGTTCGGCCGTCAGGCAGCCCTCGGGCTTATGGAACATGTACAATTGTGTCGGCGCAGGTTGGCCCACGGCCTTGCCATCGACAGCCACACCGCGCAGCGATTTCAGCAATGTTGCAGGGGTTTCGACCTTCTCATCATTCAACGTGACACGGCCATCGGCAATCATACGTTCGATTTCGCGACGCGACGCAACACCAGCGCGCGCAAGCAGCTTTGCGATACGTTCTTCGCCATCCTTGCGCTCCAACGCACCCTTGCTCGGCGCGGCGTTCGGGTTGGGCTTACGGACGGGTTTGCTGTCCCAACGCAGGCGCGGTGGCTTGGCTGGACGGGCAGGGGCTTTTGAAGGAGGTTTTACCATAAAGCGCCTTTGACGCATGTTGCTTCAAAAGTCACTGGCCATTCAGGAAAATGCCGTTAGTCATTTGCGCAACACGCTCAGAGGGGTCCGCATGTCAGTTGATTTGCAACGTTTTATCATTTTTGCAGCCATTTTGATCGCATTGCCGGTCATCGCAATGCTTGTGCCGGCCTTCCGGCCTTATATGCGCAAAAACCCGGTGATTACGTTCCTGCTGGGCATTTCGAGCGGCTTTCCGTTGACGTTGCTGGTGGCGACAATGACATTCTGGCTGGCGAAGGTCGGGATCGATACCGCGACCATTGGTTTTGCCGTGGCATTGGGCATTCCCTACACGATCAAATTCCTTTGGGCGCCGTTGGTTGATAAGCTGCACTTGCCAGTGCTTACCAAGATATTCGGCCAACGCCGCAGCTGGTTGTTCTTCATTCAGGCATTGCTGTTTGTGTCGATCTGGCAACTCGGCGCGAGCAATCCGCAGCCGGGCGAGATGGGGCTTTTTGCGATTTGGGCACTGATAACGGCCTTCCTTTCTGCGACGCAGGACATCGTCATCGACGCCTATCGTATCGAGATCTTGGAAGAAGAAGAATTCGCCCATGGCACCGCAACCAACCAGTTTGGCTATCGCACCGGCAACCTGATCGCTGGCGCAGGCACGATCTATTTTGCGTCACAGGAAGGGTTGGGGCTTGGCTGGGCAACCGCTTATGGCCTGACTGCCTTTTGCATCATCCCTGCCATCATTGGCGCGCTGTGGGCCGGGCCAGGAAAGTTTGTTGACCGCTTTGCCCATGTGGAGGGCATGAAGCCAAAGCAGTGGCTGACAGAGGCTGTGGTTAACCCGTTCCGCGAGTTCCTGACGCGGCACGGGGCGTTCCTCATTCTTGGCTTTGTGCTGCTCTACAAGGTGGGCGACGCCATGGGGCAGGCGATGCTGAGCCCGATGATCGTGGACCTTGGCTTTTCCGATCTGGATTACATCTCGGCGAACAAATTATGGGGCTTTGGCGCACTGATTGTTGGCTCCGCGCTTGGGGCGCCATTCATCCTGTGGCTTGGCATGGGCCGCGCGCTGCTGATTTCGGGTCTGTTGATGATGTTCTCCAATGTCATGTTCATGATCTTGGCGGCGACGGGTAACAGTTACTGGATGATGGTTGCGGCCATCTGTACCGAGAATTTGACTAGCGGTATCGGTCTGACGGTATTTGCGACCTATTTGTCCGGACTGTCGAGCATCGCCTATACCGCAACGCAATTTGCGCTGCTGTCGTCCTTTGCGGGCGTTGGCCGCACGTTTATGGCCGGTCCAGCGGGGATCGTTGCTGAAAATGTCGGTTGGGTGGGCTTTTGGGGCTTTACCGTCCTGGCTGCGATCCCGGGCATGGTCTTGTTCTGGCTGCTCTGGAGCAAAGGCTATGTCGTCCAAAGCATTCATCAGGTTGAAGCGGTGGACGAGAAGGCTTTGAAGGAACCGGTCGGGCCATTGCGCATCTTCGGATTCTTGCTCGTGGTGGCAGGCCTCATCGGGCTATTGCTTTCGCAGCCCCTGGAATTCGCCAACAGCATCACCGCGACTTTTGCGGCAGTGTTGGTGGCAGGTGGGCTGCTTGCTTGGAAAGGGCAGCCAGCGCGAGCTATCTGATACATGGCCGGAGGAACAATCATGTCACGCCATTGTCCAAATTGCTCCGCAAAATTGGGCCTTAGATTATTTCTTATACCGAGCTCTTTTTTTGCATACCGTTGTTCCGCATGCGGGATCGGGATGGAGTTTACCGGGATGCTGTGGTGGGGCTTAGAGCTTGCTTATTTCATAATCACTTGGGCCATATATCAGGCTGTCGAGGGTAATTGGGTAGAGTGTCTGGTCACTCTCCCTTTTGCGATTGCGATTATGGCGTTGCAGTTCCGCTATGCGCGTTTGGAGGTAAATGGACCTCCACGACAGGATAATGGTTAATCCGGCACTTGACCGTTCGCGCGTAACACTTCTCCGGCAAGATATAACGAACCGCAGATTAACACATTCGATGGCTGGTCGTGGTTTGCAATGCGTTCCATCGCTGAGTCAACGTCGCCCACAGGGGCGGCTAATGCGATACCAAGATGGTCTGTCGCTATTCGGCACAGGTCCTTGGGATCATGATGCTCGTGGCCGGTAATCGGCACAGCGAATAGCGTTTCAATTTTGTGTGCGAACGGCGTCAGGAAACCAAGCGCGTCTTTGTTCATCAACATGCCGATGATGACGTGAACGGGCGGGCCCTCTTCAAGGGTTTTGGCAATCGCCGCCCCGGCATCAGGGTTGTGACCGCCGTCGAGCCAGACGGTTGAACCTGTCGGTAGTCGGTCAGTCAGCGGCCCTGCAGACAATGTTTGCATCCGTGCCGGCCAGCGTGTCCATTCCATCGCGGCAGACAGCGCTGCCTCTGGAATATGGATGGCGTTTTGATGCCGCAGCATTGCAATGGCTAAAGCCGCATTATCGGCCTGATGCGCGCCTATCATGCGGGGAAGGGGCAGGTTGAGTTTTCCGGTGGCGTCGCGGTAATGCAGGCGGCCATCATACACCGCCGCATCCCAACTTTCGCCGCGCGCGTGCAACGGTGCGTTATGCAAAGTGGCTTGCGTGGCAACGGTGTTGGCCATCGATGCTGTGTATTTTTGCGTGAGCAGAGGTGATCCCGGCTTTGCAATTCCAGCCTTTTCAAAGGCGATGCGGTCAAGCGGCGGCATATCGGGAACACCCTCCTCCGCCGCCAACAAGAAGCCCTCATGATCCAATCCCAAGGATGCAATTGCGCACGCCACGGGCTGGGTGAGCACATTGGTCGCATCCAACCGGCCACCAAGGCCGACTTCGACGATGCAGGCATCGGCTGGCGTCCGCGCAAAGGCGCAAAAGGCGACTGCGGTAGTGACTTCAAAGAAGCTCGCTTCCAGCCCCTCGGCATGGTCCAAAACCTCCGAAAGCAGCGCGGATAAGCTCACGTCATCGATCAGCTTGCCCGCAACGCGGATCCGCTCATTGAAACGCACCAGATGCGGGCTTGAATAGACATGCGTCGTCATGCCCGCCGCCTCAATCGCCCCGCGCAAAAACGCGCAGGTCGAACCTTTGCCGTTGGTGCCAGAGACATGGAACACCGGCGGAAGCTTGAGGTGCGGATTACCGAGGCGTTCCAGCAATGCGGCAATACGCGTCAGCCCCAAGACATCCTTGCCGGGTGAAAACATCGTCAGCCGGTCCAATTGCGCCTGAACGGCGGGGTCAGAGGAAGTGGCGTGGTCAGGCATGCGGGAATGACAATATAGATTGGTTGTCGTTTACTTATGCCGCCTTCTTCTCTGGCGCGAGGTAGCCGACGAGCTGCGACAATACGCCGCGCAGGTCGTGGCGGTGGGTGACCATGTCGATCATGCCATGCTCCAAAAGATATTCGGCGCGCTGGAATCCTTCGGGCAGTTTCTCACGAATTGTCTGCTCGATCACCCGCTGTCCGGCAAAACCGATGAGCGCGCCCGGCTCTGCAATTTGGACATCGCCCAGCATTGCGTAAGACGCGGTAACGCCGCCGGTGGTGGGGTCCGTGAGTACAACGATGTAGGGCAGTCCCGCATCATGCAGCATCTGAATGGCAACAGTTGAACGCGGCATCTGCATCAGGCTCAATATGCCCTCTTGCATGCGTGCGCCGCCTGCGGCTGTGAAGATGATGTAGGGGCATTTCGCGCGGATCGCGGCCTTTACAGCGTCAATGAATGCCTCACCAACCGCCATGCCCATGGAACCGCCCATGAAGGCGAAATCCTGAACACTGACAACAACATCTTGGCCGTCGACTTTACCGAGCGCGCTCATCATCGCGTCTTGCTCACCCGTTGCGAGGCGGGCGGCTTTGATGCGGTCGATGTATTTCTTTGTATCTTTGAACTTCAAAGGGTCTTCGCCGACAACGGGCGGCTTAAGCACATCGTAGCTGTCGTCATCGAACAAAGCAGCAAAGCGTTCGGCGGGGCCAATGCGGCCATGATGGTCACATTTTGGGCAGACAGACTGGTTTTCCTCAAATTCCTTGAGGAAGATCATCGCCTGACACCCCTTGCACTTGTGCCAGAGTGTTTCCGCCGTTTCGCGCTTCGCGATGAAGGGAATGGCGTTGCGGACGCGGGTGACCCAGTTCATGTTTTCTGTCCCTGTAAAATACGCAGTGTAAAATATACCGTAGTGCTGAGCCTGTCGAAGCACGCTTCCCAGGCTAAAGCTACACCCGAGAGGCGCCCATCGACGGACGCAGTCGCTGGGCGACTGCTGCTCAGGGCTACGGTTTTGTAATCAGCCACGCGCCGAAATGATAGCCGATTTCAACGAAGCCACATAATCGCGGACCGGACCAGCGGCGTTGACGCCATGCTTGGCGACGAGTTCAACGATTGCGGAACCAACGACAACGCCATCGGCAACGCGCGCGATGTTGGCGGCTTGTTCAGGTGTGCGGACGCCAAAGCCAACCGCGATGGGCAGATCGGTATGGGCCTTTAGCCGCGCCACAGCCTCATCAATGCTGGTCTGCGCCGCGACTTGCAGGCCAGTGATACCGGCGACCGACACATAATACAGAAAGCCAGATGCGCCATTGAGGACGGCGAGCAAGCGCGCGGTATCTGTGGTGGGCGTTGCGAGACGAATGAGGTCAATGCCCGCGCTGCGCAAGTCAGGGCCAAGCTCCGGGTCTTCCTCTGGCGGAATGTCGACGCAGATGACGCCATCAACGCCGGCTTTGTTGCATTCGGACGCGAACCAGTCACCGCCACGGATCGTCATCGGGTTGGCATAACCCATCAGGACCAAGGGCGTATCTGGATGGCGTTTACGGAAGGCAGACGCGAGCGCGAAGATATCCGCCGTTGTAGTGCCAGCGTTCAGGCTGCGGATATTCGCTTCTTGAATAGCAGGGCCGTCGGCCATGGGGTCTGTGAACGGCATGCCAAGTTCAATAACATCCGCGCCGCCCGCGACGAGCGCGTCGAGATTGGCTGCGGTGTCGCCATCGCCTGCAGTGATGAAGGCGACGAGCGCGGGGTGTGGTTTGGAAAAGGCGGTGGAGAGGCGGGTCATGCAGCCAACCCGAAAGTCGAGCCGTTCATATCGACGTCCCCAAAGCCTCAGCGACGGTGAAGATATCCTTGTCCCCGCGGCCGCAGAGGTTCGCGAGGATGATCTGATCACGGTCCATCTTCTTGGCTTCGCGTTCCACCGCCGCAATCGCGTGGGCTGGCTCCAGCGCGGGAATGATGCCTTCGGTCCGGCAGAGCAATT
>JAJTEF010000044.1 GCA_021300355.1 Sphingomonadaceae bacterium | reverse complement strand
AGTAATGGTAGACGCTGAGGGGTTCGAACCCACGACCCGCTGATTAAGAGTCAGCTGCTCTACCAACTGAGCTAAGCGTCCCCATGTCGGGCTGGCCAGATGCGCAGGCCCGTTTGGAGCGCCGCCTTTGATGGGTTTCGCGGCCTTTGTCAAGCATGACAAAGCGACTTATTGGAATTGTCCACGCTTTGCGCCCGGGTGGCGTTCGATGGACATCATGATTCCCACGCACAGCATCATGGTGAGCATGGATGAACCCCCGTGACTGACAAAAGGCAGGGGAATGCCCGCGACCGGCGCGAGGCCCACAACCATCAGAAGGTTGATCATGATATAGAAGAAAATGGTGCAGGTCAGGCCGGCGGCGACGAGCTGCCCGTACCGTGTCTTGCTCTGCATCGCGACGCTCAGGCCCCAGCGCATGAGCAGATAGTACATGAACAGAATGAAAAAGCCGCCGACGATGCCCCATTCTTCCGCCATTGTGGCAAAGACGAAGTCGGTATGTCCTTCGGGCAGATAATCCAGATGGCTTTGTGTGCCGTTACCAAAGCCTTTGCCGAATATGCCGCCTGATCCGATCGCGATCTTCGACTGGGTGATATGATAGCCAGCACCAAGCGGATCATTTTCCGGGTTGAGAAAAATCAGAACGCGGTCTTGCTGATAGGCTTTTAATCCAAAGAAAAACACCAATGGCGCAAGAATGGCAACGCCCACGCCCGCGCTGATGAAATATATGAGCGGAAGGCCCGCCATGAAGCCAACGACGCCCAGCCCGAAGGCGTACGCAATGGCAGCGTCAAAATCCGGCTGAATGATCACCAATATGCTTGGCAGCAGCAGGATAGCCCCCAGCGGCCAAATGGCGTCAAATCCATATATGCGGTTCGGTGGAAGCCGGTCGAAAAACCATGCGGCGGCAAGCACCATCACCGGCTTCATCAGCTCCGATGGCTGAAGTGTGATGATGCCAAGGTTAATCCAGCGTTGGCTGCCGCCGCCGACAAAGCCCATAAGCTGCACCACGACAAGCAGGACGAGCAGCAACAGGTATAAAGGAAAAGTCATCGACTTCCAGAATTCAAGCTTCATCCGCGACATCGCGATGGCCATGGCCATCAGCACCACGAACCGGATGACATGCTTTCCGGCCCATGGTTCAAAATGACCACCTGCTGCGGAATAAAGGACAGTCGCACCAAAGCCGACCAAGGCCGACAATATGAAAATCACGCGCCACGGCAGGGCTGCAATCGGGGCAGGGACTATGCCGTTCATATCGTCGGATCCAGCGGCGGCGGTGCCGCCGGTTGACCTTGAAAGGCCGCATATTTGGACGCCATGCGCTGTTCGATATTGCCGCCCCAGCCAGCTTCGAGCGCTTCCAAGGACGCCATCGCCTTTTCCCGGTCATAGAGGAACGTCAGAACGTCTTTCGCGATCGGCGCTGCGGCACGCGCGCCGCCCATGCCATGTTCAATGACGACCGACGCGCCATAGCGCGGGTTATCGACAGGCGCGAAGCACACAAACAGGCCGTGGTCGCGATATTTCCACGCGCCCGATTGCCCACGCTGCGATCCTGCAATGCGGCGCACTTGCGCGGTGCCGGTTTTCCCGGCCATCGCGATGCCCGGAATGTCCAGCCGACTGCGGACGGCGGTGCCATCGCCATTGACGACGCGGTTCATGCCTTCGCGCACGACGGCCAAATGTTCTTCGGGGAAGCTGAGCCTACCCGGCGCCGGGCGTTTTTTGAGGATGATTTCAGGCTGAATATTCAGACCCGATGCGATGCGCGCCGCCATCATGGCCAATTGGAACGGGCTAACCGAAACATAGCCCTGACCAATCGTCGCATTCAGCGTGTCAGATTCGCTCCACTTTTGGTCATATTTGCGCATTTTCCATGCGCTGTCGGGAATGGTGCCATATCGTTGCGACGGAAAGGGAAGGGGGAATTCCTGCCCCAGACCAAGCGCCTTTGAAAATGGTGCAATCGCGTCATAGCCAATACGGCGGCCCATTGCGTAGAAATAGGTGTTGCAGCTTTTCATCAGCGCGTCGGCCATGTTCATCGGGCCATGGCGGCCCAGACATTTGAACACGCGATTGCCGAGCCGGTACCCCCCGCCACACACAACGGTTTCTTCGGGATCGATGCCATGATGCAGCATCGCAAGTGCAGCAGCGGGCTTTACTGTCGATCCCGGCGGATACAGCCCCTGCAATGCTTTGTTGAGCATCGGGATATGGTCATCCGAATTCAGCATTTTCCATTCGACGCGGCCAATGCCATCGGAAAAGCTGTTGGGATCATAACATGGCATCGACGCCATCGTTAGTATGTCGCCCGTCAGGCAATCGAATATCACCACGGAGCCGGATTCCAGCCCAAGGCGGCGCGCGGCATAATTGTGCAGGTCGATATCGATGGTCAGTTGAACGGGTTTCCCCGGTATGTCTGGCCGGGTGGCCAAGTCTCGGACGATCTTGCCACGTGCGGTGACTTCGGTGCGCTTTGCGCCGGGTTCGCCTTGCAATCGGTCCTCAAGCGTCTTTTCGAGGCCATCCTTGCCGACCTTGAACCCTGGGGTAATCAGCAGTGGGTTTTTGTTCTTCTGATATTCTTCGGCCGATACCGTGCCCACATAGCCGATGAGATGGCCGACCGCCGCGCCGCTTGGGTAAAAGCGCGAATAACCCTGCCGTGGGCTGACCCCGGGAAGGTCGGGCAGGCGCACGCTGACGGCGGCGAAGCGTTCATAATCCAGCCCGTCTGCCACCTGAACAGGTTGAAAGCCCTGTGCCAGTTTTAACTCACGATGAATGCGGTCAACATCGTCGGTCGACAACGCCAGCAGCTCCGCCAGCGTCTTGACGGTCTGGTCTTTATTGGCGAGCCGGTCGGGGATGATGTCGACACGAAAATCGGCGCGATTGGTTGCGATGGGTTTGCCATAGCGGTCAACGAACCAGCCGCGACGGGGCGGGATGATGGTAAGGTTGACCCGATTGCTTTCGGCCAGCAGCTTATATTTCTCGTTATCGGCCACGGCGATATAGGACATACGCGCGGCCACGGTCAGGCCGATCGCTGCCTGCACGCCGCCCACAAAAGCAGCACGGCGGGTGAACGTGAAATCAAGCTGTCCTGATGTAACCTGTTTTTCGACCTTCATGTTGCCAATCGCCAGCTGTCGAGACGCGCGCATATTCGCACGGCCAGCGGATATAGCAATATGGACAATATGATCTGCGGAATCAAAACAGCGGGATCAGGCGCGGCGTGCGCCATGCCCGCAATCCACAATCCGCCCAACAGCACCCCTGCAATTAAGACGGCGGCAATAAGCCAATCCTGAATATGATCGCGCCAGATAGCCCGCGCATCGATAATCTCGATGCTGAGCATGGCGAGCGACCACAATAATCCCGCGCTGCCAAAGGGCTGCCCGCTGAACACATCATCCATCAAGCCAAATGGCACGCCGGACCAAACGGGCAGAAGCCCGGGACGCATCAGACGCCAGCTTAAGAACATCAACAGTCCAAGTGGCGGCAGCAGCGGTTCTTCGGTGAATATCGGCAACGCCGTAATCATCGATGCAATAGCGACCGACGTAATGGGAATGGCCAGCATCTTGAGCAGCGATTGTTCGCGGTCAAAACGGGATTCATATTCCCGTGCCGGACGGGTGGGCAGGCGAATGGTCGTCACCGGAATTTTCATTCCGCAACTTCCTTGGTTTCACCGTCAGGCGCCACCGCCTGTTGGGCGGCGCGTGCTTCGCCCTGATATGGTCGTATCACCACGGCATAAGGCGTGTTGCCCGGGTCGGCATAGGGTATCGCCAACGCCCCATCGCTGGTTTTTTTGATGACGCGCGCGAAAGGAATATTCGGCGGATACAGCCCGCCATTGCCCGACGTCACAATGACGTCGCCGACCTTGAACGGGCTTTCGCCCAAGTTCAACGGCTTGATCAGCACCGTGCCATTGCCAAGGCCCGCCGAGAAGGCGGGCAGGCCATCGCTGGCGCGCATGACAGGAACCAGGTTTTCAGCGTCGGTGACGAGAAGAATACGTGCCGTTGTCGGGCCAGTTTCGATAACGCGGCCAATCAATCCGGAAGGACCGCGCACAGGTTGCGCGCGCTCCACGCCAAAGTTGCGGCCGATGGACAGTGTCGCCACGCGCCGCGTGCTGGATGAGGTTGAGCTGATCAGGCGGCCCACGGCGACTTGGCTCTCGCCGTCCTCGGACAATTTCAGCAATCCGCGCAACCGCGCGTTTTCGACACGCAGCGCTTGCGCCTCGATCAGCTTTTTCCGGTTGACCTTGGCTTGCTTTTGAAGCGCGGCATTTTGGGAACCTGCGTTGATATACGCCGCCGCGGTCGCATTCATGTTCTGCGCCGACCGGCGGACATTGCTGAACATACGCGCGACCGGCGCTGTTATTTCGGCACCTGCGGTACGAAGCGCGGAAAAGCCGGCAGGATCAGCCACCGATATGGCCAGCAACAAGGCAGAAACCATCGTTCCTGCAATCGCGACGACATAGGTCACGAACAGGCCATATTGCGCCTTTCGGGAAAATCCGGGGCGCCGGTGTTTGGGCGGCGCCATGCTGAGACCTAGATCAGGCGGTCAGCAAGACGCCACGGAAGATGGGGTCTTCCATCGCCCGGCCTGTACCGATTGCAACGCAGGTCAGCGGGTCTTCGGCGACCGTGACCGGCAGTCCGGTTTCATCACGCAGATATTCGTCGAGGCCAGCCATCAACGCGCCGCCACCTGTTAGAACAATTCCTTGATCGACGATGTCCGCCGCCAGTTCAGGCGCGGTATTTTCAAGCGCGATGCGCACACCTTCAAGGATGGTGCCAATAGGTTCCGACAACGCTTCGGCAATCTGGGCCTGGTTGATCGTAATTTCCTTTGGCACGCCGTTTACAAGATCGCGGCCCTTGATGTGCAATGTCTGGCCAACGCCATCTGCTGGTGGACGTGCGGTACCGAAATCCTTCTTGATCCGCTCGGCCGTCGCTTCACCGATCAACAGGTTATGGTGTCGTCGGACATAAGAGACAATCGACTCGTCCATCTTGTCACCTCCGGTACGTACCGAGGTGGTGTAGGCAAGGCCGCGCAGCGACAGGACGGCAACTTCGGTGGTGCCACCGCCGATGTCGACAACCATTGAACCGATGGGTTCCGTCACCGGCATATCCGCGCCGATCGCAGCAGCCATGGGCTCTTCAATCAGGAACACTTCGGAAGCACCCGCGTTGGACGCGGCATCGCGAATCGCGCGGCGCTCAACCGATGTCGAACCCGACGGGACGCAGATGACGATTTCAGGGTAGCTGAACATGTGGCGCTTGCCGTGCACTTTGTGGATGAAGTGCTTGATCATCTGTTCGGCCACATCAATGTCGGCAATAACGCCATCACGCAGCGGACGAATGGCTTCGATGCTGTCGGGGGTCTTGCCCATCATCAGCTTTGCATCATCGCCAACGGCCTTTACGCGCTTGATACCATTTATGGTTTCAATCGCGACCACCGAAGGCTCGTTCAGGACGATCCCTTGACCGCGGACATAGACAACCGTGTTTGCGGTGCCGAGGTCGATTGCCATGTCTTGTGATGCGAAACGGAAAAACTTGCCAAATACCATTTAATTTCCACCCAATCCGTTTTGGAGAGACTCCTTTGGAGCGCGTCCAAATAATCGCGCGGTCCTAGCGGAATTTGCTGTTTTTAAAAACAGATATTTGGCTGGAGTGCGAACGATTAAGGAGTCGCTTGGGCTGTGCGCTTGGGCTAGGAACCTGCATATGTCAATAAGAAGACTCCCTGAAAACCTGGTCAACCGCATTGCCGCCGGTGAAGTGGTCGAAAGACCGGCCAGCGCGTTAAAAGAGCTGGTTGAAAACGCCATCGATTCGGGCGCCCGTAATATTTCGGTGCGGCTGGGCGCGGGCGGCATCGATTTGGTCGAAGTCACCGACGATGGCTGCGGCATGTCGCCTGCCGACATGGCGCTGGCGTTGGAACGTCACGCGACGTCGAAACTGCCCGATGAAGATATTGAAATGGTGTCGACTTTGGGTTTCCGGGGGGAGGCGTTGCCATCAATCGCCAGCGTGTCCAAAATGACGCTGGAAAGCAGGCCGGATGGTGCCGAAGGCTGGACGCGGACGGTTGACCATGGCGTCGTGACAGGTGAGGGGCCAGCCGCACTGCCGCAAGGGACACGCATTCGCGTTGAAAATCTGTTTGGCAATGTGCCCGCCCGCCGCAAATTCCTGCGCAGCGCGCGCGCCGAATATGCCGCTGCGCTCGACGCCATGAAGCGGCTGGCGATGGCGCGGCCCGATATTGGCTTTACCGTTGAACATGACGGCCGGCGCGTGCTGGCGGTGCAACCCACTAGCGCACGGCCCGAACGCGTGGCCGCGCTGACCAGCGGGGAGCTTATCGACAACAGCGTGGCACTTGATTTTGAACGCGAAGGCGTGCGCCTTGGCGGGGTGGCGAGCCTGCCCACCTATAATCGCGGCGTTGCCGACCACCAGTTCCTGTTCGTCAATGGCCGTCCGGTAAAGGACCGGTTGCTGATTGGCGCTGTGCGCGGCGCTTATGCCGAAATGCTGGCGCGGGACCGTCATGCGGTGGTGGCGCTGTTCATTGATCTGCCGCCAACACAGGTCGACGTAAATGTCCATCCGGCAAAGACAGAAGTCCGCTTTCGCGAGCCAGCTTTGATCCGCGGCATGATTATATCGGGGCTGCGCCATGCGCTGGACCAGTCCGGTTTCCGCGCGGTGCAACGACCATCGGCGGACGCGCTTGCCGCATGGCAGCAGGAACCGATCCAGACCGCACAAGGCGACATTTTTGCTGCGCCTGCCGCCGCGATAGGATCTGGCTATCAGGGGCAATATGGCCAGCGCCCGAGCTACCCATCCGTATATGAAAACCGCAGCAGCTTCGCAGATTTGGGCGCAATCCCCGGCGAAGACCTCGCGCCTTTATGGGGCAGGGCCGCCGTTGCCCACGAACCCGTGCCCGAACGCGCCAGCCACCCGCTTGGCGTCGCGCGCGGGCAAGTGGCCAAAACCTATATCGTTGCCGAAGCCGAAGACGGCCTTGTCATCGTTGACCAACATGCCGCGCATGAACGGCTCGTGCTTGAACGGATGCGCAAGGCGATGGCTGCGGCGGGAGGCGCGGTGCCTTCGCAAGCGTTGTTGCTGCCGCAAGTGGTTGAGCTCGACGAACCCGCCTGCGACCGGCTGGAGGCCCGCGCCGATGAGCTGTCGGCATTTGGGTTGGACCTCGAACGCTTTGGCCCCGCCGCCATGCTGGTGCGCGCGACGCCCGCCGTTCTGGGGGATGGCGATGCCAAGGGATTGCTGGAGGATCTGGCCGACGACCTTGCCGCTTATGATGAAGCCCTGTCGCTGAAAGAACGCATAGACCATGTCGCCGCAACGATGGCCTGCCACGGCTCCGTCCGCGCTGGCCGTGTCTTGTCCGTCACCGAAATGAACGCGCTCTTACGCGAAATGGAAGTCACCCCGCACAGCGGGCAGTGCAACCACGGCCGGCCAACTTGGGTGAAGCTGGCATTGGGCGATGTTGAAAAGCTGTTCGGGCGGAAATGACCTAACGCGGCGCAACCAATATTTGCACACCTAAACAGCTTTATTGCTCTTGCATCGTGCAAGCCAACACGCTCTAAATTCACCTCTGTTTAGAGATGGGGACGGGATATGCGTTTTAAATATCGGGTTATCAGTGCGCTTAGTTTCATCGCCATGGCTTCGATGCCTGCTGCGGCGCAGGTTGATGATAACAACCGCTTGGTTGATGAAGGCATGAACCGTTCGCAGGTCATGAGCCTTGCGCAGGAAATGACGGATGACATTGGTCCCCGGCTGACAAACTCACCCGCCATGCGCCGTGCCGAGGCTTGGGCAATACAAAAGTTCAACGGCTGGGGCCTGCAAAATGTCCGCCGTGATCCCTTTGATTTTGGGCGTGGCTGGGAAATCGTCTCTTCCAGCGCACGGATGACAGTGCCCCGCACGGTTCAACTTACCGCGATACCGGTTGCGTGGACGCCGCCGACAAACGGCGTGCTTTCGGGCGAAGTCATTGTCGCCCCCATGTCGAAGCTACGCCATTTTGATGAATGGAAAGGCAAGCTGGCTGGCAAGATTGTGATGATATCAATGCCGGGCACGGGGTCAGAACCCGATAAGCCAGCATTTAGGCGATTCACAAGCGAGGAACTGGGCAAGCTCGACGCGTTCACCCAGCCCGAACATGATCCTGAAGAATTGAACGCGCGGTTGAAGCGCGTTGAGTTTGTCGAGAAGCTGGATGCCTTTTTAAAGGCTGAGGGCGCGATCGGTTGGGTGCGGATTTCGTACCGCGATGGTAAGCTGGTCCATGGTGCAGGCTACAACTTCCGCACGGGCCGAACGCTGAACCTGCCGGGTATCGAGCTGGCGGCAGAGGATTATCGCCGACTTGTCCGCCTGACAAAGACTGGCCGCAAACCAGTCATTGAATTTGAAAACAACGTCCGGTTCGATGACAGCGACCGCAATGGTTACAATATCATCGCTGAAATTCCCGGCAGTGACCCCAAAGCGGGCTATATCATGGCCGGCGCACATTTTGACAGCTGGGTTGCCGGCGACGGTGCGACCGACAATGCCGCTGGCAGCGCCGTCGTGATGGAAGCTGCGCGCATATTGAAGCGCATGGGCACGCCAAAGCGCACCATCCGTTTCGCGTTGTGGTCAGGGGAAGAACAGGGCCTTCTTGGTTCGCGTGCCTATACCGAGAAATATCTCGCGCGCCGCGAACCAAAGGCGGGACAGGACCCGAACGGACTGGAGGCCTTTTATGATTGGACCTATCGTTACCCAATCGTGCCACAGCCGGGCTACAACGACCTGAAAGCCTATTTCAACATGGACAATGGATCGGGCAAATTCCGCGGCATTTATGCCGAAGGTAACGCTGCTGCGGTGCCATTGCTTAAGGAATGGCTGTCTCCTTTTGGTGGCATGGACGCTGGCCGCGTTGTGGCCGCCGACACCAGCGGTACGGACCATGTGTTCATGCAAGCCGTCGGCGTTCCGGCGTACCAGTTCATTCAGGACCCACTCGATTATTCGACGCGCACGCACCACAGCAATGCCGACACGTTCGACCATTTGAAGGCCGACGATATGCGACAAGCGGCGGTGGTGATGGCCGGAATGCTCTGGCAGTCGGCGAACAGCGCCAAGACATTGCCACGCCAGCCGCTGCCCACGCAGCCATCGGCGACCGACCCGTTCAAGGTGAAGGACCCCGACGCAGAGTAAATGGCGTTACCGCCAGCGGATAATATTAGGTCCGAGCGTCAGACATTGAATCGGAAGAGCATGATATCGCCGTCTTTGACGAGATATTCCTTGCCTTCTGAACGCCATTTGCCTGCTTCTTTCGCGCCGGCTTCGCCATTGAATTGGACATAGTCATCAAAGGCCATGGTTTCGGCGCGGATGAAGCCTTTTTCGAAGTCGCTGTGGATTGCGCCCGCGGCGTTGGGGGCGGTGTCGCCTTGGTGGATCGTCCACGCGCGCGCTTCTTTCGGGCCGACGGTGAAGAAGGTGATGAGGTGCAGCAATTCATATCCAGCGCGGATAACGCGGGCGAGGCCGGTTTCGGTCAAACCAAGGTCTTCCAAAAACACTTCGCGGTCTTCGGCGGGCATAGTGGAGATTTCCGCTTCGATGGCGGCGGAGACCACGACGGCTTCCGCGCCTTCGGCCTTCGCCTTTTCAAAGACGCGTGCCGACAAGGCATTGCCGTTCGCTGCGCTCGCCTCTTCGACATTGCACACATATAAAACCGGCTTTGCGGTCAAAAGCTGCGCCATTTGGAAATGCCGTTCTTCTTCGGCATCGTCGCGCTTGGTCAGGCGCGCTGGCTTGCCTTCGCGCAACAGGTCAAGCGCACGGCTTAATACCGCCGCGCTGATCTTGGCTTCCTTGTCGCCCTGCGTGCCTTTTTTGATGAGGTTGGGGACACGCTTTTCAAGGCTTTCCAAATCGGACAGCATCAATTCGGTTTCGACCGTCTCTGCGTCCGAAATCGGATCAATCTTGTTATCGACATGCTGGATGTCGTCATCATCAAAGCAGCGCAGGACGTGCACGATGGCATCGACTTCGCGGATATTGCCCAAGAATTGGTTGCCAAGGCCTTCGCCTTTTGACGCGCCGCGCACAAGGCCAGCGATATCGACAAAGCCCAACTGGGTTTCGATAATCTTTTGGCTGCCGCCGATTTTGGCGATGGTTTGCAAGCGCGGGTCAGGCACGGCGACGTTGCCGATATTGGGTTCAATCGTGCAGAACGGATAGTTCGCCGCTTGCGCTGCTGCCGTTTCGGTCAGTGCATTGAACAGGGTGGACTTGCCCACATTGGGAAGGCCCACAATACCGCATTTGAAACCCATAATTTCCTCGTCACAAAATGAATGAAGCGGCCCTAGGCGACGTTCGGCAGCAAGTCCATCCAATGCGATGGCGCAAATATCGTTAAACGGCTTAGTCCTGCTGCAAACGCATGGCGACATCGTTCATGAAGCGGACGTCATCGCCCTTGGCCAGCCAATCGGCTTCGGCCGACACTGCGCCCAACAGATCCGCCAAATCGTCGATTTCGCTTTTGTGGAAATTGCCGAGCACATAGCCTGTGACGCGGTCTTTGTTGCCGGGATGGCCAATGCCGAGGCGGACACGGCGGAATTCGGCGCCAATATGGTCGGTCATCGAACGAATGCCGTTATGGCCAGCCGCGCCGCCGCCAAATTTGACCTTCACCTTGAACGGCGCGAGGTCGAGCTCGTCATAAAAGACAGTGACGTCTTTGGATTCAAGCTTATAGAAATCCATCGCTGCGCGCACGCTGCGGCCGCTTTCGTTCATGAACGTCGCGGGCTTGAGAAGAATGATTTTTTCGGATCCGAGCCGAAGTTCCTGCACCCAGCCCAAAAATTTCTTCGCGGGTAATGGCAGGTCGTGAATTTCGGCCAGCGTATCAATCGCCATGAAACCGATATTGTGCCGGTGCATCGCATAGGTGGCGCCTGGATTACCGAGACCTACCCATAATTGCATCGCGCTTGTCCCTTGGGGGAATATCCGGGGCGGACCGAAACCCAGCCCCGGAGATAAATTTAAGCTTCGCCTTCGGCTTACGCGCCCTTTGCGGTGCGCAGGAAGTCAACATGTATCGGGCGATCGCTAACAGGATGAAATGCAACATCCTTTGGAACTGTAAGCTGTTTTTTGCCGCCAAGGTCGATCTCGACAACGCTTTCGGAAAAATGGCCAGTCATCAAAAGTTTGACGAGAGCCTTTTCCTCAACATGGATGAGTTCGGGTTCTTGCTTGTTGCCGTAAATTACGGCGGGCACTCGGTTTTGACGACGCAATTCGCGGGAGGCTCCCTTGCCGGCCGCATTGCGAGTCTCTGCCGACAATGTCAGCTGATCGCTCATGTTAATTCTCCAAAAAAAGTTACCTTGCCGCCACGCCTCCAGGGATGACCATGCACGACAAGGGCGCGCCTATATGCAGCTTATGCCAGAAAAGCAAGCTGTGTGCGGAATCAGACCAACGCTTTGTAGAGGCTGAACATGCTGGTCGCGATCAGGACGATGCTGACGGCGAACAACAACATGCGCGGCTGAATGCGCTTCGCAACCATCGCGCCAAACGGAGAAGCCAGCAACCCGCCAATCAACAGGCCGCCGGTGACAACCGTAAACGCCTCTAATCCAATCGTCAGGATGAAGGTCATCGATACGGCAACCGTCAGGAAAAATTCGGCTGTATTCACCGTACCAATGGTTTTGCGGGGATCAGCGCCTTGGATTAGCAAGTTAGAGGTAACCACTGGGCCCCAGCCACCGCCGCCCGACGCATCCAGAAAGCCGCCCACAAGACCAAGCGGCATCGTCACCTTGGGATCGCGGGGCTTGTGCTGATGGGTGAAGTTCCATGCCTTATACAGCAGGTAAAAGCCGATAAGTGTCAAATACCCCATGACAAACGGGCGCGCTGCCTCTGTATGAACACTTGCCAAAAGATAGGCGCCGGTACAGCCGCCGATCACGCCGGGAATAGCAATGCGGGCAAACAGCTTCCAATCGACATTTTTATGCAACACATGGCTGATGCCCGATGCGCCCGTTGTGAACATTTCAACAAAGTGCACGCCAGCAGATGCGCGGGCAGGGGCGACGCCCATGACGCTGACCAACAAGGTGCTGGGCAGACCAGTCGATACTGGCAATATAGTCAATCATCCAAGTCTCGCCTTTTGCGCTGGAACGGTGAATGCATAATCGGGAGTCACTTCTTTAGCCACCGCTTTGTATCTCACGAATTTGTTTGGAGCGCCCAAGAATGTGTTTAGCGCGGTAAGTGGATTATTCCGCCGCTTGTGCAAATGCTTCAGCGTCAACATTGTCGCACAGATTGATTCCGTCCAACAGGTCCGCCGTCTTGTCGCGCACCTGAAGCATGAGGGCGCGGGTGCGGCAATTTTCTTCCTCGACGCAGTTTTTGCATGTCTCATGCGCATAACGGCTGGCACAGGGGACCAAGGCCAAAGAACCGCGCATGATGCGGATAAGATCGCCATAGCTAATGTCGATGGGTGCAACGCCCAGCCAATAGCCGCCGTCCTTGCCGCGTTGTGATGCGACGAGCCCCGAACGTGTCAGTTCGGATAAAATAACGGTCAGGAATTTGGGCGGAATCTTTTGCGCCTCGGCAATATCGGCGAGCTGCACAGGCCCTTTGCCGAAATGGTCCGCAAGATGCTGCATGGCGCGGATGGCGTAGCGGGTTTTCTGGGACAGCATGATTTGCTTGTGCGCAGGAAAGCCTGTTTTTTCAACCCAGCAAGTAGACAAAGTGGCAATAGTTTGAATTTCGTGCCGAAATTCTGGTCGATCTGCGTGCAAATGCAGTTGCATTGCAACAGGTGTCGGCATAGCGTGTGATGGTAAACGAGGCTCAGGGGTGAGCTAGAATAACAGGGGTGAAATATGAAATATTCAAAAACCGCGATTCTTTTGTTGGCAACGTGCCTTACCACGCCTGCCTTTGCGCAAGATGCATCGCCGCCAGCTGCCGCTGAAACCGCTGATGACGGTGCAGCGATTATCGTGACGGGTTCGCGCATCAAGCAGGATCCCGCCAAGAGTGCGCTGCCTTTGCAGATTATCAGCACCGACGATATGACGCGCGAAGGCATTAACAGCCCTGAACAGCTCATCTCTTATCTGTCGACCAACGGCAATGGTGCGGATAACCTCGCGTCCAATGCGGACGTAACATCAGGTGCGCAGCGCGGCACCAACGGTCTGTCGGCAGCCAACTTGCGTGGCCAGGGTTCAGCATCGACATTGGTGCTGCTCAACGGACGCCGCGTCGCAGCGCACGGCCTGACGGGCTCAGCGGTCGATGTGAACCAAATTCCGATGGCCGCGCTTGAGCGCGTCGAAGTCCTGAAAGACGGCGCGTCGGCCATTTACGGAACCGATGCCATTGGCGGTGTTATGAACTTCATCACCAAAACAAATTTCCAGGGCCTTGCGCTTAACGCCTTCACGGACATGGCCGAAGCAGGTGGCGGCGCGATTTATCGTCTGTCGGCGACGGGTGGTTATGGCGACCTGGACGAAGACGGCTTTAACATCTTGGCCACCGTCAGCAGAAGCGTCAATAAAGCCCTGAACGGTTCTGACCGCAGCTTTGTAAACGGTAACCAGCCCAATCGCGGCCTTTCGGTCGATACGCGTGGAACGCCAATTGCGACAGCGTTCGCCACAGGTTCAAATGCGCTCTTCGCGCCGACCGGTTCGCTGTTAAGCGGTGTTTCCTTGCTTGAGGCAGGGGCAACTGTTTCTGCGAATGGCGGCATCAACATCCTTGATCTTCCCGGCGGCGCAGGTTGCGCATCCATGGATGGTGGCATGGCATATGATGACCAATTGTGGGCCAATACCTCGGCACGTTTTGCCTGTGCTTGGGACACCGGCCGCGCAGCCGTTCTTCAGCAGCCATTGGAAACGCTGACTTATTATGGACGCGCAACGGCGAAACTTGGCGACCATCAATTTTATGCTGAAATCACTGGCTCAGACGCCGATTCATCGAAGCGTTTTTCGAACAACCAATATTCGGGGAACGCCACAACCTTGCCATTATATTATCCGCTGAACACAACGACAGCGGCAACATATAATGATGTGTATAGCAAGCTGCTCGCCGTTTTCCCGCAAATCGCGGCCAATTATGGCAAGCCGATTTCATATCGCTGGCGTTGTACGTCATGCGACGTGCGTGAATATGAAACCAACACAAAAACCTTGCGCGCCGGTTTGGGCGCTGAAGGTCCATTGTGGGATGGCTGGGATTATCGCGCTGGCGGTTCATACGCCCGCAGCCAATCGACGTCGGTATTGGGCACGGGATACCATTATCGTGGAACCTTCGCCTCGGCCGCAGCAGCGACTGCGTCGGGTGTTGTCGGCGCCGTATCTGGCGGCATTGATCCCCGCGCACCAAAAGCGCCCGGCGCAACGCAACCTGGCATCGTTGGCCTTTTGAACAGCGGTATCCTGAACCCGTTTTCGTTGACGCAATCTGATGCGGCACTTGCTGGACTGAAAGCCATTTCTGCCGAAGGCGTAACGCTGTACGGCGGTAAATATGAAGTGAAGCAACTCGATGGTTCGGTTTCCGGATCGCTGTTTGATTTGCCCGGTGGCACTGTTCAGGTTGCGCTTGGCGTGGATTATCGCCGCGAAACATATAGCTTCAACGGTTCGCCAGCTGCTGTTGCCGGAACGCCAGACATTTTCAACGTGGCCTTCGACAATAACAACGCGCTGACCCCGAAAAACCGCACGGTTAAGGCGGCTTATGCCGAAGTGCTCGTGCCCGTTTTTGAAGCGCTTGAAGTAACCGGCGCCGTTCGTCTGGATGATTATAGCGGCTTTGGTTCGACGGTTAATCCCAAGATTTCGGCGAAGTACCGTCCGCTTGACTGGCTGATGTTCCGTGGTTCGTTCAATACAGGTTTCCGCGTTCCTGCGTTCAACCAGATTTTCAACGGCGTTACGCAATCGCCAAACCCAGGCAACACGCTGGTTGACCCAACCACCTGCGCAACAGGAGCGGTCAGCACGCTTCCGGGCTGTGCCGCGATTACGCCAGAGACGCTTTCGGGCGGTAACCTCAACCTTGGACCAGAAACATCGAAGCAGCACAGCATTGGCGTTGTCCTGCAACCATCGAGCCGTTTCAGTGCCTCGTTCGATTACTGGTCGATCGCGGTTGACGATACCATTGGTGCGCTGACGCTGCGTCAGTTGCTCGATAACATCAGCTACTTCCCTGATCGCGTGACCCGCACGAACAACATCATCACGCTCATCGACCTGCGCGCCGACAATATCGGTTCGCGTCGGACAGAGGGTCTTGAAGTTGCGCTGCGTGGCGGCGTGGATGCGTTCGGCGGTGTGATTACCGGTGGTTTGGACGGAACCTATCTGCTGAAAAAGCGTGAGAAGTTTCTGCCGTCGGCACCGTTCGGATCCAGCTTGATCGGCCGCTTCACCTTTGCCGGCGATTTGGGCCTCAAGTGGAAGCACAGCGCCTTTGTTTCATTCGCAAAGGATGATTTCACCTTCAACTTCTCGCAAATCTATCGCGACGGTTACGCAAACCAGGCATTGCCAGGCATCGCCAATGGCACAGTGGTCCGTCCGGATTTCAACCCGAAGGTGAAATCTTATGTCACCTATAACACGTCGGTGAGCGTCGATCTGCTCAAGCAATATCGTCTGACCGCTGGCGTGCGGAACGTGTTCGACACCGATCCGCCATTTGCGATCACCTATGACAGCAACACCGGTGCCGGCTCCAGCTGGGAACCACGCGTTGCTGACCCACGTGGCCGGTCGTTCACATTGTCGATCGAAGCGAAGTTCTAAGCAAAGGAACGCCGGGTATGGATATGAATGCAACTCGGCGTCAGATTATGGCGGGGCTGGCGGCAATGTTGTCGGCCCCACCGCTTTTGGCAGCTTCGACTGAAGCAAAAGGCGCGCGTAAGCCATCGCGTTTGCGCGTCGGCGATACCGTCGGCCTGATTGAACCGGCGTCGGCCAGTGATGAGCCGTTCCAGATCCAGTTGGTTGAAGAAGCCATCATCGCAATGGGGCTGAAACCCAAACGGGCGCCGCATGTGTTGAACCGCTACGGCTATCTTGCCGGGCAGGACAAGGACCGCGCGGCAGACATTAACGCGATGTTTGCGGACAAGGATGTGAAGGCGATATTTGCGGTGCGCGGGGGATGGGGCAGTGCACGGCTTCTGCCCTATCTCGATTGGAACATCATTCGCGCCAATCCCAAGCTGCTGACAGGCTTTAGCGACATCACAGCCCTGCACATGGCGATTGCGGCGAAGGGTGGTTTTGTGACCTTGCATGGGCCAAATGCGGGCAGCGCGTGGGGCAGGTCATCATGGGACATCTACCGCGAAATCGCGTTTGATGCGGGCACACCGTCATTTGTTAATCCACAGGGTGACGAGGACCGGCTGACCCAGCGTCGCTGGCGCACACGCATTTTGGGCACGGGTAGGGGCAAAGCGCAGGGGAAGCTGCTTGGCGGTAACCTCACCGTGCTGACCGCGCTTGCCGGAACGCCGTATTTGCCGGACTTTAATGGCGCCATCTTGTTCCTCGAAGATGTCGACGAGGCCGAATATCGCATCGACCGGATGCTCACCCAATTGGGGCAGGCGGGCGTGTTGAAAAACCTGAAAGGCGTTGTCTTTGGTCAATGCACCGACTGCGTCAACAAAGGCACCAGCTTCGGGGCGTTCACGTTGAATGATGTCCTCACCCAGCATCTGGGCGGCTTGGGCATTCCTGCGTATCAGGGGGCGTGGTTCGGGCATATCACCGACCAATTCACCTTGCCCGTTGGCGGTATGGCGGAAATTGACGCCGATGCCGGAACGCTGCGCTTGCTGGAGCCTGTCGTCGTTTAATTCAAAATTTGGGATACGACCAAAGCAAACGCATTGTTTGCCATGTGCAGAATGATGTTCGTGCGCAGCGATCCTGTGCGGTGGTAGAGATAACCAAAAGCGATGCTCAGCGACATCAATCCGGGGATGGCATAAAGCTGCAGATGCACGACCGCGAACAGGAATGATGACAGCAGGATCGCCGCCCAAAACGGCACATATTTCGCAACCGCATTTTGCAGCATGCCCCGGAACAGCAATTCTTCGACTATCGGCGCTGCAATCGCGATGGCAAAAAAAATCGCCACAATGTTCACCGGCGTACGCGGTATGGATGCAAGGATTTTGGCCATTTCCTCCTGCATTCCGACACCCGGAATGACATAAGTCGCGTAAATATAATTGAACGCCATGGCGGCCATAATCACAACGACCGCAAGCGCCGTTGCCTGACGCAGGGGGACTTTGCCAAAACTATTCAGCCCCAATATCGCCATCCGCCCTTGCTTGCGCAGATACAGCCACATCAGGAACAGTTGGACAATCGCGGCGGCAACAAGGCCGAAGATAATGACAACGGGCATCGCGTTGCTCGTTCCCGTCGCGGCCATGATGAGGCCCGTACACACCGCCTGCAGCACAAAATACAGCAGAAT
>JAJTEF010000006.1 GCA_021300355.1 Sphingomonadaceae bacterium | reverse complement strand
GGCCATGTTAGCGCCGCTGCGTTTCGGATACTGGACGGCGGGTCGATTGCGCTTGGCCAATTGACCGACGGCTTTGCACGGCACGGGGAAGAGCTTATCGCAACCTCACCCACGCGCGGTCAAATGGCGCGGGTTCGCGTTGTGGCACCGCATTTCTACGACACGGCCGGGGAGCGTTATCGTGACTGATGTAACAATCACAATGCTGCCCGCAGCGCCGCTTCATGCTCTGGAGATATGGAGCAACCCGGCGGCTGTTGCAGCAAGGTTTAAGAAAGCTGCCGGCTTTGCCTTGCCAGCCATTGGTTGTTCTGACGGCAATGATGCACTCCGCCTGATCCGTTATGAGCCCACCGTGTGGCTGGTTGAAGGCGATGTGTCGGCACTGCCCGGCCTATTGGCGGATGACGGTGCGCTCACCGCAATTGGCGGCAGCGTTGTGCGGGTGCAGCTCTCTGGAAAAGGCTGGCGCACATTGTTGATGGAAGGCGGCGTTTTCGATGCGGAAAGCCCGAATTTCGCGTCCGGATGCAGCGCGGCAACAATCATCGACCACGTCAACGTTCGCCTGCATGTGGTGGATGACGATATCTGCCATGCCTATGTTCCGCTCAGCTACAGCGAAGCCATGATCCATTTTTGGAAGACAGCAGCGCTCAATCTGACGCTTTAGGCGCATAAAGAAGCGTCATCCCGCGCGCATGCCGTTGCTGGAAACCCTTCCATAAGGTAACATTTTCACCGCCCGGGCTATACGCACCCCATGGCGTTCCGGCGGGCGCATTCCACACGCCATCATCCGAATTTTCGGTGGCCACGTTCAGATATGCATTTTTGCTTTCGTCGCCCCGTAAATGCACCGCCAGAAACGCGGAAATAAAGTGGAGGTTGATGGCATTGATCCGGTCCTGCCGCCAGATCGGGTCTTCGAACCAGTCTATGTCCCACAGCGAACCGCGCATTTCGGGTGGCGCGGGATTGAGCGCGATTGCATGGCCGGCCTGCTTGTAAGTCAGCAAATAGCGGTCGGCATTTACGGCGCCACCAAAGACGGCGAGCGCCCCCGTTTTATAGTCAACAGTAAAGTCGCTATCGCCGTGTATCAGAAGCAGCGGCGCCGTCAGCGCGGCAAGCCCCTCGCCACCCCATGCGCTGCTCGGTGCGCCGCCAGCCGGCGCCAGTGCCACCACAGCCTTGACGCCTGGCACTTTGATAGCGTCAGCATCCGCACTGCGGCGCGCGAATTTCTTCAGCCACCCACCCGCAACCGCATTCATATTCGGACCCGCAGGGTCAAGCGTTGCGCCACCCGCGGTGAGCACCCCATAACCACCTTGTGAATAGCCGATCAGCGCAACATTATCCGGGGCAATCAAATCCCCCAAAGTGGCGCGGAGCTGGGCCGCGGCAAATACAATGTCATGCGGCCGGTTGAAATTCGGCGCAGCACGCGTGGTTGGTGCAACGACATAAGGGTTTGGATCGCGATGATGGATCGCCGCAACGACATAGCCTTTTGACGCAAGATTCTCGGTCAACCACGTCATAACCGCCGGGTTGTTGCTATAGCCATGGCTTATAATGACCAACGGGTGCTTGCGGCCTGCGGCTGGCGCGCCCGCAACCGCGATACCCTTTTGCGTAAACGCGACCGGCGGAAGCGGTGGCTCTGCCCATAAGCTGCCGCGATATAGGACGGGTTTGGCACCCTTTTGCGCCGTGGCGGGGTACCAAATATCCACCTGTACATTGCGGTCGATGAGGCGAACATTGCTGGGGTCCGCTTGTGCGTTTTCTACGTCGGGCTGGTCACGGTGCGTGAAGGTGACGGAACGAAAGCCAACGCCATAGGCTCCCAGCGCAGCAAACTCCGGCGCATCGGCGCCGGGAACACTGGGTGGGCTGGCGTAAATAGGGGTGCCCAGCAAAATCAGCATCGAAGCGATAACGCGCCGCATCATGCTATCAACTCCGCGGTTTCGGCCGAAGCCGACGGCCACGCCAATTGCTGTGCCATCCATGGATATTCCTCGATGAGCGGCGGGAAGATTTTTTCCTGCAACACCTGCTGGCACAAAGCCGCCGTTAGGCTGGGGATATTGCCCAATTCATCGATCCGCGCGACGACTTGGACCGACCGTGAAAACCGCCCCCTCGTCATCGGCTCGGCGCGCAGCTGGGAAAGCAGTTCCGGAACCGCCGCCAAGCAAACCGGCGTGGTAATCGCCCAACCAATCCCCGCTGCCACCAATGCCAATTGCTGATGCGACGATTCGACTTCAACCATCTGCGGCAGCTTCAGCTTCATCCGGACAATCTGACGCTCAATCTGCTGCCCCGTTCCTGTAAGCTGCGAAAAGCGGATGAAGGGCAATGACGATGGCAAGCCGACAAGATCCAGCGGCTCCCGAAAATCTTTGGGAAAAACAAGAATGAAGCTTTCCTCAAACACCGGGTGCAGCTCGACTGTGTCACGATGCTCAAGATTGAAGCTACCGGTCACGAGCATATCAATGTCGCGTGCCAGAAATTCGCCCTGATGCTCCATGGAGATGCCAGAGCGGATATTCCACCGGTCTGCCCGCGCACCGAGGCTATGCAAAATCGGTGCGGTCAGTTGGTTGGCAAGGCTGAATGACATCGCGACGGTAATGCTCGATATCGGCAAGTTTGCGCCTTCACGCACTTCGTCATAGGCCAGTCTGGCGTGGGCAATCAGCTTTTGTCCGCGCGCAAAGAGCGACTTGCCGCTAGCCGTCAGGCCCAATGGCCGCATCGTGCGGTCGAACAAAGACGCGCCTATGCCGGCCTCAAGCTTCGCAATGGTTTGGGAAACCGCCGATTGTGTCACCTGCAAATGGGATGCGCATTGCGACATGCCGCCAAGTTCGACGGTCATCACGAATACTTCGAGCGCGTGCAGATCGAATTCTTGTGGCAGTTTCATGCAGCAACCCTCCCAAGCGTGCAGGTATAGCCAATGGCTAATATTACCTCAGCTAATGGCTATTCGAGACCGCCAGTAATAGTGCTATGCATTTTCGACATAGCCAGATTATCCGCCAGCGGCGTTGCAGGCTTGCATCACTTTTCTGGACGTCGGCGCAGCGGCAAAAGGTCCGCTTATGTGTTGCCGCTGCAGTCCGGATTGCGATGCAGCGCCAACAATCCTCTGAGCGTACCCAGACACATACACAGCAATATCAAAGCCAAGGGCAAGCCTGTGGCGATTGCACCCGCCTGAAGCGATGTGAGGCCTCCGCTGAGCAACAGTACCACGCCAATACCGCCCACCGCGACCAGCCAGATGGTCTTTTGCCGAAGCAAAGTATCGGTGCGTCCGCCCGCGGTCATGGTGTCAATCACCAGCGTGCCCGAGTCCCAGCCCGTCACGAAAAAGATCAGGATCAAGCCAATGGCAACAAATGAGGTGAGCTGCGCCCAAGGCAACGTACCGAGCAGCACAAATAGCTGCGTATCCAGCGATGCTTTGGCCAAGTCCGCACCATTGCCGGCAGCGATTTGCGCGATGCTCGCGTCCCCAAAAATCGTCAGCCACAAGATACCAAGCAGGCTGGGTGCGATCATGGCACCGGCAATGAATTCACGCACCGTCCGGCCCAATGAAATGCGCGCCATGAACATGCCCACAAATGGGGCCCAGCTGATCCACCATGCCCAGTAATAGACCGACCAATCATTGTAAAATCCGGTGTCGGTGCGGCCAACCGGATTTGATAATGCCGGCAGAAATTTCAGATAGTTGACGATATTGGTGGCAAGATCGCCGATCAGTTGAAGCGTGGATCCGGTGGTTAAGACAAACACCAGCAAGGCAAAGGCAACCCACATGTTGACCTCGCTCAAAATGCGGATGCCGCGGTCAATGCCGCCCCGGATCGACAGAAACGTAATGCCCGCCATCACCGCAATCAACGCCAGGATCGTGAGTGACGAGCTCGTTATGCCGTAAAGATATACGATCCCCGCCATCGCTTGCTGCGCCCCAAGCCCAAGCGACGTGGCCAGTCCAAAGATCGTCGCAAGGACCGCAAGCACTTCAATGACATCGCCGGTGCGGCCCCAAACCGCCTTTCCAAACAGGGGGTAGAACGCCGACCGCATCGACAGCGGCATTTTGAAATCAAAGCTAAAGAGCGCAAGCGCCAGACCGGTGACCGCAAAAATGGCCCATGGATGCAGTGCCCAATCAAAGATGGTCGCCGCCATCGCGATACTGCGTGCCGCTTGTGCGTCGCCAACAGCGCCGCCCAACGGCGCCGCAGGACCGCCTGCCATCGAAGACGTGAAATGGGTCACGGGCTCACCCACGCCGTAAAAAACCAGCCCGATGCCCATGCCTGCGCCAAACAGCATCGCAAACCACGATAAACGCGAATAATCAGGCGTAGCGCCTTTGCCGCCCAACCGGATTTTCCCCAGCGGTGACAGTGCAACAACGACGCAAAAGATCAGCAGAAGATTGCCCGACATCATGAAGAACCAGTCGAAATGGGCAACCGCACCACTCCGCAAGCCTGCAAACAAGTCCGCCGATGCTTTTGGCGCGATCAGGCTGAATAAAATGACCGCGAACGCAATAATGGCCGTCGGGAAAAAGACAGCGGGGTTGACATGCATTCCACCCCAATGGCGATTGGATTGGCCATAGTTCCCCAGATCTATTGCTTTGTCCCAATCGGCCAATGAACTCTCCTTACGGTCTCAAGCGACCATCAATGGCTGGCAGCCGCCGTGAACGCGCTCCATAGCCATGCGGCAAAACTGCGCCACACCTCAACATGGAAACGATCTTCACCGTCGCGGATGATAATGATTTCGACCGTTTCATAAATTGTGCGCGTGGCCCGGCCGACCGCAAAATGGTCGAGATCAAGCGGGCAACCTGTCATCAGCAGTTCCGCTGCGCGTGGCCCTTCGACGATAAGGCAGATCGACCGTTCGCTGATATCCGTGATGGCAACTGGCAATCCCGCGCCGGTTGGCATGGCCGTCTCCGCTCCCGTGCGCAGGAGCCATTCGTCCGGACCAAGGCACGCAATGCCACCTCCGGTCGCGCCGATTTTCTGTGGCACTTTTGCGTTGAGCACAGTTTCCAGAGCCTCGGCAGTACGCGCCCGCAACGAATAGCGCTTCAGCGGTGCAGCAAGGCTGATGCTGACACCATCGGCTACGTACGGCGTTGAAGAAACGGGTTCGTTCCTGAAAAGGGCATCAGACATGCAGCCGCGCTCCTTCTGCATCATAAAAAACCATGCCGCTCACTTTCGCTTCATGCGTTTTGCCTGGCATCGGGATGTGCAGCGTGCCGCCCATCATCTCATGCCCACCTGCCACTAAGGCAAAAGCGATCGACCGACCAAGCGTTTCACTCCAGTAAGAAGAGGTCACATGGCCGATCATCGTCATCGGGATTGGTTGGCGCGGGTCGGCAACAATCTGCGCACCTTCTTCCAGTACAACATTCGGGTCATCGGTCAGTAGCCCGACCAATTGTTTCCGTCCCGGCGCAACGATGTCAGGCCGTGCCATTGACCGTTTACCGACAAAGTCAGGCTTTTTCTTGCCCACCGCCCAATCGAGCCCTGCATCAAACGGGGTTATGGTACCGTCGGTATCTTGTCCGACGATAATGAAGCCCTTTTCGGCGCGCAGCACGTGCATAGCCTCCGTGCCATAGGGGGTGATGTCAAATTTCGCACCCTCTGCCATCAAATGTTCCCACAAAGCGCGGCCATAAGCGGTGGGCACGTTGATTTCGAAACCAAGTTCGCCCGTGAAGCTCACGCGGAACAGGCGCGTTGGAATGCCGCAGATTGTGCCTTCGCGAATGGCCATATGCGGCAAAGCGTCGGCGGATAGGTCAATGCCCTCCACCAGTGGTTCCAACAATTTGCGCGCATTTGGACCTTGCAGCGCAATAACCGCATATTGCTCGGTCGTGCTGGTCAACCAAACGTCAAGATCAGGCCATTCGGTCTGGAGATAATCCTCCATCATATTCAGCACGCGCGCGGCACCGCCGGTCGTGGTGGTCAGATGGAACCGGTCGGGCGCCAACCGCGCCGAAACGCCGTCATCGGTGATAAAGCCATCCTCTTTCAAAAGCAGCCCATAGCGGCACCGGCCTGGCTCAAGCGCTTTCCAAGGGTTGGTATACATGCGGTTCAGGAATTCGGCGGCATCGGGCCAACGACTTCAATCTTGCCCAAGGTCGATGCATCAAAAATCCCGACTGACGACCGTACCGCAACGCATTCGCGGTTTACTGCCGCGTGCATGTCCTCACCCGTTTTGGGGAAGTAACGCGCGCGCCGCCACTGTGCGACCAGTTCAAACACAGCGCCATTTTCGGCGGCCCAACCGTCGATATTGGTCGTCCGTGTCGGTTGGAACAATGCGCCCTTTGCATGACCCGCGAACGCACCGAAGGTCTGCGGCGTATATGGCGGACGAAAGCTTGTCAGACCAATATCGGTCACCGGCTTGGCAAGTGCTGTTGATGCAATCTGCAAGCCATTGAGGTTCGATGTCTTGCCCTGATCGGTCGCCATGCCGTTGGTTGTGTAGCGCTTGATATGCTCGATAGAGCGAAAGCCCTCACGCACCGCCAGCTTGATATCCTTTGCCGTGACATCATTCTGGAAATCGACAAAGGCCTTTATCCGGCTTTGGTCCTTGGGCGTTGGCAACACATCAATAATCGCGCCGCTGCCAAAATCCCAACCGCCTGAACATGCCCCGACACAGCGTACATTTTCGTTCGGTTGGTCGGGAACATACGCGCCAATGTCATCGCGCCATGCAAGCGATCCTTTGCTGTGCGACCATAGATGCACACTCGGCGTCCAGCCGCCAGCCATCAACAGCGTATCGCAATCGATACGCGCGCCGACATAATCGTCATTATTGCAGATCTGGATGGATGTGACGCGGTGCCGGCCATTCACGCCAGTGACGCTATGGTTGAGGTGCACGTTGATGCCAAGGCGGTTGGCCTCGTCCAGAAGCGCAGAGGACACCTCCGTGCGCACATCGATGATCGCTTTTATACCGACACCCGCTTTTTCTAAGGCGAAGACATCTTGCCAGCCGCTGTCATGCGCGGTCATCAACGCGACCGATTTGCCGACCGCGACGCCGTAGCGATTGGCGAAAACCTTTGCGGCGGACGACAGCATAACGCCCGGCGTGTCGTTGCCGTCAAAAACGAGCGGCCGTTCAATCGCACCTTGCGCAAGGACCACTTCACCGGCCCGGACGCGCCATAATTTTTCGCGTGGGCTGTCCGAATTGTCGGGCAGGTGATCGGTCAAACGCTGCACCGCGCCGATAAAGTTGTCGTGATAATAGCCGAACGCCGTGGTGCGGGTGAGTATCGTGACATTGGGCGCATCGATCAGCGCTTTGCGGCTGCGCTCCAGCCACGGCCATAGTGCCGGATCAGCAAGCGCACCGCCGCCAAGTTCATCTTGTTCATCGACCAGGATGATCCGCTTGTTCGAACCCATCGCTTCCAATGCGGCATCAATACCGGCGGGTCCCGCGCCAACGATCAACAGGTCGCAATGGGCATAAGTGGATGCATAAATGTCGGGGTCTTCTTGGGTCGGCGCATCGCCAAGTCCAGCCATCTTGCGGATCGCTGGTTCATACAGCTTTTCCCAAAAAGAGCGCGGCCACATGAAGGTTTTATTGTAAAAGCCAGCCGGGAAAAACATGCCCAGCCGGTCATTTATCGCGCCAAAATCGCGCTTTAGCGACGGCCAGCGATTTTGACTGAAGGCGTTGAGCCCTGCATGAATTTCGACACCGGTTGCACGCAGATTGGGCGTGAAGCGACCAGCCCCCCGATCCACCGAGATCAGCGCGTTCGGCTCCTCACTGCCCGCTGCCATAATACCGCGCGGGCGGTGATATTTAAATGATCGGCCGAACAGGCTGACACCATTAGCAAGCAAGGCCGAAGCCAAAGTGTCGCCAGCGAAACCTTGATAGGAATGTCCATCAAAGCGGAATTCCACCGGTAGGCTGCGATCAACGCGCCCGCCATTTTCGAGACGATATCCGCTCATCGCCGCGGCTCCCCAGCCTTGTAAGTCGTTTCAAATTTGTCGGTCACTGTGTCGCGTACGGCGTTGAAAAAGCGACCGCACCCGTGCACATGCCGCCAGCGTTCATGATGCCGCCCACGCGGATTGGCACGAATGAAAAGATAGGCTTCCCATTCTTCGTCGCTCTGGCTTGACGGGTCCAATGGGCGGGCAACATGCGCCTGCCCGGCATTGGCAAATTCGATTTCGGGACGTTTCTCGTCACAATAAGGGCAGTGAATTAAGATCATTAGTGTGCCACCGCCGCTGCTGCTGCCTCGTCAATCAACCGTCCATTGCGGAAGCGGTCGAGATTGAAGGGCGCGTTGATACGATGCGGCTCGTCCTTCGCCATGGTGTAGGCGAGCAAATCGCCGGCCCCGGGCGTTGCCTTAAAGCCGCCAGTGCCCCAGCCGCAATTGACATACAGCCCCTTGACCGGGGTCTTGCCCAATATCGGTGAACGGTCAGGCGTCACGTCGACAATCCCGCCCCACGTGCGCAACATCCGCATCCGCCTGTAAATCGGAAAAATCTCACAGATTGCGGCAAGTGTATGTTCGATAATGTGGAGCGCCCCGCGCTGCGAGTAGCTGACATATTGGTCGGTGCCTGCACCAATGACCAGTTCGCCTTTGTCCGACTGGCTCATATAGGCATGGACGGTGTTCGACATGACGACGCACGGAAAAGTCGGTTTGACGGGCTCTGAAACCAGCGCCTGCAAGGGGTAGCTTTCCAAGGGAAAGTCCAGACCGGCCATCTGCATAACGACAGACGTATTGCCCGCCGCCGACACGCCAATACGCTTTGTCGCGATAGGCCCACGGGTGGTTTCAACGCCTTCAACCGCACCATCGGCACCGCGCCGGATAGCCGTTACCGCGCAATTCTGGATGATATCAACACCCAAAGCCGCCGCGGCCCGCGCATAGCCCCACGCCACCGAATCATGCCGTGCCGTGCCGCCGCGCCGTTGCAACGCTGCCCCCAGAACCGGATGCCGCGCATCTGGCGAAATGTTCAAGGGCGGGCAATAATCTTTGGCCTGCTGCGGCGTCAGCCATTCATTGTCGACACCGTTCAGCCGGTTCGCATTGATATGCCGTTGCAGGCTCTGCACATCATGCACATTGTGCGCGAGCATCATGACGCCGCGTTTCGAATACATGACGTTGTAGTTCAGTTCCTGGCTCAAACCATCCCACAGCTTCACCGCATGATCATAAAGATGCGCGCTTTCGTCATAGAGATAATTTGACCGGATAATCGTTGTGTTGCGCCCGGTATTGCCGCCGCCGATCCAGCCCTTTTCAAGTACGGCGACGTTGGTAATCCCATATTTTTTGGCGAGATAATATGCGGCGCCCAACCCATGCCCGCCGCCGCCGACAATGATGGCATCATAAGCCGGTTTTGGCGCAGCATCGGGCCATTGCTCGGGCCAATCCTTATGTCCGCCAAGCGCTTTGGCGAAGAGACTGAAAGCACTGTGGTGGGTCATGATATTTTCTCAAGCGCAGCTGTAGCGCGGCTCACATAGAAACTCTTAAAGTCGTCGACCAGCTTTTCTTCCACGGCATACGGCCCCGGAATATAGCCATCGCTGGAGATCCCGCGATGGTTGATCGCAGAGAAATGCCCGTCCTGCTCGTTTGTTTTGCGCCACAATGCGGCCAAACGATCGGGATCGTAATCCACGCCCTCAACTGCATCTTCGTGCACCAACCAACTCGTGCGCAGCAATGTCTTGTCCGGCGAAATCGGTGTCAGTGAAAATGTCACGACATGGTCGCAGCAGAAATGGTGCCAGCTGTTGGGTTGAGTCCAAACAGACAGGCTGGACGTTTCAGGCGCAGTGAATGGCCCGATCAATTTTTGACACGCAAGCTTACCATCTATCGATTGCGTTACCGCGCCATTTGCCAGCGCCAGACGCGCGACCCGGTGCCACCAGCCGTCGGGAAATTCGATCAGGTCGTGGTCGATGCCAAGTGCTTTCCACTCTTCATGCTTCGCCGCATTATCGGGCGCATCTTTACCAAAGCCTGTTGTCCCAAGCACGCTAATCAGTTCAGGATGGCCGACGTCGCAATGGTAACATTCGCGATTATTCTCCATCACCAATTTCCAGTTGGCGTCTTCGATATAATTGTCCTGAACAACGACCTTTAGCTTTTCGAGATCATATACCGAAATCTGTTCGGATATGTCCGCCTTTACGCGGTCAATCGGCGGCGGATTGTCGCCCAAGCAGACGAAAATAAGTCCGCCGACATTTTCCAACGCCACCGGCGAAAGCCCATGATCTGCTTTGTCAAAATCCTCCGCCATGCTGCGCGCGGCAAGCAGATGACCATCAAGACCGTAGGTCCATTGATGATAGGGACACATTAAACGCGGCGCCCGTCCGCGCTGTTCCAAGCAGATTTTTGCCCCGCGGTGTCGGCAGCTGTTCCAAAACGCGCGCACTTGCATATCGCGGCCACGCACAATGATGACCGAATTCTGCGCCAGTTCGAACACGAAGAAATCGCCCGGATTTTTCACATGCGCGACGGTGCAGGCGTAAAGCCAAACCGATTTCAGCATGACCTGCGTATCAAATTCGAAAGCGTCTTCGCTGACATATAATTCGCGCGGCAAGGTATGGCCCTTGCGATCCTGCGCAAGCAAATCGGCGATAGGAGCGAAACGAGACATCGGCTTAGCTCTTCAGTGCGTTATTTTCAGGGTCGAACGGCGAGTCCGCGATGATCGTCGCCTTGTGGCGAACGCCCAAGATCGCGATTTCAAACTCTGCGCCTATCTGCGCCAAATCAGGCCGGACCATCGCAAGCGCAAGCGACTTGCCCACGCGCCAACCATAACCGCCGGAAGTCACGCGGCCGACGACATCATCGCCGTGATAAATCGGCTCAGACCCGCGTGCATCGGCATCCGTCACACCATGCACTTCCATCGTCACAAGCGTGTTGGCACCGCCCCGTTCCTGCCATGCAAGCAATGCATCGCGGCCATGAAAGGTTGGCTTCTTCAGGCTGACAAAGCGGTCCAACCCGCTTTCAAACGCCGAATATTCAACCGACAATTCACGCGGGATAAGCTTGTAGCTTTTTTCGAGCGCCATTGACGTCATCGCGCGGATACCGAACGGCTTAATCTCAAACTCGGCGCCGGCTTCCATCAGGCGGTCGAAAATATAATTCTGCATTTCGATGGGATGATGGATTTCCCAACCAAGCTCGCCGATGAAATTGACCCGCAGCGCATCGACCTGCGCCAGACCGATGCTGATTTTCTTGCCGGTCAACCATGGGAAGGCTTCATTGGATAGGTCGGCATCGGTAAGCTTCGCCAACACATCGCGCGAACGCGGGCCCGCCAGGACAAGCACGCCCATAGCCGTGGTCAGCCGCTCAAAGCTGACAGAACCATCGCGCGGCAGGGCCTTTTTCAAATAGTCATGGTCATGCCGCTCATAGGCGCCAGCCGAGACAAGATAATAACGCTGCGGTGCGACTTTATAGACGGTGAACTCACTGCGCACGCCGCCCTTGTTGGTGAGCAGATAGGACAAGGTTACGCGTCCGACCTTTTTCGGCACCGCATTTGTCAGCAGCTGGTCGAGCCAGGCTTCCGCACCCGGGCCTGATATCTCGCATTTGGCAAATGCGCTCATATCCTGAATGCCGACTTTTTCGTGCACATGGCGACACTCATTGCCGACATGTTCGAAATAATTGGACCGACGGAACGACCATTTTTCACGAATGGGTTGATCGGCAACGACGGGATGATTGTCGTTCAAAAGCACGTCGGGCTTGTCGAGATCAGCCTCGCTGAGCACATAGCCCTCAGGCGCAAACCAGTTGGGGCGTTCCCAGCCAAACACACTGCCAAACACCGCGCCAAGCGCCTTCATCCGGTCATAGCAAGGGGTGCGACGCAATGCGCGTCCCGCTTCGCGTTCCTCGTCCGGATAATGCACGGTGAAGACCTTGGCATAAGCTTCTTCGTTCTTTTCAATGAGGAATCCGCGGCCAGCATAATCGCCAAAGCGGCGCGGATCGACGCCCATCATATCGATCGTTGGTTCACCATCGACAATCCAATGTGCCAACTGCCAACCTGCGCCACCTGCGGCGGTAATGCCAAAACTGTGGCCTTCGTTGAGCCAGAAGTTTTTCAGGCCCCATGCCGGCCCGACAATAGGCGACCCGTCGGGCGTATAAGCGATTGCGCCATTATACACGCGCTTGATGCCAACCTCGCCAAAGGCGGGCACGCGCTTCATTGCGGCGAGGATATAGGGCTCAAGCCGTTCAAGTGCGTCAGGGAACAGTTCATATTCGCTGGTTGCAGAAGGGCCATCAACATAGCAGGCAGGGGCACCCAATTCATATGGCCCCAACAACAGACCGCCCGCTTCCTCACGCATATAATAGCTCGCGTCGGATTCGCGCAGGACGCCCATTTCGGGCAAACCAGCTTTTTTGCGCGCCATGATGTCCGGGTGCTGCTCAGTCACGATATACTGATGCTCGACGGGGATCACGGGGATATCGAGGCCGACCATCGCGCCTGTCTGACGCGCGAAATTGCCGGAGCATGATACGACATGCTCGCACGTGATATCGCCCTGATCCGTCGAGATAAGCCACTCGCCATTGGGCTGCTGTGTGATCGCGGTGACCGTTGTGTTGCGATAAATGGTCGCGTCGCGCTGCCGCGCGCCCTTGGCCAATGCCTGCGTGAGATCGGCGGGCTGGATATAACCATCATCGGGATGCTGGATAGCGCCGATAACGCCGTCCATATCCGCAAGCGGCCAAATATCTTTGACGTCGTCGGGGCTCAGGAAGTTGACATCAACGCCAATGGTCCGCGCAACGCCCGCATAATAATTATACTCATCCATCCGGTCTTTGGTGGTCGCCAACCGGATGTTCGTGACTTGCGAAAAACCGGCATGCAGGCCGGTTTCTTCCTCAAGCGTCGGATATAATCCGACCGAATATTGGTGCAGCTTACCGACGGAATAGCTCAGGTTGAAAAGCGGCAGAAGGCCCGCGGCATGCCAGGTTGAGCCGGAGGTTAACTCCTTACGCTCAAGCAACACGACGTCGCTCCACCCCATTTTGGCAAGATGGTACAACGTGCTTACGCCGACAACGCCACCACCAATTACAACTGCCCGTGCTGTGCTCTTCATAATATCCACCAATTTTCGTTATCGCGGCCCTATGTCAGACTAAAAGCTGGTGCGGCAATCGGATTGCGCCATGGAATCACAGCAACAGGTTTTTCTAATATTAAATATTAGTACTGTTTACTTGGCGACCAGGCAAGGCCGGGAAAAGGCACGGATTTACTTGGGCTTCGCGGCCGAACAATATGCAGCTATCAAAGTACCGTTCGGTCCGCCCAATGCGCGTGGGTTCCGCTGCTGATCTTATGTGGCAGAGCGATTCTGCACACCGGCCCATCATCAAAGCGTTTGCAGTCGATCAGGATGCATTCTGACGTTCCATGGTTTTCGTCGGTCACAAAGCTGACAAGATACCCATCGTCTTCGTCTACGGCGCCCACGCGCGGGGCAAAGGGCGCTTCGCTGGCATAGCGCCCATCGGGGAGCTGAACTTCCCATGACTCGCCGGTGACCAAATCATGTTTGACGAAGCCCGTGAACAGGAACCAGCCCGGCTTTGACGTCGTGCTATAGGCATAACGATAGGGCAGCCCCAAATAACGTTGGTTCATCATCCCGAACTCTAAAATCCGGTCATCCAACCGCTCTTCGCGTGTGGTGCCATCCTTCAAGTTGAAGCGCCAACGGTGCAGCTTGGGCTTAAAGCTATGTTCGTCGACATAGGCCATCATATGCCCATAGCCGTCGGCATTTTCGATCGGTGGCGGATAGGGATCCTCTTCGAAATAGCCGTCGAGGATGACCTCGTCCCCTTCCTCATAGGCATTGATGAAGTGCAGGACAAAGGTCGGGTCCGCTTCAAACCAGCGAATATCTTCGGGCTGGCCATAACGTGGAATGAGCGCGAAACGCGATGGCAGCCCTTCGTGCAGCCGCGTCACATGGACATCGCGCTTCAACAGCTCCTCGTCCCAGAATAAAGGAAAGTCGCACAATATTGACCAATTTTCGGTGAACATCATGTCATGCGGCAACCGCGGCCCGGGAAGCGGGATCGGCACATAATGCGCCAGCTTTCCGCTGCGGTCGACCACGCCATAATGCATATAAGGCGCATGTTTGGAGTAGTTGAAAAACAGCAGCTCGCCGGTGCGTTCATCGACTTTGGGATGCGCCGAAATGCCGTCCAGCGGCACCCAGGACGCAACGCCTTCCTGCTCCAGTGTTTCGGGATCGAGCACATAGCCTTCACCGCACTGGTAGAAAGTGGACACCGCCTTGCCGGCGTGCACGATAATGTCGGTGCTTGATGAATCCTTGAGGCTGCCATGTGCGCCAAAGCCGGGGCGTTTCGACACGCTGACCTTATCCATCAACCCGCCCCAGAGCGAACCGCCGGCATCTTGCTCCGCCTGAAAACAGCGGGTGCGCACAAAGCGGTTGCGGTAGCTTGCCTTACCACCCGAAAAATCGATCTGGTGGATCATACCGTCGCCATCAAAGGGATGATAACGCCCTAGCGGTTGGTGAAGCTGGTTTTCCGTGTTGCGCAAATAGACGCCGTCAATGTCGTCCGGAATGCTGCCTTCGATGACCTCAAGGTCAGTCGCGGTGACCTCTTCATGCTGCGGCGTCCACGCACCGTTGAGATAGGGGTGGTTGCTCGGCTGCAGCGTTGCTTTCACCGGGGGCAATTTGTCGACTAGCATTGCGTGCTCTCCTCAGGCCTTAGCCTAGGTCGAAAGTAACCCCTTGCGCAAGCGGCAGTTCATTCGAGTAGTTAATCGTGTTCGTCGCGCGGCGCATATAGGCTTTCCATGCGTCCGACCCGGATTCGCGACCACCGCCCGTTTCCTTTTCGCCGCCAAAAGCGCCGCCGATTTCAGCGCCGGATGTGCCGATATTGACATTGGCGATGCCGCAGTCGCTACCTTCTGCCGACAGGAATCGCTCGCACTCGCGGACGTCTGTCGAGAATATTGAGGACGAAAGCCCTGCGCCGACACTGTTTTGAAGTGCGATGGCGTGCGCCAAATCGTGATAGCGGAAGATGTAGAGTATCGGCGCAAAGGTCTCGCGCAATGCCGGGCCACTGTGCGCAGGCATCTCGACCAGCGCTGGCCGGACATAGACACCTGCCAAGTCCATCCGATCACCGCCCGTTATATTTGCGCCAAGCGCGCGCGCTTCATTAAGGGCGACTTGCATGCCGTCATGTGCCGCTTCGTCGATAAGCGGTCCAGCCAAGTTGCCGCTGTCGAGCGGGTCGCCAACCGCCATCGATGTGCTGGCGGCCTTCAATGCCTCTACAAAATTGTCATAGATCGCATCATGCACAAAGACGCGGCGCAGGCTTGTGCACCGCTGCCCGCTGGTTCCAAATGCCGAGAACAAGACGCCGCGTAATGCCAATGCAAGGTCAGCCTTGTCGCTGATGATCGCGGCGTTATTGCCGCCAAGTTCCAATATCGTCTTGGCAAAGCGCCCGGCCGCGACCTGTCCGACTTTGCGGCCCATGTCCGTGCTACCGGTGGCCGAGATGAGCGCGACGCGCGGGTCCGCGACCAAAGCGGCACCAACGTCGCGTCCGCCATGCACCACTTGTGATACATGCGCTGGCGCATCCCCAAATGCGGTCACTGCACGTTCAAAAATGGCTTGTACCGCTACCGCCGTCAGCGGGGTTTTCTCCGACGGTTTCCAGATAACGCTATTACCGCAGACAAGTGCCAAGGCCGCATTCCACGCCCAAACGGCGACCGGGAAATTGAAAGCAGAGATGACCAGCACCGGCCCCAAGGGATGCCATTGTTCCATCATGCGGTGGCCGGGACGTTCGCTGGCGATGGTGAGGCCATGAAGCTGACGCGATAAGCCGACGGCGAAGTCGCAAATGTCGATCATTTCCTGCACCTCGCCGAGGCCTTCGGACAACGGCTTCCCACATTCTATGGTGACAAGGCGCGCCAGTTTCTCCTTATCCTCGCGTAAGGTATTGCCGAACAAGCGGACGAGCTCTCCACGACCGCGGTGGCATTTGCACAGGCCGCATCCATATCCGAGGCAGAGGCGGTTGGTACCGATCCGATATTGCTGCCATCGACGGGTGAGTATGACGCCATATCCCCCGAACTTTGGGTTCCGAGGTTTTTCAATATCGTCTCTACGTCTGCTGCCAGCTTCACCGCTATCTCCTATTTTATCGCTGCCGAATAGACGGGTTACAGACATTTTGCCAGCTTGCCCGCAGCACACAAAAAGTTTAGCGACCCAGGCAACATTGGAGAAACCTTATGGCCGAATTGGCAGCATTTGATTGGTCCGACCCCTTCCGTCTGGATGCCCAACTTACCGAAGATGAACGCATGATCCGCGATTCGGCGCATGCCTTTGCGCAAAGCGAATTGCAGCCGCGTGTGATTGAGGCGTACCGCACCGAATGTGATGCGCCCGAATTGTTTCCGCTGATGGGCCAAACGGGTTTGCTGGGCGCAACGATTCCGGAAGAATATGGCGGCGCTGGCGCGTCTTATGTCGCTTATGGCTTGATTGCGCGTGAGATTGAGCGCGTCGATTCGGGCTATCGGTCGATGGCGTCCGTTCAATCGTCGCTCGTGATGCATCCGATCTATGCATATGGTTCCGAAGAACAGCGCCGCAAATATCTGCCCGGACTGGCCGCAGGAACGCTCATCGGCTGCTTTGGATTGACCGAGCCGGACGCAGGGTCCGATCCTGCGGGCATGCGCACCTTTGCCAAAAAAGTTGATGGTGGATATGTCATCAACGGTTCGAAAACGTGGATTTCAAACGCCCCCTTTGCCGATGTCTTTGTCGTCTGGGCAAAATCGGAAGCACATGGCGGCGGCATTCGCGGCTTTGTGCTGGAAAAGGGCATGAAAGGCCTGTCCGCGCCAAAAATTCAAGGCAAATTGTCGCTGCGCACATCAACCACTGGCATGATCATGATGGATAATGTCGAGGTTGGTGAAGGCGCGCTTTTGCCCGACGTGCAAGGCCTGAAGGGTCCGTTTGGTTGCCTCAACCGTGCGCGTTACGGCATCAGCTGGGGCGCATTGGGGGCCGCAGAATTCTGCATGCATGCCGCGCGCCAATATGGCCTTGATCGCCATCAATTTGGCAAGCCGCTGGCCGCCAACCAGCTCTATCAAAAGAAGCTGGCCGATATGATGACCGACATTGCGCTTGGGCTTCAGGCATCGTTACGCGTCGGACGGCTTATGGACGAAGGCCAGCTGGCGCCCGACATGATTTCAATCGTGAAGCGCAACAATGTCGGCAAAGCGCTCGATATCGCCCGCGCCGCGCGCGATATGCATGGCGGCAATGGTATCAGCGAGGAATATCAAGTCATGCGCCACATGGCGAACCTCGAAACGGTCAACACCTACGAAGGTGCGCACGATGTCCACGCGTTGATTCTGGGGCGCGCCATCACGGGCATCGCTGCATTCTGATAAAAAATTGGGCCGCCAAGCTCTACAGCGGCGGCCCAGTTATGGCTTTGCAGCCAGTGCGGGAGGAAAGCGTATCTCCTAAAAGACACGCATCCGTTTAACGCAAAGATGGTAAATATTTCATGAACGCGGCGATAACGGCGATGCGCCTAGCAAGGGCCAGTCCTTCGGCCTTCGACCGAAAACGAAAACGGCGCATTATTGCGAATGCCCTGCGACTGAATGTGGATGATCCGGTTGGATTCCTTGCGGATGGTCGTCAGACCTTGTCCTTGACCTTTGCAGGTGTAGCTGACCGTAACCGAATTCACGGTTGAACGGACAACGTACCGCTCACACGCTGCACCCGAATGCTGGATTTGGGTTAGCACGTCTGGATTGCCAAGACAGATTTTTGTCAATGGCGCCTCAGCCCCAGCTGCCCGCAAACTCCATTGCCCGCGTTCTAGCGTGTTCAATAATGACAGATCATTTGCTGGCGTAAACGCAATTGCGGCTGAAGTCAGCGACAGTAAAATGGTACCAGCCAAGCAATATTGGGCGCGTTTTAATGTCATAAGTGTCAATCCAGAAACCAGCCATTTTCGTTGAAGCGGCCCGTTTATTGCCGAGACATATCACAAAATGCTGCATTTCGCATGATAGAATGTGGGCGATGAACGATGCGTGACCAGATTGGTCCCAAGCATTTCGATCAGTTGTTGAAGCTTGCCAAACTCACCGGAAAACGGCGCGAGCAAAATTCGCAATCGACAACGATATCACCGGCATCATCGGCCATGTCAGCCCGGTCTTCTGCCGGAAATTTTGAGATGACATCGCGGATATGCACGGGGTCACAGCGGCAGCCCTTGGACAGCGGATCGCCTTGCTCAATGCGCACTTCCTGTTCCTCGTGGAACAAGCGCCAGACAATTTCTTCCAGTGGTAATGACGGATCGGCAAGTTCGGCACGTGCGATCGTGGAGGCAATGATTTCCACATGCTCCCATTCCGGATGGTCAAGCCGGACATGCAAGCGTTCGCGGCCTTCTTCGCCTTCAGGCAGATGCTGGACGAGTAGCCCGCCCGCCACACAGCGGCCGTTCACATGGTCGACGGCAACGCGAATAAGCGTCGGAATTTGTTCAGACTGCACGAAATAGTTCGCGGCGGCATCCGCCAGCGTATCGCCCTCAAGCGGCACGATACCTTGATACCGGCCACCGCCTTCAATCGCTGACTTCATCCGGTCGAAAGTGATGGCAAGATAGCCTTTGCCGAAGATACCAAATAATGTGGAATCGTCCGGCAGTGCGGCAACGGTCGCTGGATCGAACTGCGCATATCCGCGCAATGCGCCATCCTTATAATCGCAGGCCAGCAAACGGATGGCACCCTTTTCGGTTTGCGTCTGCAATGTAAGCTGGCTGCCTTTTTCCTTTAGCGAGGCGCCCAGCAATGCCGTGAGCACCAGTGCCTCTGCGAGCGTTTTCTCGATGAGCGGCGGATAGGCATGCGCGGCCAATATTTCAGCCAACACCTCGTCGAGGCGCACCAACCGTCCCCGCGCGTCACGGGTCGGAATGGAAAAGCGCAAAGGCTGATTACAAAAAGTTTCGGACTGCCCAGCCATTAAATTTGGCCAAAGCACCAGCGTAAGATGGATTTTTGCGCGTGTAGCCGGTTTTCGGCTTCGTCCCAGATGACCGACTGCGGCCCGTCGATCACGGCGTCGGTGACTTCCTCGCCGCGGTGCGCAGGCAGACAGTGCAGAAATTTGGCATCGCCCTTCGCTATGGCCATAAGCTGTTCGTTTACCTGATAGGGCATCATCGCGGCTATTTTGTTGTGGGCGTGCTCTTGTCCCATCGACACCCAGGTGTCGGTGACAATCACGTCTGCGCCACGTACCGCCTCGGCGGCGTCGCGCGTGAGCGTAACGTTCGCACCCGCCGCGCGCGCGCGCGCGATGAAGCTATCGTCGCTTTCATAACCCTGTGGCACGGCAATCCGCACGTTGAACTGGAACAATCCCGCAGCCTCAACGATGGAGTTGAGGACATTGTTACCATCGCCCAGCCATGCAAGCTCAAGCCCCGGCAACGATTTGCCATGCTCGGTTATCGTCAACAGGTCAGCCACAATCTGGCACGGGTGCGACAAATCAGTCAGTCCGTTTATCACCGGCACGCTGGCGTGATGCGCGAGCTCTTCGACCTTGGCATGATCATCGGTGCGGATCATGATCGCATCGACATAGCGCGACAAAACACGGGCGGTGTCGGCAATCGATTCCCCGCGCCCCAGCTGCATTTGGCCAGACGCCATAAAAATACTGTCGCTGCCCAGTTGCTTCATCGCCATTTCAAATGACGTTCGCGTGCGTGTCGAATTTTTTTCGAACACCATCGCGAGCGTATGCCCGGCCAATGGCGCATCCGCATCTGCCTTGCCCTTGGGCCAGCCTTGTCGCGCGGCTTTGCGGTCAATGGCGTCGTTGAGCATGGCAGCAATCGCATCGCCGCCAGCATCCGCCAGATTTAGGAAATGACGGGTCATGCCGCCTGCGGCACCTGATAACTTGCCGCACCAGCCGAGAGCTTTTCCATGAAAATCTGGATTTCCGTATCGGTAATGTTCAACGGCGGCAGCACGCGGAAGGTGTTATCACCAGCGGCAACCAACAGCAGCCCATGATTGTCCCGCAAATGCGCGACGAACGCGCGCGTTTCGTGCGTCATCATCACGCCCAGCATCAATCCCTTGCCACGCACGCCAGTAAACAGGTCGGGATAGTTGCCAATGAACTGCTCAAGTGAGGTGCGCACTTTGTCGCCCGTCGTGCGCACATTTTCGAGGAATTCTTCATTTGCCACGACATCCCAAACCGCCTGGCATGCCGCCATCGCAAATGGGTTGCCGCCATAGGTCAAACCGTGCGTCCCGACGACCATGCCGCGGGCTGCCTCTTCGGTAGCCAAGCACGCACCCACAGGGAAACCGCCGCCCAAGCCCTTTGCCGTCGCCATAATATCTGGCGTGATGCCATATTGTTCATAGGCATATAACGTCCCCGAGCGCGCTACACCGCACTGGACTTCGTCGAGGATGAGCATGATGCCATGTTCGTCGGCCAGCGCGCGCAGGCCCTGCATAAAGGCGTCAGACGCAGGGCGTACGCCGCCCTCCCCTTGGATGGGTTCAACGAGGAAGGCCGCGGTCTTGGGTCCTAATGCAGCCTTGGCACCTTCTAGATCGTCGAAATCGACATATTTGAAACCGTCGAGCAAAGGCAGAAAGCCTTTGTGCATCTTTTCCTGATTGCTGGCAGAAATCGTCGCCATCGTGCGGCCATGAAAGGCATTTTTGAAGGTGATGATTTCAAAGCGGTCGCTGCCCTGGCTCTGGTGGTACGCGCGCGCGGTCTTGATTGCGCACTCGACAGCTTCTGCACCCGAATTTGTGAAAAACACAGTGTCCGCAAAAGTGGTATCCACCAGCCGCTGGGCAAATGCCTCACCCTGCGGGCTGCCATATAGGTTCGATACATGGATCAGCGTCGCTGCCTGATCCTGAATGGCTTTGGTCAAATGCGGGTGGCCGTGCCCAAGCAAGTTCACAGCGATGCCCGCTGCGAAATCAAGCGCGCGGCTGCCGTCTTCGGAAATCAACCAAGCGCCTTCGCCGCGCACCGGTCGGAAACCGCAACGCGGATAGACGGGCATCAATGGCGTGATCGACATGGTATATTTCCTTCCAACCAAATGCTTGGCATATTCCAAAAGCCAAAAAGCGGCCCCACGGGACCGCTTGTTTTGCCTTACCGCTATAAGCTTGCAAATATGGCAAATCAACCCGTGCGACCGCTGCTGTGTCACCCCTGCTATCGGCGCATTAACGCGCAGCGGCTATAGCCCCTTGTCGCGTTTCGCCGCGGCAATCCGTCGCTTAAGGTAACCAAACAACAGCAGATGCACCGCCACCAATAATAAAAAGACAATCAGGATGATTTTGCCAGCGCTCATTCGCGTTTCCTTTTTGCAGCCCAGGCAGTTTTAGCGACATAGCTGGCTGATGCCACGGCCTTTAGCATTTTGTGCGAATGGACTTAAGGCCTAATCGCCGCCGCAGCCCCCGCCATCGCCGGCGCCGCAGTCTGCGGCGCTATCTGTGGCGGTCGTACTGACGCCGCTATCGCTGTCTTCCCGTTTTCGAGGATTGGATGATTTGCCCGACCGAGCGCCAACGAAAGCGACGGCGAGAAAAATCGCGGCCGCAACCGCCGCTATTACAAACACGGACATATCATACTCCTTCTTCTGGACCGCCTATAGCCCGATTCAATGCATCGCTCGGTAGGTTAAGCGGCGGCATTGCCCGGCAGCTTTCAACGCGTTTCGCGCATCATCACTCCACCGTGACAGACTTTGCCAAATTGCGGGGTTGGTCGACATCCGTGCCTTTCGCGCACGCCACATGATAAGCGAGCAGCTGCACGGGCACAGCATACACCAATGGCGCAATGAGTGGATGCACGCTTGGCATTTCGATAGTGGCAAGGCAGCCCTCGCCGGCTTCGGCTATGCCCTCGGCGTCGGAAATCAGCACGACCTTGCCGCCACGCGCGCGCACTTCCTGCATATTGCTGACGGTCTTTTCGAACAGCGGGCCACTTGGTGCGAGGACGATGACAGGCACCGCTTCGTCGATCAGCGCGATTGGGCCATGCTTCATTTCGCCCGAGGCATAGCCTTCGGCATGGATGTAGCTGATTTCCTTGAGCTTGAGGGCACCCTCCATCGCCAATGGATAATCAGGGCCACGGCCAAGGTAGAGCACGTCACGTGCCGGCGCGATAAGGTGCGCCATTGCCGCAATGTCTTCGTCATGCGCCAGCGCGGCATTCAAGGCAGCGGGCGCTTCGATCAGATGGCGCACAATTTCGCTTTCTTCTTCTGCAGTCAGCTTGCCTTTGACGAGCGCGAGATACGCCGCAAGCGCCGCGAGCACCGCAAGCTGGCAGGTGAAGGCCTTGGTCGACGCAACGCCGATTTCGGGGCCAGCATGTGTCGGCAGCAATAGGTCGGCCTCACGCGCCATTGAAGAGGTCGGCACATTGACCACGACCGCGATGGTCTGGCCATTTTCCTTGCAGTGGCGCAGCGCGGCCAGCGTATCTGCCGTCTCACCCGATTGCGAAATAAACAGCGCCAGACCGCCTTCTTCCAACACCGGATCGCGATAGCGGAATTCGGACGCGACATCGATGTCGACGGGCACGCGGGCGAATGTTTCAAACCAATATTTGGCGACCATTCCAGCGTAATAGGATGTGCCGCAGGCAACGATGGTAATGCGCTTCACGCCCGCAAGATCAAAATCCATCTGCGGCAGGGCAACGGTCTGTTCAACGGGGCGGATATAGCTGGAGAGCGTTTGGGCGACCACTGTGGGTTGCTCAAATATCTCTTTCTGCATGTAATGGCGGTAATTGCCTTTTTCGATCTGCGCCGCGGACACGCCGCTGGTGGTGACTTCGCGCGTGACAGGATTATTATCCTTATCGAAAATCTGTGCACCATCGCGGGTGACGACAACCCAGTCGCCTTCTTCCAGATAGGCAATTTTCTGCGTCAGCGGCGCGAGCGCCAACGCATCCGAACCCAAATAGGTTTCGCCATCACCATAACCAACAACCAGTGGGCTACCGAGACGCGCGCCAATCAGAAAATCGGGAAATGCGCGAAACGCAATCGCAAGTGCAAAGGCACCGCGCAGGCGCGGCAGCACGGCCTTCACGGCATCGGCCGGTGCATGGCCAGCCTCAACCTGTTCCGAAACCAAATGCGCGACAACCTCTGTATCGGTTTCGCTTTCAAATGTCCGCCCGCGCGCGATGAGTTCATCGCGCAGCTGCTTGAAATTTTCGATAATGCCATTGTGCACGAGCGCGACTTCGCCCGTCGCATGGGGATGCGCATTGCTGGTGGTCGGCGCGCCATGAGTGGCCCAGCGCGTATGCGCGATGCCAATATTACCAGCGGCATCGTCGGTTTTTAGAACATTGACAAGGTTCGCAAGCTTGCCCTCTGCACGGCGGCGGACGAGCTGACCATCATGCACGGTGCAAACACCGGCGGAGTCATAACCCCGATACTCCATCCGCTTCAGCCCATCGACCAGCCGGTCCGAAGCAGCAGACTTGCCAACAATTCCGATAATTCCGCACATTTATTTTGTTTCCCAATCTGCTTTGTAGGGGACCCTTATTCCCGGCATTTCCGCCGGAAAATCCTTAGTATTTCGCGTAACGAGTATACGCCCTGTCACCTGCGCCGAAGCTAGGATGATCGCGTCAGGCGATTTCAGTGACTTACGCTGGTGCCGAAGCGCCGCCGCACGCCGCGCAATTTCTTCGTCAATCTCGCTCATGGCGAAGAGACGCAAAAATTCCTCCGTCTCGGTCGCGGCGTCATCTGGAACGCCAGACATAACCTCAATCCATGTCATCCGGCTTATCCAAGCACGGGCGACGTTGCGCACCTCTGCCCATGCTGCAGGCCGGTTGTGCAACATGTCGATAACAATATTGGTGTCGAAAAACCGCTCGCTCACGCAGCACTGCGTTTCTTTTTGGCCAGCGCAACGTCGCTGACGTCCGGCCATTCATCGCGCAACTGCCGCTCATACTCTAGGCCATCGACCGTCGAGCCGTGCCGCTCCCAAAGACCGAAATATTTCTCGAAGCCCTCTTTATGACTTTCAGCGCGATATGCTTCGACCGCCTCGCGCAAAACCGCCGCCCGCGACTTGCCCTGCTCGGCAGCAAGTTGGTCGAGCCATTTGATGTCTTCATCAGGCAGATCGGCGAGGATACGAGTCATGATATATTGATATCATATCATGATATCATGTCAATGCAATCATAAGGAATTTGGGCACTTGCCCTTTGACGTCAAGCATCGCTCACTTCTTCTCCGCCTTCTTCTTCCGCATCGCATCGTGAAAACGGTCCGCCCAGCCGGGCTTCACGAGCTGTTCGGCGCGGACCATGCGGAGTTCGTCGTCGGCGACGTCGCGTGATACGGCGCTGCCGGCGGCGACAATTGCATCGCGGCCGATTTTGACCGGCGCAATCAGGGCAGAGTTAGACCCGATGAACGCACCTTCGCCAATCACTGTCTGGTATTTGAAATAGCCGTCATAATTGCAGGTAATCGTGCCCGCGCCGATATTTGCGCCTGCACCGATGGTCGCATCGCCAAGATAAGTGAGATGGTTGGCCTTTGCGCCCTTGCCCAGATGGGCTTTCTTGGTTTCGACGAAATTGCCGATCTTGGCTTTTTCTTCCAACAATGTTCCGGGGCGCAACCGCGCAAATGGACCGACTTCGCAACCGCTGGCGATTTGCGCGCCTTCGATATGGCTGTTGGCGCGAATTTTGACGTTATCAGCAATGCGCACGCCGGGGCCGAAAAACACATTGGGTTCAATCAGGACGTCGCGGCCAATTTGCGTGTCCCATGCGAACCAGACGGTTTCCGGCGCGATCAGCGTTGCGCCATCGTCCATCGCCTGCACGCGGCGGCGCTTTTGCCATTCGGCCTCCATCTCGGCCAATTGTGCGCGGCTGTTGATGCCCGCAACATCAAAGGGATCCGTGGTGACTGCAACACAATTGCGGCCATCGGCGTTCGCGATGTTGACGATGTCTGTGAGATAATATTCTTTCTGCGCATTGTCGTCGGTCACACGGTCGAGCAATCCAAACAGATCGCGTGACTTGACCGCCATCAGGCCGGAATTGGACAGCTTCACCGCCTTTTCAGCTTCGCTCGCGTCCTTCTGTTCGACCATTTTAACGATGCGGCCATCTTCGACAATCACGCGGCCATAGCCCGTTGCATCCTCGGGCTCGAACGCCAGTACAACCACGGCAGGCGCGTCGGCGGCGTTTAGTCTTTCGACCATCGCCTGCATGGTTGCCGTCGGCACGAACGGAACATCGCCGTAAAGAATGAGGACATCGCCATCAAAGCCAGCCAACGCGTCGTGTGCCTGCTGCACGGCATGGCCTGTGCCATGTTGCGGTTCTTGCACGGCCAATTCTGCGGACCCGGCCAAGGCAGCTTCAAGCTGATCCTTGCCACTGCCAACAACCACAACCTTTTTGGTCGGACTTAAGGCATCAACCGACGCCATCAGGTGCATCAACATTGGCCGGCTGGCAATGGGATGCAGGACCTTATGCAAGTCGGATTTCATGCGAGTGCCCTTGCCCGCGGCAAGGATGATGGCAGCTAATTCAGTCATGTGCATTGTCATGCCAGCAAATTGTTGCGGTTTCCAGAACTTGCAGCCATTTGGGAGCGATATGACAAAATTTCCTTTCGACATCATCGGCTTCGACCTTGACGGTACTTTGGTGGATACCAGCGGCGACCTAACCGCCGCGGTCAACCATGTCCTGACCAGCGTTGGCAGGCCCACCCTTTCGGCCGAAACGGTTAAGCAACATATCGGCGGCGGAGCAAAGTTGATGTTGCAGCAGGGACTGGAGGCAACGGGCGGCATTCCCGATGGCGATTTTAAGCCGCTCTACCGCCAGATGTTGGCTTATTATGAAGCCAATGTGTCGGTCCACAGCCGGCCCTTTGACGGTGCACTCAAGTTGCTGGATGCGCTCGATACGATGGGTGTGCGTTACGCGGTAGTGACCAACAAGTTTGAGAGCCTGGCGGTCAAGTTGCTGAACGACCTGAACCTTGCGCACCGTATGGGCTGCATCTTGGGCGCGGACACGTTGGGCAAAGAAAATGCCAAACCATCCGGCGCGCCCATCTTTGAAATGGTCAAAAGATGCGGCGGCGGACGTGCGGCCTATATTGGCGATTCCATCTACGACATCATGGCCGCGAAAAATGCCGATGTGCCGAGTGTGGCCGTTAGCTTTGGTTTCCTGCACGGGCCAGTGGAGGATATAGGCGCAGATGCCATCATCGACCATTTTGATGATCTGATCGCGGCTTTGCGAAACCTCTCATAATCAAATGTCCGTTATTTCATCGGCGATGCTTGCACGCAAAAACTGCGTCTATATGTGGGGCAATGTAGCCGGTAATAGCCCACAAGGGATTGCCGCAGATCGGGATGACATGGACGGGTTGATATAGTGAACAGTTGGTTTTCTCCCCGCGTAATCTTTGCCTTTGGCCTTGCTTTTGTCGGCGCCGTTTTTGCGGGGCAAATGATTGGTGCGGCCGAACGCATCCTTGTTGTGTTCGTATCGATGCTGATTGCTTTGTTCGTCGTGGCCGAAGGGCAAGATCATGATGACGCCGTTATCGATACGCCGCGGCCAGACGAGCCGCGAGCTATCGATGCTGCCTCAATCACATCACACCCCCAGTTGCAGGCGTTTATCGATGCATCAACCGATGCAATATTGATGGTCGAAAACGCGCGCGTCACAGCCGCCAATTTGGCTGCTTTGCGCTTATTAGGTAGCAACATTGTTGGCCAGAATGTCCGGATGGCATTTCGGCATGCCGGGGCAATCGAACGATTGTCTGACCCTGATGCCCAGCACAGCGGCCACCCCATAAAACTGACAGGCATAGGCCAGCAAAACCAGTTGTGGGAAATGCGTATCCAGATGATGGGCCCGGGACAGAAGATTGTCCAGTTGGCCGACCGCAGTGGCACGCAAGCGGCCGAAAAGATGCGCGTTGATTTCGTTGCCAATGCCAGCCACGAACTGTTGACGCCGCTCGCCGCTGTTAAAGGGTTCATCGAAACATTGGATGACCCCGCTGCTGGTGACGATCCAGCCACGCGCAGCCGATTCTTAGGCATCATGGCGACAGAAACCGATCGCATGCAAGCGTTGGTGCGCGACCTTATGTCGCTTAGCCGCATTGAAGCCGAAAAATATGACCCGCCGCAAACGCCCGTCGATTTTGCCCAAATCGTGATGGAAACGGTGGACCAACTGCGCAACAGCCAAAAGGACCGCGGCGCAGATATTGCTGTCGATATCACCACGGATTTACCTGCAGTTATTGGCGATGCCGGCCAATTGCGGCAGCTTGCCAATAACATCCTGAACAACGCCATGAAATATGGAAAAGACGGCACCCCGGTTCTGGTCTCACTCGTATCGTCGCGATCGGGCGCTATGCTGAACTTCGCTGTCGCGGATGAAGGCGACGGGATAGCGCCTGAACATTTGCCGCGGCTGACCGAGCGTTTTTATCGCGTCGATTCGGGGCGCAGTCGGTTGGTTGGCGGAACCGGTCTGGGGCTTAGCCTGGTCAAACATATTGTCGACCGGCACCGCGGCCATCTGGAAATCCGCAGCACGGTGGGAAAAGGCACCACGGTGTCGATTCTGCTGCCCGTTTGGCCGGCATGACCGTCACAATAGTGTAACACAAGAGTCATTTATCAGCCATCTGCGGCGTCTAATGGACCCCAGAGCGCAGTTCGATCTGTGCCGAATCCACTATGGGGACAACAGTTATGATTAAGAAAATTTCACTTGTTGCCATCAGCGCGCTCGCGCTTGCGGCATGTAATGACCAGGCAAGCACGGGTGGTGCCGCTGGCGGCTCGCGTCAGGAAATCCGCATTGTGGGTTCATCGACGGTATTTCCATTCGCAAAGGCCGCGTCTGAAGCGTTCGCCAAAGCGGATCCTTCACGCAAATCACCTGTTCTGGAATCGACCGGAACCGGCGGCGGCATTGAACAATTCTGCAAAGGCGTAGGCGCAGAGACGCCAGACATCGCAAATGCTTCACGTCGTATGAAGAAGAGCGAATTCGAAAATTGCCAGAAGAACGGCGTTAAGGACATTGTTGAAGTTCAGGTCGGCATTGACGGTCTGGCACTTGCGCAATCGAACAAGGGCACCAAGTTCGTGCTTTCGACCGCTGACGTCTACAAGGCACTCGCAGCCAACCCGTTCGGTAAGCCACAGACTGCAAAGCTTTGGTCGGACGTGAACCCTTCGCTGCCTAAATTGCCAATCTCGGTATATGGCCCGCCATCGACATCCGGCACACGCGATTCATTCCATGAACTGATCATGGAATCCGGTTGCAAATCCGACGCTGCAATGAAGGCGTTGAAGGACACCGACGAAGACAAGTATAAAGCAATTTGCACCGAAATTCGCACCGATGGCGCGTTCAAGGAGCAGGGCGAAAACGATAACCTGATCGTGCAGAAGCTCGATTCCAACCCCAACATGGTTGGCATCTTCGGCTACAGCTACATGGAAGAAAATGCATCCAAGGTACACGGCATCGTGATGAACGGCGTCAACCCGACAGTCGCGACGATTTCGGACGGTAGCTACCCCGGTGCGCGCAAGATGTTCATCTATGTCAAGAAAGCCCACATCGACAAAATTCCTGGCATCAAGGAATTTATTGCCGAGTTTCTTAAGGGTGGTGCAGTTGGCGGATATCTGACCAAATTGGGCATGATTGCATCCACTGAAGCAGACTATAAAGCTGCAAACGAAGCTGCAAACAGCCTCAATCCCATGACGGGCGCAGATTTGAAATAAAACTGCAACAATCATCGCGTCTATGGGCCTGGATCGAATCTCTGTTTGATCCAGGCCCATTGCTATTTTGGGTTCGGTATTCAGCGGAATTCGGCCAATTTTGGTCCAAGGGGGCAATGTTAAGTTTATGACCGGAACGGCATTGCTCTTCCTTGTCCTTGGTCTAGGCCTGATCGGCTGGATCTTTGGGCGTGCCCGCGCGTCGGGTTTCGTCCGCAAGGCAAAGGGTGGCCCACGTGGCACTGTGAACAGCCTGCCTTATTATCACGGCTGGTTTGTTGCGATTTGCTCTGTTGCGCCTGCGCTGTTGTTCATGGTTATTTGGCAGTCGCTTTCGCCATCGCTGGTCACCAATATGGTGCTGTCGGCACCGATCGCCGCTGAATTGCCACAAGACACCTTTGCCCGCGCAGCCATATTGTCTGAAGCACGCGCCATAGCGCAGGGTTTTCAAGCAACCGCATTTCAGGACATGAGCGACAAACTTGTTCCTTTATACAAAGGCGCGCTGTCTTATTATAAATGGCTCGGCGTAGCCGCGACATTGTTGCTGTTGTTTGCCGGCGGCGCTTTTGCCTTCACCCGTCTGAAGCCGGATTTTCGGGCGCGCGGCAAAGTCGAACGTGTCATCATGTTCGGGCTGCTTTTGGCATCCTTGATCGCCATCATCACCACGCTGGGTATCTTCGCCTCGTTGATATTTGAATCCTGGCGCTTTTTCTCAATGGTGTCGCCATTTGAATTCCTGTTTGGAACCGACTGGAACCCCAAATCGGTTGTCACGCCGGGCGCGGACAATGGCTATGGCGCCATACCATTGTTCTGGGGCACGATTTTCATTGGCGCGATCATCGCGATGGTCGTGGCGGTTCCGTTGGGCCTGATGAGCGCTATCTTCCTGACGCAATATGCATCCTCCACTGTCCGCAAATGGATGAAGCCCATTCTGGAAATTCTCGCCGGTGTGCCCACCGTGGTATATGGCTATTTTGCGGCCTTAACCGTGGCTCCTGCCGTACGCGACTTTGCGGTCATGCTGGGTGTCAGCAACGCAGCATCTGATAACGCGCTTGCTGCAGGTATCGTCATGGGCGTGATGATTATTCCATTGGTATCGTCGATGTCGGATGACAGCATTGCGGCAGTTCCCAACGCGATGCGCGATGGCAGCTTGGCCATGGGCGCGACCAAGAGCGAAACCATTAAACAGGTGCTCTTGCCAGCTGCACTTCCGGGCGTGGTCGGCGGCATATTGCTCGCCGTCAGCCGCGCTATTGGTGAGACGATGATCGTGGTGATGGCCGCAGGCTACACCGCGAACCTGACTGCAAATCCTTTCGACACGATCACCACCATTACAGTCCAGATTGTCGCGCTTTTGACGGGCGATCAGGATTTCGGCAGCCCACACACGCTGGCCGCGTTCGCGCTTGGACTGGCGTTGTTCATCACGACGTTCTTCCTGAATTATGTCGCATTGCGGGTCGTCAAAAAATATCGAGAAGCATATGAATAAGGCCGTCATCGACCCAAGCCCGACCGACTGGAACGGGCACATCATGCAAAAGCGCATTGCCAGCCGTTATGCGGCTGAGCGACGCTTTAAAGCGATGGGCTTTTTTGCGGTCGCGCTATCAACGCTTTTCCTTGCGTTTCTTTTGTTCACCATGCTTGGCCAAGGCCTGCGTGGCTTCCAGCGTACAGAACTCGCCGTTGAGTTTGATTTTCCGGCACTGACCTCCGGCGCGACTGCAGCGTCTGTCACTGGTCCAAATGCCGATGCGGCGTTGAATTCGATGGACATTCCCGGCCTCGTCGAATTGGCTGTGGGGCAACAATATGCTGGCTTGGGCGACAGCCTACTGACCTCCACCGCGGCAGCAAATGTGCGGCAGATGTTGATAGACAATCCGGAACTTGTCACATCCAAACAAACGCTTTGGTTGCCAGCGGACTCCCGATTGGACGTGGCATTCAAGCGCCAAGGCGAGCCAGCGGCTGAAAAGACGGTTGCTGCGCTTTCTGAAAAGGATGCTTTGCGCACTGGCTTTAACTGGACGTTCCTAACAGGTGCAGATGCGACAGACCCATCTGCGGTTGGCATTTGGGCTGCGTTCAAGGGATCGCTGATGACGATGGCGATTACCCTGTTGCTCGCCTTTCCCGTTGGCGTCCTCGCGGCGTTATATCTTGAGGAATATGCGCCGAAGAACAGGCTGACGGACATGATAGAAGTGTCCATCAACAACCTCGCCGCTGTTCCGTCGATCATCTTTGGTCTTTTGGGGCTCGCCGTGTTTCTCACGATCTTTGGCTTGCCGCGATCATCCGCATTGGTGGGCGGATTAACACTCGCGCTGATGACAATGCCCGTGATTGTCATTGCCGGCCGCAACGCTGTCAAATCCGTCCCGCCGTCGATCCGCGAAGCGGCGTTAGGTATAGGCGCTTCACCTGTCCAAGTCGTTTTCCACCATGTACTGCCGCTTGCTCTGCCCGGTATCCTAACGGGCACCATCATCGGAATGGCACGTGCGCTTGGCGAAACGGCGCCACTGCTGATGATCGGCATGCGCGCCTTCATTCCGGCTGCGCCAGAAGGCTTTACGGACGCCGCCACGGCATTGCCTGTGCAGATTTATCTGTGGTCGGATGAAGTCAATCAGGGCTTTGTCGAAAAAACCAGTGCGGCAATCATTGTGTTGCTGATATTCCTGTTGGGAATGAACGCTTTGGCCATTTATCTTCGCAACCGTTTTGAAACGCGGTGGTGATTTATGAACAAAAAGGACGTTAATGTGGGCGAAAACCCCGGAAATCCGAAAATATCCACGCGCAATGTGAATGTTTTTTATGGCGATAAACAAGCGATAAACAACGTATCCATTGACGTCGACCGCGAAAACGTGACCGCCTTCATTGGCCCGTCGGGCTGTGGTAAGTCGACCTTCCTGCGGTCACTTAACCGCATGAACGACACCGTGATTGGTGCACGCGTCGAAGGCGAGATTTTGCTCGATGGGCAGGATATCTATGCATCGTCGATGGACGTCGTACAATTGCGCGCCCGCGTTGGTATGGTTTTCCAGAAACCAAATCCGTTTCCCAAATCCATTTATGACAATGTCGCTTATGGCCCCCGGATCCACGGACTGGCGAGCGGCAAGGCAGAACTGGACCAAATCGTGGAAGGTTCGCTTACCCGGGCCGGTTTATGGACTGAGGTCAAGGATCGGCTGAACGAAAGCGGCACTGCGCTCTCCGGTGGTCAACAGCAGCGTTTGTGCATTGCCCGCGCCATCGCCGTTGATCCCGAAGTCATTTTGATGGACGAACCTTGTTCGGCGCTCGATCCGATCGCGACTGCACGGATCGAGGAGTTAATCCACGACTTGCGTGGAAAATATGCTATCATCATCGTGACGCATAATATGCAGCAGGCGGCGCGTGTGTCACAACGCACCGCATTTTTCCATTTGGGCAATCTCATCGAATTTGGTGAGACATCCGAAATATTCACCAATCCGCTTGAAGACCGGACCAAGGATTATATTACAGGCCGCTACGGTTAGGATTTAATAGCATGAGCACAGGCACAAGGCACACCATTAGCGCGTTTGACGATGACATGGACGAAATCCGTGGCCTCATCGCCGAGATGGGTGCGCGCGCCGAGACTGCGGTCGTTGCAGCCATGAAAGCGTTATCGGAGCATGACGTCGAACTGGCCGCCTCCGTTCGTGCCGAAGACAAAGTGATCGACAATCTGGAAACCGACGTCGAACGCTTGGTTGTGCGCACCATTGCCTTACGCGCACCGATGGCCGACGATTTGCGTGAGCTTATCGCCGCACTCAAAATGTCTGCGGTTATTGAACGCATCGGTGATTACGCGAAAAACATCGCCAAGCGTGTTCCGAAGATGGAAGGCAAAATCCACGCCTCCGCAAAAGAACAGCTGGGCCGCATGGGTGAAATCGTTGTCGAAATGATCCGCACCGCCATGGATGCTTATGCCAAACGGGACGTTGATCTGGCACGTGCAGTGACCATTCGTGACGACGATGTTGATCAGCTGAACAAAGATCTGTTCGTCGATTTTGTCGCATATGTGGCGAAAAACCCCCAGAATGCGACGGAAGTCGCCCATCTGCTTTTTACAGCCAAGAATCTGGAACGGATTGGGGACCATACCACCACCGTTGCCCAGATGATTTATTTTACCGAAACGGGTGAAAACCTACCCGACGCTTAACGCGGAGAGACATATGCCCAAGGCGCAATTGCTGTTGGTTGAAGACGATAGTGCTCTGGCCGAGCTGGTGCGCTGGCATTTCGAACGCGAGGAGTTCGACGTTCAGCATACCGGGGACGGTGAAGAAGCGCTGCTGATGGCCAAAGAACGGACGCCAGATCTGGTTTTGCTAGATTGGATGTTGGAGAATCTGTCGGGCATCGAAGTGTGCCGGCAATTACGCAAAGCGGACAACACCGCCAATGTGCCAATCATCATGCTGACGGCACGCGGCGAAGAAGATGACCGTATTCGCGGACTTGAAATCGGCGCTGATGATTATGTCACTAAACCCTTTTCACCGCGCGAATTGGTCGCCCGTGCAAAGGCCGTGCTGCGCCGGGTCCGTCCCGCGCTTGCTGGCGAAGCATTGCGCTTTGGTGACGTCGAAATGGATACGGTCGCGCACAAAGTAAAGCGCGGCGGAAAGCAGGTTCCGCTTGGACCGACCGAATACCGGTTGCTCAAGCATTTCCTCGAATATCCAGGCCATGTATTCTCGCGTGAGCGCCTTTTGGACAGTGTCTGGGGCCATGACAGCGATATCGAAATACGTACCGTTGACGTCCACATCCGCCGCTTGCGCAAAGCCCTAAATGAGGGCTTTGACAGCGATATCATCCGGACGGTGCGGTCGGCAGGCTATTCGCTCGATCAGGACGCGGTTTAGAACTCCAACTGCATCCGCGCGGCAAGTACATCAACCGAATAGTCGCGCTTATCAACCGCCTGCGTTGAAAGTGGGTCAACTGTCGCGGCCAACGGACCACCTTCGACATTGACGCGGCCATAGTTCAACATGAAGCGAATATAATCGATTGGGTACCAGTTCAGAGCAAGCAAATAGCTTGTCTGTGTACCACCCCGTCCAAGCCGCGCATTGACCGCAGCCAGGCTATTGCTGCCCGTCGCAAAGTTGTTCGTCACGCCGTTTTTCAAGGCGTCGCTGTCGAGATCCAGATAATCATAGCGTGCCGCAATTTGGAAAGCACCGAGGCCCTTTTTATCAATTGGATTCAGTACCTTGGTACGCGCCCATGCGCCGTCTTTATAACCGCGGGTTTCGCCGGTCAGGAAATAGCCGGCTTCGGCATACATGCCAAAAAAGCTCGGGTCGCCATTTGGCGTGACCGCACTGTTGCCGCCAGAAAAACTGTTCAATCCGGTTGCAATGTCACCCGCGCGATAGGCATTTACTTTGGTCCATTGGCCTTCGCCGGCAAAATAAAATCCGGGGAAAATAGCCGCCAATTCGACACCTAGAATTCGGTCGCTTTTGGCGGCGAAGCTTCCGGTGTCGACAAATCGTACGTCGGTAAGCTGTGTGTTCGGCCGCGCGCGATATCGGGCCAGCTGGTTGGTCGACGGCGCATTTGTCGAAGCCGATGCCGTTCCATTGTTGTTGGATGCGAATTCGCGCTGCTGAATGGTTGCACCAAAATGCAGCTGTCCGCCAAACGCCTTTGGCGCATAGGTCAGCCGTCCCGCGCCAATCCAGCCGTCATTGTCGAACGAGTTGTCGATACTGTGGCCGGCAAACAAGCCGACTTCGGCGCGGAGCACATTATCGGAATCACGCCATGCAACCGCGCCGCCAAGGCGACGGCTGTTTAAAAACGCGTCATTGAATGCAGCGCGCTCCGTAAAGCTAGCGCTGTTGGAACTGGTGATTTGCTCCATCCCGTTCAGCGATTCAAAATTGCCAATCCGAACGCTGATCGGCGCGTTGGTGGGATTGTAGCTCAGCAATACGTCACCAAAGGCAACATTGCCGCCAGCAAAGTCAGCCTCGACCTTATAACCGAAGCCGCCGGGCATGCTGCCTTCAGCGCCAAGGCGAACCCGCCGAACGCGGCTATTGAAACCCAGGTTGCGGTTGACGGCATAATCGCCGGGTACGCTCACATAGCCTGCGTCATAATGGATGCGTCCACGTGGCTTAAAGGTCCAACCACCTTGCCCACTGGTCTCTGGTCCGCCCTTCCATTTTACCTCTGCTAAAGGCTTTTTCTCAACCGCATCAACCTTTGCCGAAATCGCGGCCAATTGTGTCTTAAGCGCCGCAACTTCCGCGCGCAGCGATTCGACCTCAGATGTGCTGTCCTGCGCATATGCAGGAAACGCGACACATGCCGCCGTTACCAATGCTGTCGTTGCGAACCATTTTTTTGCGGCGGTCATAATGTTATCCTCGTTTCAATGGTGACGCCTAGACAGCAATTTTATGTCTTTCCCATGACAACATTATTTCTCTTTTATGACATTCATCCCAACTTGCTTTACGCTTGCGTCAAGTTGCTGCTCATGCCAAGGCACAGCGTGTTTCGGCGGCTGGGTTCGCCCCTGATTATGGAGATATAATATGACCATCAGTTTTAAAGACAAAGTCGCTATTGTGACCGGTGCAGGCGGTGGATTGGGTAAGGCCTATGCACTTGAACTCGCCAAGCGCGGAGCAAAAGTGGTGGTCAATGACTTGGGCGGCGCGCGCGATGGCACAGGCACATCCGACGCAGCAGCTCAGGTCGTCGAACAGATTAAGTCTGCTGGCGGCGAAGCTATGGCCAATGGCGGCAGCGTCACTGAATATGAGCAGATGGTCGAAATGGTCGCCAAGGCGAAAGAAGCATGGGGCGGCGTGCATGTGTTGATCAACAATGCCGGCATCTTGCGCGACAAGAGCTTTGCCAAGATGGATATGCCCGACTTCAATCTGGTGCTTCAGGTTCATGTCATGGGATCGGCAAACTGCACCAAGGCCGTTTGGGATACGATGCGCGATCAGGCCTATGGCCGCATCTTGATGACCACATCGTCAACCGGTCTGTACGGCAATTTCGGCCAAGCCAATTATGGCGCAGCGAAGCTCGGATTGGCTGGGTTCACGAAGACGCTTCACCTTGAAGGCGCCAAATATAACGTGCGCGTCAATTCGCTCGCACCTGTTGCAGGCACGCGCATGACCGAAGATATTTTCCCAGAAGGCCTGTTCGAACAGTTCACGCCCGAAAATGTTGTGCCCGCCGCATTGTATCTGGTCAGCGAAGACGCCCCAACCAACATGATCATCGGCGCAGGCGGTGGCGGCTATCACGCAGCCTATGTCACGATGACCCCAGGTGTTGCCCTTCGTCAGGAAGACCGCAACGTCGAAGGCTTTGCTGCGGCTTGGGACAAGATTATCGACCGCACGGGTGAAACCGTTCCACAGTCAGGCGGCGAACAATCGATCGCCGTGATGAAGGCGCTTCAAGCGCTCGGCTAATTGCCTGCGAAACGTTTCGAAAGAGCCCGGTCTTTGGTTGGGCTTTTTTTATGCGTCGACGAGTTTCATGAGCTTTCGTTCAACAGGCGCAAGGACGGGGCCAAGATCATGCCCGCGTTTCAAAATTGCGCCACCCTCGCCGACCAATGCCCACATGCCTTGGCGGTTGCGCAATGCTGGTCGCTTTTCAATGCGATATTCCGGCCGCTCGGTGGCGCGCCGGAACGCACTGAATACGGCGGCATCGCGGCCAAGATCGATGGCATAATCGCGCCAGTTGCCCGCGGCGACCATCCGCCCATACAGATTGAGTATCTGGGTTAGCTCGCCTTTTTCAAAACCAATCTGGTTAAGCCGGTTGGTTATCGGGAACGGCGTGATGATTGCGCTCAACTGGTCTTGCTTCCCTTGCTCGCACGGGGCTTGACCGGCGTCGCTGCCGGCGTTCCATCACGCTCGGCCATCAGGTCGGCGATACGTTTGCGCAGGGTTTCGATTTCACACTGCAAGATCTCGAGGCTTTGCGTCGCCGGGTCGAACATCTCCCGGCATGGCGTGCCATAAGGCATGAAGTCGCGTGCATAGGTTTCGGCCTGAACCAATGTCGAGCGCGCCTTTTGGCCAACCATCGTTGCACCAGCTGGTACGTCGTCGGTGACCACGGCAGCAGCGCCAATGCGAGCGCGTTCGCCCACTGTAATTGGGCCAAGGATCTGCGCACCTGATCCAATGATAACATTGTCCAATATCGTTGGGTGCCGTTTGCCCGCCATCCCGTTCGTCGGGTTGGTGCCACCCAAGGTGACGTTCTGGTACATGGTGACATTGTCGCCAATCTCGGCCGTTTCACCAATCACGCTGAAACCATGGTCGAGGAAGAAATTACTGCCAATCTTGGCGCCGGGGTGAATGTCTATACCCGTTAAAAATCGGGCGAAATGGTTCACCAACCGCGCAAGAAAGAACATCTGGCCAAGGAACAGCCAATGGGCGACGCGGTGATAACCCACGGCCCATACGCCGGGGTAGAGCAATATCTCCCAACGCGAGCGCGGCGCAGGATCACGTTCTTTGATCGAGTCGAGATATTCGATGAGATTTGAAATGAACATAGATGACCCTGCCGTCCCTAGTGGGACCGTTGAGCATTTAAGCTAAGACTTTCAAACGGGCATTTCCAGCAATCTATGAACCTTTTCGCTAAATATTGCTAGAATCATCGTTAAAAACGATTATGTGGCCCAGAATAATAAACGAGGTCGATTTATGAGCACCTATCTTCCAACATTGAAACAGCTGCAATATCTGGTCGCGCTTCAGGAGCATGGCCATTTCGGTAAAGCTGCGGTGTCGTGCTTTGTCACGCAGTCTACGCTGTCCGCTGGGATACGCGAGCTGGAGTCGCTGCTTGGCCTGATGCTTGTGGAGCGCACGCGCCGCGTCGTCCGCTTTACGCCGCTGGGCAACAAGATGGTGACCAAGGCGCACCGCATTTTACGTGAGGCGGAAGAGCTCGCCGAAATGGCGCGTTCCGCGGGCAAGCCACTTGCCGATGATTTGCGCATGAGCGTCATCCCCACGATTGCGCCTTTCCTGTTGCCGAAGTTGTTACCGGCATTGCGAAAAAAGTACCCCGATTTAAAGCTATACCTGCGGGAGGAAGCCAGCGCGGCTGCGGTCGAAGCATTGCATCATGGTCAGGTCGACTGTGTCCTGCTGGCGCTTCCTTTTCCGGCGGGCGATGTCGAAAAAGCGCATCTGTTTAACGACGCATTATATGTGGCCTTTCCATTGGATGACCCGCGCGACCCGCCCGAAAGCATTGAGCCTGAGCTGATTGATGAAAACAGGCTTTTGTTATTGGTCGATGGCCATTGCTTGAAGGACCACGCACTGGCTGCCTGTAACAGGCCGGAACTGCGCGCCACGGCCATGATGCTGGGGACATCGCTGCACACGCTTGTACAGATGGTGGACAATGGCTTGGGCCTAACCATCATTCCCGAGATGGCCGTCGCGGCTGGCCTATTGAACGGAACAGACGTTCAGGCGCGGCCATTGAATGCGGAGCATGCGAGCCGGGAAATTGCGCTGATTTGGCGAACCAACAGCCCGCGCCGTGAGGAATTCGAATTGCTTGCGGAGTCCCTGCGGGAATTGCACATAACCTAAGCGCTGAACCGCGCCCGGAACAGTTAGGACCAGCGTGAAGACCGGTCGTCGTCGCTGGATTTGGCATCAACCCAGACGGACATTCCGTCTGCATAATGCTCTTTCTTCCAAAATGGCGCGTCGGTTTTCAGGCGGTCAATGAGAAACGCCGTGGCCTCAAGCGCGTCTGCCCTGTGCCGCGACGCTGCGCCGACAACGACCACGGGTTCGCCAACCGCAACGCGCCCAATCCGGTGCACAATGGCGGCGCCAAGCAATGCCCAGCGGGCAAAGGCTTCATCGATTAACCGCAGCAGGCTTGATTCCGTCATGCCGGGATAATGCTCAAGCTCAATCGCGGTCACACCGCCATCGTCCCGCGATATGCCCGTAAAACTGGACACAGCACCGCCCCCCAAATCACTCAGGCCCGACAGTGCAACCTCCTCGCTGATCGGCTCGCCGCTGATAAGGACGCGTTTCATCCGCCGGTCACTGGCGGGAAAATTGCAAGCTCATGTGCATCGCCAAGTGCGGCATCCAACGGCACCATAGCTTGGTCCAAAGCGAAACGAAGCCGCGCTTTGTCTTGAAAGGCCAGTGCGTGCCCCGGTGACTGACTGGCCAGCCAGTGAATGGCGTCATGAATATTGCGCACATGTGCCGGCAGATCACATGTTTCGGAGGCCACACCAATGGCCTCGCGAACCGCCGCGAAATACACCAGCCTCATCTGGTCAATCCATATGCTTTATGCCGACGCGTAGATAATCCCAGCCGGTAATCATGGTCAGCACCGCGGCGATCCACAGCAGCGCTAGTGCGGCTTGCTTCAGCAACATCCAGTCCGGCAAGGCGCCCGCCAAAATGATGCCGCCGAGCGAAACAAGCTGAAACGTCGTCTTCCATTTGGCGAGTTTCGAAACAGGCACGGAAATCTGCAGGCCAGCCAAAAATTCGCGCAGGCCCGATACGATCATTTCACGCAGTAAAATGATGAGGGCAGCAATGACATGCCAACCGTCGACATCACGCGTGAACACCAGCATCAAAATGACAGCGGCGACCATGATCTTATCGGCGATGGGATCAAGGAAAACGCCCAATTTCGATACTGTCCCCTGCGCCCGCGCAAGATAACCATCGAAATAATCGGTAATCCCCATCAGGCAGTACAATATGAATGCAAAGCCGTAATCCAGTGGCACCGGTTGAATGCCTATCTGCTTGGCGCCAGGCCACAGCAAAAAGACGAGGATGGGTACAGCAAGAATGCGCGACAAGGTTAGGAGGTTGGGTAAGCTAAGCATCCTATAGCAATAGCGCGATGTGCCAGCAAAATCACGCGGCTATTTCACCGTCACATGAAATGCACTTTGCCATGATAGGGCTGGGCCGCTAATGCTCCGATACCGTCCGCATGGGAAGTGCAAAAACCAATGGCTACGACAATGTCCCTGTTGAATAAGCGCAGATTTTTGCCGCTTTTCATCACCCAGTTCCTGAATGCCTTCAACGACAATTTTTACAAGATGGCCATGGTCATTTTGGTGACGTACGAGATCTATTCGGACCCGACCCAGGAAGCGAATTTTAACGCCATCGCCGGCGCGCTGTTCATCTTACCCTTTTTCCTGTTTTCCGCGCTTGCGGGACAACTGGCCGATACCATCGAAAAGACGCGCGTCATTCGCATGGTAAAGACAGCCGAGATTTTTATCATGATCTTCGGTGCAGCGGGTATCTACCTGCACAACATACCGATGATGCTCGTCGCATTGTTCGCAATGGGCGTGCATTCCACCTTCTTTGGCCCAATTAAATATGCGATTTTGCCCCAGCATCTTAAAGAAGACGAGGTTTTGGGCGGAACTGGCCTTGTCGAAGCCGGCACCTATCTCGCCATCTTGGGCGGGACGATTGCGGGCGGCATCATTCCCGGAAAGATTGCCGGCGTAGGGATTATCATCGTTGCGATCATCGGGCGCGTGACCGCGCAATCTGTTCCGCTTGCACCGCCCGAAAGCGATGCTCCAACCGCCAAAATGGACTGGAACATCTTTCGCAGCAGCTGGCGACTGGTGCGCGACACCATGCACATACCCCGCCTATTTTTGGCGATCATGGCAATCAGCTTTTTCTGGGGCGTTGGCGCTGTCCTTGGGTCAATTTTCCCGCCCATGGTCAAAAACGCAATCGGCGGCGACAACACTGTCGCGACCTTGTTTACCGCGTTTTTCTCCATCGGCATCGCCATTGGCTCAGTCGCCGTCAACCGCATGCTGAATGGCACAGTGTCGGCAAAATATGCGCCGATTTCAGTCATCATAATGGGTCTGTTCGTCCTGGATCTTTGGTGGACGGTCAGCCACTGGCAACCCACCGGGCCAGAGCTGATAGATTGGTGGCAGTTTCTGACGCTAGGCTATGGCGAGCGTATGATTGTCGATCTTCTGGGTATTTCCATCGCGGGGGGCATGTTTGTCGTCCCGCTCTACGCGTTTCTGACAACGACGGTTGCAAAGTCGCAAACCGCCCGCACCATTGCCGCCAATAACATCGTGAATTCCGGCGCGATGGTCATTGGTGCTGTGATTTACAGCCTTCTCGTCAGCGCAGGCGTCAGCATTCCCGACACACTGTTCATGATTGCGGCGGCCTGCCTTGTTTCGGCATGGATTTCGTGGAAGCTGCACAAGGCGTGCGACCCCGTCGCCGTATAAAACTCAGTCAATATAGCTGCTTATTGCGACAAAAAACGCACTGAAGCTGAGCATAAACAAATGCGTATCCTCACTGCGCCACCACGATGTGGGGCGTGGCGCGATGACGGCGTGCGTCATCTGTGGTGGGGGAAGCATCTGCCGAAGGGGGTGGCGGGCAGCTTCGTTGTGACCGACTAATCTTCTTTTCATCATGATCAGACGTTAACGTTTTGTTAGGCATAATAGCCATGCCAAAAGATGGTTAAAGAGGGACCCAAATTCGACTGTCCCGATCTGCGACAGTTATTGACGTCTTTTTAACCATATTCCGCAGCGCAGGTTGGCGGCCTGCCACTGGCTCTGTTAGGATGCATGCAACAAACAGGAGTTCTCCCGATGGAAAGAGCAGCACAAATTCAGCAAACCGGTGGGCCGGACGTTATTGCGTGGACGGACGTTGAACTGGCAGCGCCCGGTCCCGGTGAAGTCCGCATGCGCAATCTGGCCGTGGGCCTGAACTTCATTGACACCTATCATCGTGGCGGCCTGTATCCGATGGCGTTGCCCTCTGGCCTTGGTATGGAGGCAGCGGGCATCATTGAGGCCGTGGGAGACGGCGTTACCGACTGGCGCGTGGGCGACCGGGTTGCGACTTTTGGCCCGAGCATCGGTGCCTATGCGACCGCGCGCAATATTGCCGCGCATGGCCTGTTTTTAATACCAGACGACATCAGCGACGAAATTGCGGCCGCGGGCTTGCTCAAGGGCTGCACCACCGAGTTTCTTGTCGAGCGCTGTGCCAAGGTTCAGCCCAAATGGGACATATTGTTGCACGCGGCGGCAGGCGGCGTCGGATTGTTGCTTGTGCAATGGCTGAAGCATGTTGGTGCCCGCGTCATTGGGACAGTCAGCACGGATGAAAAGGCGGCGCTGGCACGCGCAGCGGGGGCCGACCATGTCATTCTATATGGCAAAGAAGATGTCGCAGCGCAGGTCCGCGAACTGACGGGCGGCAAAGGCGTTGAAGTGACCTTCGATGGTGTCGGCCGCGACACATGGGAAACATCGTTGAACGCAACCGCGCGGCGCGGCCTGATCGTCAGCTATGGCAATGCCAGCGGTCCGGTGACGGGTGTCAACCTTGGCACTTTGGCACAAAAAGGTTCGCTCTACGTCTCGCGCCCAACCCTGTTCGATTATTATTACAATGCAGCAGAGCGGGCAGCGGGCGCAGAATATGTGTTCGACATGTTCCGCCAAGGCATCATCGATATCACGATCGGCCATCGCTACGCGTTGGAAGACGCCGCACAGGCACATCGCGATCTTGAAGGAGGCAAAACAGTTGGTTCTTCGATACTGATTCCCTGACAATGCAGGGCAAGGTTAATTTCGGACAATATTGAGGGGGGATTTATGGAACTTAAGGGCAAAACTGCATTGGTTACGGGTGGGACCGACGGCATCGGTTTGGAAATAGCACGCCAAATGATGGCGAAAGGCGCCAACGTCATCGTCTGCGGTCGCCGCGACGACGTGCTTGCCTCTGCACGGCAAGAGGGATTGGAGGCGATAAAGGCAGACCTTTCCAATGCTGCGGGCTGCGCGAAGCTTGCTGCCGCGCTCGCAGGGCGCGAATTGGACATCCTGATCAACAATGCAGGAATGAGCGGTAATTTCGGTCCCGGCGAGCCGCTTGATCTGGCGCTCACTGATCAGGCGATCTTCCTGAACCTCAACGCGCCGTTGCACCTGATTGGGCACTTGTTACCCGGCTTGCTTCAGCGGCCCGAGGCGTCGATTGTGAATGTCACCTCAGGCCTCGCCATTGCCCCGCGCGCGGGCGGTCCAGTCTATTGCGCGACCAAAGCGGGCCTCAGAAGCTTTACCCAATCACTGCGGCACAATCTGCGTGATACCAAGGTTCATGTCATTGAAGCATTGCCGCCGGTCGTCGACACCGCAATGACGCGCGGCCGCGTGAATGGCAAAAAGATGTCGGCAAAGGAATGTGCCGCAGAAATCGTTGATGCCATTGCGACAAACGCGCCTGAGGCGAATGTCGGCATGGTGAAGCTGCTTCGGCTTGTGTATTCGATATCGCCCGCACTTGCGCGGCGGATCATGATCAGATTCTGATTGACAGCGATACCGCATCGCACTGCGGACCAACGGATTTCAAGCTGTCTGAGAAAATATGGTGGTGCCCCAGGCCCGACTCGAACGGGCACTCCTTTCGGAACAGGATTTTGAATCCAGCGCGTCTACCATTCCACCACTGGGGCACATCTTCGTCAGGGCGAACCCGTTGAAGCGGAGGCTCCTCTAACCGAGCCTCCGCCCCGATGCAAGCGCATCCTTATTTCTTAAGTTCCTTAGCGAGTGTCTTCAGCGTCGCTTTGCCATAAGGCGCCTTGAATCCGCCAATTCCAGCAACATCGACGCCGGTCTGACGATAGACCGCACGCATATGGCTGAAGGTTTTGAACCCGTCTGCGCCGTGATAATTGCCCATGCCCGAAGGCCCGACTCCACCAAAGGGCAGATCTTCCATCGCATTGTGGAAGACGACGTCGTTGATCGTTACGCCGCCAGAGACGGTCCGCGACAAGACGCGTTCTTCTTCCGCCTTGTCCGTTCCGAAATAATATAGGCCAAGCGGACGATGATGTGCATTCACATAATCAATCGCCTCATCCATCGACGAATAAGTCATGACGGGCAGAATCGGTCCGAAGATTTCTTCCTGCATCACCTTCATGTCATCGGTGACATTGCGGACAATCGTCAGCGGCATCTTGTTGCCGTTTGATCCGACAAAATCCTCGTCCGCAGGGTTGATTTCGATGAGTTCAGCGCCCTTTTCACGCGCATCGTCCAGATAGCCCTGAAGCCGCTCATAATTTCGGCCATTCACAACCGAGGTGTAATCGTCATTGTGCAGCAAAGTGGGATATTGCGCGATTGCGCCAGCCTTCACCGCCGCGATGACATCATGCTCTTGGTCGTCGGGCACCATCAAATAATCGGGCGCGAGGCAGATTTGGCCCGCGTTCATCATCTTGCCCAGGGCAATACGCTCGCCCGCCTTTTTCGTGTCGGCGCTTCGGCCAATGATGGTCGGTGATTTGCCGCCAAGCTCAAGCGTCACGGGCACGAGATTGTCCGCTGCGGCGCGCATGATATGCTTGCCCACGCCCGTCGCGCCGGTGAATATCATATGGTCGAATGCCAGCTTTGAAAACGCCATGCCGACTTCAGCGCCGCCATTGAAAACGGCCATTTCCTCTTCAGCGAAATATTTTGGCACGAGCTCTTCGAACAACGCCGACACGCGCTCGGTGAATTCCGATGGCTTGATCATCGCGCGGTTACCGGCGGCGAGAATACCTGCCATCGGGACCATCACCATACCAACGGGGAAGTTCCATGGCGCAACAACGCCGACAACGCCCTTTGGTTGGTAAACGACTTCGGCCTTGGCACCGAGCAGACCAAGTGGGAATGTTGGCTTGCGCTTTTCACCTTTTGCCCAGCTTTCAAAATGCTTCTTGGCATGTTTCATCGCGCTCACAGAAGGCATGATGTCGGTCAGCAGCGTTTGTTCGCGGCTACGATGCCCGAAATCAGCAGAAACGGCCTTTGCGAAATCCTCCGCATGATCGATCAACATCGCAATCGCGCGGTCGATACGGTCACGGCGGACCGACATCGATTCTGGCATAGCTGCGGTAAATGCTGCGCGCTGCTTTTCGAGCACAGTCTGCATATTTGCGGTCATTTTCTCTCTCCATTTAACCCGTTGATGAATTGCTAGCGTGAAGCGTTGCAAATGAAAACCATTTTGGCGTATCGACATGTTCAACATGCAAAAAGCATGACGCGTATATTGGAGAGAACATGATCGAGGCCGGTAAAAAGTGGACGCCACCTGCGGGTTGGCCCGTCATGACGCGAGATCAAGTAAAGGATGCATTATGTGCACCTGGCATGCCGTTCGAAATGGAAACGGCCGAGATTGAAGGTGTGCCAACGCGCGTCTGGAAAAACGCACTGCCAAATCTCGCGGTACTGGCCGCGCACGCCAATGCGTCATTCGGCGACCGCGAATTTGTGGTGTATGAGGATGAACGCGTCGCTTACGCAGCTTGGCACCGCGCGGTGGCGACCCTCGCGCATGCGCTGCAAGCACGCGGCGTAAAAAAGGGCGACCGCGTTGCCCTTGCCATGCGCAACCTGCCTGAATGGCCAGTCGCCTTTTTTGCGGCCGCAGTGACGGGCGCGATTGTTGTGCCGTTAAATGCATGGTGGACGGGCGAAGAGCTTGCCTTTGGTTTGGCCGATTCGGGTGCAGCGGTTCTGATCTGCGACGCGGAACGTTGGGACCGCATATCGCCCTATAAAGCAGAGATGCCGGCGCTCGCGCATGTCATGGTCGCACGCGCGGGGACAGCGGCAATGGCCGAGCCCGCCATCACGCTCGAAAGCATCATTGGCAGCCCCAAAAATTACGCCGATTTGGCTGACCTACCGTTGCCTGATGTCGCGATTGCGCCAGATGATGCGGCTACCATTTTCTACACCAGCGGGACGACCGGAAAGCCAAAGGGCGCCTTGGGTTCGCACCGCAACCTGCTGACCAATGGCTTTTCCAGCGCCTATTCTGGCGCTGCGACTATGCTGCGCCGGGGTGAGCCTTTGCCCGAACCCAGCATAAGGGCGAGCCTGCTTGTCATTCCAATGTTCCATGTCACCGCATGTTCCGCGTCGATGATTCCGACGATTCAAGCAGGGCATAAGATCGTACTCCTCCACAAATGGGATACGGTGAAGGCATTCGAGATTATTGAGCGCGAAAAGATCAACGCCACGGGCGGCGTGCCGTTCATCGCTTGGCAGTTAATCGAGCACCCCGACCGCGAGAAATATGACCTCAGCTCAATCGACGCGATAAGCTATGGCGGTGCACCATCCGCGCCAGAGCTCGTCAGCAAGATCTACGAAATATTCGGCGCATTCCCCGGCAATGGCTGGGGCATGACCGAAACCATGGCAACGGTCACCTCGCATGTTGCCGAAGATTATCTGAATCGTCCCGACAGCTGTGGTCCGGCCGTTGCAGTCTCGGACGTGAAAATCATGTCAGAGGATGGCCAGGTTGAATTGCCTGTTGGCGAAGTCGGTGAATTGTGGGCACGCGGCCCGCAAATCGTCAAAGGCTATTGGAACCGCCCGGACGCCACCGCACAGACGTTTGTCGATGGCTGGGTGCGCACAGGCGATCTTGCCCGCGTCGATGATGAAGGCTTCTGCTTCATCGTTGATCGCGCCAAAGACATGATCATTCGCGGCGGCGAGAATATCTATTCGTCGGAAGTCGAGAATATCTTGTATGAACATCCCGCGGTCACCGATGCCGCACTGATTGGCATTCCGCACCAGACACTGGGCGAAGAACCCGCGGCTGTAGTCCATCTGGCGCCCGGCATGACCGCAAGCGAGGATGAACTTCGCGAATATGTCAGCGCACGATTGGCAAAATTCAAAGTGCCCGTGAAGATCATCTTCACGCAGGATACCCTGCCGCGCAACGCCAATGGCAAAATCCTGAAACGCGATTTGAAGGCCTTGTTCTAACGCAGCAAACTGGGCTGATTCACATTTGTTTTTGATGCTGCGCCGCACTATAAGGCGGCAAATCAAAATTAAAGGAATCTCCCATGCGCAACGCCGATCCTGTCGTCATCCTGTCCTACGCCCGCACCCCAATGGGGGCCATGCAAGGGGCGTTGGCTGACGTTTCTGCGACCGACCTTGGCGCGACTGCGGTGAAGGCCGCGGTTGAACGCGCTGGTGTCGATGGCGCGGCGATTGAGCGCATTTACATGGGTTGTGTGTTGCCAGCAGGCCTCGGCCAAGCCCCTGCCCGTCAGGCCGCGATTAAAGCGGGCCTGCCCAAATCTGTGCAAGCAACGACGGTGAACAAGGTTTGCGGTTCGGGCATGCAGACCGTCATCATGGGCAGCGAGGCACTCGCCGCTGGCTCAGTCGATTATGTCATCGCCGGCGGCATGGAAAGCATGACCAACGCGCCTTATTTGCTCAAAAAGCATCGCAGTGGCGCACGCATCGGGCACGACACCGCTTATGACCATATGTTCCTTGATGGACTGGAAGACGCATATGAAGCGGGCCGTGCCATGGGCACGTTCGCGCAAGACACCGCAGACGATTATAAGCTGACGCGCGAAGGGCAGGACGCATACGCCCTTGAATCGTTACGCCGCGCGCAAAGCGCGATTGCAGACGGCGCGTTCAAAGCGGAAATCGTTCCGGTGACCGTTGCCACACGTAAGGGCGACGTGATCATCGACACCGACGAACAACCTAGCAAAGGCATGCCCGACAAGATTCCAACGCTCAAGCCAGCCTTTGCAAAGGACGGCACAATCACGGCCGCCACCAGCTCGTCGATCTCGGATGGTGCTGCTGCACTGGTGCTATCCCGCCAATCGGTCGCCGACGCCAATGGGCAAAAACCGATTGCGCGTATCGTCGCGCACGCGGCGCACGCGCAGGAGCCATCAGCATTCACCACCGCTCCGGTCGGTGCTATCAACACATGCTTGGCCAAGGCTGGCTGGACCATCGCGGACGTTGACCTGTTCGAAGTAAATGAAGCATTTGCCTGCGTCGCGATGTTTGCGATGCACGATCTGGGCATAGCGCATGACAAGATTAACGTTCATGGCGGCGCCACGGCATTGGGCCATCCCATTGGTGCATCGGGTGCGCGGATCATCACAACCTTGGTCGCCGCGCTTCAGCGCCATGGCAAGACACGCGGCCTGGCATCGCTGTGCATCGGCGGCGGCGAAGCGACGGCTTTGGCGATCGAACTTATCTGATCGATACAATTTGCGACCTTTGGGCCGTCGGAGAAATCCGGCGGCCCTTTGTTTTTTGCCGCGTGCAGGTTAAGCAGACGGCATGAATATCGTCTTCGTTCTCTTCGACAATGTCACGCAACTCGATTTCACAGGGCCGGTGCAATTCCTGTCGCGATTGCCGGGCGCGGATGTTCATGTCGTCAGCAAAACGGGCGCGGCGGTTACCACCGATAGCGGATTTTCTATTCTCCCTAGGTCCAGTTTTGCAGACTGCCCGCAGGCGGACATAATCTGCGTGCCGGGCGGCCATGGTGTCCGCGACGCAATTGCTGATGCGCAGATCGTCGATTTCGTCCGCACGCAAGCACGCGGCGCGCAATATATCACCAGCGTGTGCACCGGTGCCTTCATATTGGGCGCGGCCGATTTGCTGCGCGGCAAAGAAGCGACATGCCACTGGGCATATACGCATTTGTTGCCGATGTTTGGCGCAACACATCGCCCCGCGCGGGTTGTTCGCGACGGCAATTTGGTGACTGCAGGCGGCGTCACGTCAGGCATCGACTTTGCGCTTGAACTGATTTCAGACATTGCAGGCGAAGATGTTGCGCGCACCATCCAACTCGCGCTGGAATATGACCCAGCACCACCGTTTAGCGGCGGAACGCCGGCAAATGCACCTGATGCAATACTCTCAAGCCTCCGCGCACGCGTCTATGAAAAGGCCGCAACCGAGATGGAAAGCGCCATAAAAAAGAAAATTTAACCCGTCAGTTAAATTCCCACTGGACGAAGCCTATTCGAGGGCATAGCCTTTCCGTCGAGGGGGAGAAAAATATGAAGAATAAACTTTGGTTCGCAGCCGCATTTGCTGGCGCGACATTATTATTGGGTTCTTGCCAAAAAATAGCAGGCCCGACCGATGTGCCTGCATTCGCTAAGATTAACGGAGATTATCTGAAAACCGGCGGCGATGGCTCAAACTGGGCGATGACTGGCTTCAATTATAATGAGCAACGGCACAGCCCGCTTACCCAAATTAACGACAGCAATGTGCAGGATCTGGGTATTGCCTGGTTCGCTGACTTGCCCGATGCGCGCGGCCAGGAAGCAACACCAGTGGTTGTCGACGGCAAAATGTTCATCTCGACCGCCTGGTCCAAAGTATTTTCTTATGACGCCAAAACCGGCAAACCATTGTGGAGCTTCGATCCCGAAGTCGACAAAGCGCGCGGCGTCAAAGCCTGCTGCGACGTGGTCAACCGTGGCGTTGCGTTCTGGAAAGGCAGCGTTTTTGTTGGAACCATCGATGGACGTTTGATTTCCCTGGACGCCGCCACGGGCAAGCAATTGTGGAGTGTCCAAACGCTTGATCTCAAATCCAACGGCACCATCACAGGGGTGCCACGGGTCGTAAAGGACAAGGTGGTTATTGGCTTTGGCGGCGCAGAGTTCGGCGCGCGCGGTTATGTAACCGCATATGACGCCGCGACCGGCAAGCAGGCATGGCGTTTTTACACCACGCCCAATCCCAAGGGCGAGCCAGACAATGCCGCGAGCGACAAGATCTTAAAAACGGCGGCAAACAAAACATGGAGTTCCAAGCCCAAAAAGGGTGACTGGCGCGAAAGTGGCGGCGGCGGCACCGTGTGGGACGCAATCGTCTATGATGCCGAGCTCGACCAATTGTACCTTGGCGTCGGCAACGGAAACCCGTGGAACCATGGTATCCGTTCCAATGGCGAAGGCGACAATCTGTTCCTGTCGTCCATCGTCGCGCTCAAACCCGACACGGGCGAATATGTCTGGCATTATCAGGAAACGCCAGCCGAAAGCTGGGATTACACTGCGACCCAGCCGATCATATTGGCGACGGAAACCCGCGGCGGCAAAGAACGCAAAGTTCTGTACCACGCGCCGAAGAACGGCTTTTTCTTCACCATTGATCGGCTGAACGGCAAGTTGTTGTCAGCAAACCCGTTTATCGACGGCATCACCTGGGCAACCGGCTATGACATGAAAACGGGGCGGCCAATCGAAAACCCTGCCGCGCGGTATGAAAAAACCGGCAAGCTGTATTTGGCGAACCCTTCGGCGCTGGGTGCGCATAACTGGCACCCGATGAGCTTCAACCCCGCAACGGGACTGGTCTACATTCCCGCATTGTACATTGGCGGCGCGTATCTGCCGCCGGTTGCGCCAAATGAACAAGAGCGCAAGGCGCTGGGCTTCAACGTGGGCGGCGCGATGGCAACGGCCGACCTTCCCGATGACATCAATTTCGTGAAGGCTGTGAAAGCGGCGACGACCGGGAAACTTGTCGCGTTCGACCCCAAGACCGGCAAAGCAAAATGGACCGTAGATCATCCCGCCTCATGGAATGGCGGAACGATGACCACCGCCGGAAATCTGGTTTTCCAAGGTACGGCAATGGGCGAGTTCCGTGCTTATGCTGCGGATAGCGGTAAGCAATTGTTGAACCTTAACGTACAGTCTGGCGTGTTGTCCGGCCCATCGACCTATACGGTGGGCGGCGAGCAATATGTCGCCTTCCTGACCAGCAAGGGCGGCGCGTTCCCGCTCGTATCGGGTTATGCAGGCTCCACCAGCGCTGCGGTTCCCAATATCCCCCGCCTGATCGTTCTAAAGCTTGGCGGAAAAACAACGTTGCCACCCGTACCGAAAGCGCCAGCCTATGTGTGGGCACCGCCTGCGCAATTCGGCACGCCAGCGGATATCGCTGCGGGGGGATCGAATTTCCAACGCTATTGCCTGGTCTGCCACGGACCCGGCGCGGTCGGGAACGGCGTGCTGCCGGACCTGCGTAAATCTGGTGTGATTGCGGATGCCGCAACCTGGAAATCGGTTGTGATTGACGGCATATTGAAGGGCAATGGTATGGTCGGCTTTAGCAGCGTGTTAACAGCGAAAGAAGCCGAGCAAATGCGCGCTTATGTTGTCAGCCGTGCACATTATGCAAAGGCAAATGATGCCGCATTGAGCGGTGGACCAAAAAAGGCAGCAAAGTAAAAAACTGCTGCCCATGAATCTGGCATCTGCCTAAAATTTAGGCAGATGCTATTGGCCAAACGGGCAAAAATAACGCGTTTTGGTGTTGGTCAATTTTGGCACGATACTTGATATGCCTATTACATCATCCGCGCGCGCGGAGCATGTGCCTCACGCGCTATAAAGGGAAAAGCCATGAAAAAGATCGAAGCGATCATCAAGCCATTCAAATTGGACGAGGTGAAAGAAGCGCTGCACGAAGTTGGCGTCTCGGGCATCACTGTTACCGAAGCCAAGGGCTTTGGACGTCAAAAGGGCCACACCGAACTGTATCGGGGCGCCGAATATGTCGTCGACTTTTTGCCGAAGGTAAAGCTTGAGGTTGTCGTTGAAGACGGCCTTGCCGACCGCGTCGTTGAAGCCATTGCTGCAGCTGCCCAGACTGGGCGCATTGGTGACGGCAAGATTTTCGTTATCCCTGTCGAAACCGCATTGCGCATCCGCACCGGCGAACGCGATAACGACGCTGTTTAAAAAAATCCAAAATATCCAAAAAAGACAAGCCAAAGAAGGAAAGTAGAATGGGTACCTCAGCTAAGGACATTATCAAGCGCATCAAAGATGAAGAGATCGAGTGGGTCGATGTCCGTTTCACTGATCCCAAGGGCAAATGGCAGCATCTGACCATGTGCGCTGGCGTGATCGGCGAAGACGAGTTGGAAGATGGCCTGATGTTTGACGGTTCGTCCATCGAAGGCTGGAAAGCCATCAACGAATCCGACATGATCCTGAAGCCTGATCTTGATGCCGTGTACGTAGATCCATTCTCCGCAACGCCAATGATGATCATCTTCTGCGATATCGTCGAGCCATCAACGGGCGAACTGTACAGCCGCGACCCGCGCTCGACCGCAAAGCGCGCTGAAGCATATTTGAAAACCACAGGCATCGGCGACACCGTCTATGTCGGTCCAGAAGCCGAGTTCTTCATGTTCGACGATGTGCGTTTCGAAAACAGCTACAACACGTCATATTACAAGATCGACGATATTGAACTGCCAACGAACACCGGCACGAAATATGAAAGCGGCAACATGGGGCATCGCCCCCGCGCAAAGGGTGGTTATTTCCCAGTTGCGCCCGTCGACAGCGCAGTCGACATCCGTGGCGAAATGGTTTCGACCATGCTCGAAATGGGCCTGCCTTGCGATAAGCATCACCATGAAGTTGCCGCAGCCCAGCATGAGCTTGGCCTGACGTTCGGCACGCTGACACAGACCGCTGACCGTATGCAGATCTACAAATATGTCGTGCATCAGGTCGCACATGCATATGGCAAGACCGCAACGTTCATGCCGAAGCCAATCAAGGAAGACAATGGTTCGGGTATGCACACCCACCTGTCGATCTGGGAAGGCAAGACCCCGCTTTTCGCAGGCGACGGCTATGCCGGGCTTTCGGACATGTGCCTGTATTTCATCGGCGGCATCATCAAGCATGCCAAGGCCGTGAACGCATTCACAAACCCGACCACAAACAGCTACAAGCGTCTGGTACCTGGTTACGAAGCGCCCGTGTTGCTCGCATATTCGGCGCGCAACCGCTCGGCTTCATGCCGTATTCCATATGGTGCCGGTGCCAAGGCCAAGCGCGTTGAAGTCCGCTTCCCCGATGCAATGGCGAACCCATATCTGTGCTATGCAGCTTTGTTCATGGCTGGCCTCGACGGCATTCAGAACAAGATTCACCCTGGCGACGCCATGGACAAGAATCTCTATGACTTGCCACCAGCTGAGCTTGCTGAAGTACCAACCGTAGCCGGTTCGCTGCGTGAGGCTCTCGAGTGCCTGGCCGCGGATCACGACTTCCTGTTGAAGGGTGACGTGTTCTCGAAGGACCAGATTGACAGCTATATCGAATTGAAGATGGAAGACGTCGCCCGTTGGGAAATGACACCAAGCCCAGTCGAATTCGACATGTACTACAGCTACTGATCCTACGCATCGGATCATTAGCTTAAGGCCCGGCGGTTGGGGGACTGCCGGGCCTTTTCATTTGGTGTTTAGTAGTTGCGTCCTTGACGCCGTGTCTTGTCGAGGCAGCTCATTAGCCGCCGTTACAGCAAATGCGCAGATTAAAGCCCGGCCTCTACTGCAATGCGAATAGCATCGGCCGAACTCGCCGCGCCCAACCGCTCCATTAACAACGCACGGTGCATTTTGACGGTTTGTTCGCTGAGCCCAAGCCGGAACGCGATTTGCTTGTTCAAATGGCCCAGCGCCATTTCGGCCAACACTTCGCGCTGCCGCCGTGACAATGCCTTCACCGCCGCCGCGGCCGCGGCATGACGGCTCTCGTAAGACGCTGGCGCACTGGGCTCAAGTTCGACCTGAGAACCAAGAAAGAACTCAAGTTCACCTTCTTCGTCAAACAACGGCGCGACCAGCACTGCATTACGAAAGGGTGTGCCATCGCGTTTGTAGTTCAGAATTTCGACCATGACCGGGGCGTGACGTTGAACGCCATTGCTGATCGTGTCGGTTAACCACGGTTCAGTCTCTGGACCGGCCAAAAATTTGCAGTTCCGCCCAATGATTTCATGTTCCGCATAGCCCGTCAGTTCAAGAAACGCAGCATTACAGGCAATGATTGGATTGCCGCTTTGACGCGGGTCGCTGATCACTGACGCTATCGGGCTATTCGCGATTAGCGCGTCTAGTTTCTCGTTAGAGCGGCCCAAAACGTCCAAATTACAGTGCCTCCCGCGTACCCCCATAGGGGCATTTCAGAGTTAACCACTATATATGCCAGTTCTGCGATGTCGAGGGCAATATCACAAAAACATGGTATAAAGGTTAGGTTGTTGTCCCCAGGTCAGCGTTTATGAAAAAGCCCCCGACATCCGAAATGATGTCGCAAAGGGGGAGAGTAACGTGGAAAATCTAACTTTTGGCCAGTATTCCCTGGTCTATAATGCATTCTCATTTACATTTGCCACCATGGCAGCAGCAACGCTGTTTTTGTGGCTCGGCCGCTCGCAAGTGGGCCCAGCCTACAAGACAGCGCTCACCATTTCCGGCTTGGTTACCGCCATTGCCGCGTATCACTATTTCCGTATTTTCGAAAGCTGGGAAGGCGCATATACCGTTGAAGGCGGAATCGTGGCCGCAAGCGGCTATGCGTTTAACGATGCCTATCGCTATGTCGATTGGTTGTTGACCGTGCCATTGCTTCTCATCGAACTCATCCTCGTGATGCGTCTGAGCCAAGAAGAAACTGTCTCGAAGTCGTTCAAGCTTGGCGGCGCCGCTGCATTGATGATCATTTTGGGCTACCCAGGTGAAATCGCAACGGACATTCCGACCCGCGTTTTGTGGGGCACATTGTCGGCAATCCCATTTGTCTACATCATGTGGCAGTTGTTCGCCGGCCTCGGTGCATCGATCAACAACCAGCCTGAAAATGTACGTGAACTGGTGAAGAAGGCACGCTTGCTGACCTTCGCATCATGGGGTTTCTACCCGATCGTATACATGATCCCGTACACCAATCTGAGCGGTTCTGACGTAACCGTTGGCGTACAAGTCGGCTACACAATCGCTGACTTGATCGCAAAGGCAGGCGTCGGCGTCTTGATCTACATGATCGCCGTGCGCAAGTCGCAAGCCGAATATGGCTAAGTCCTTCGGATAAACACTGGACGTACGCCGCTATGGCGGCGTACATTCCTGTATGAATATAATTTTATATCCGCATTCTGCAGGCGCGACATTTTCTAAAATGTTGCGCCTGTTTGCGTTACCGGCAGCAACGTTGCTGCTTATTGCCGTAGACCGCCTTCTGGGCGGCATGGACAGCGTTGAGGCCAATATGCTGGCTGCTGCGGCCATCGTGATTGCAGGCATTCCCCACGGCACGCTGGACGTCGAAATCGCTGCTGCCCATTTTGGGCAGAATGGGGTGGCGGGCAGGATGAAGATAATTGGCAGCTATGTGGGATGCGCCGCCGCTATGGTCGTCTTATGGCTCCAGCTTCCGGAACTTGCGCTCATTTCATTCCTGCTCATCTCAATTGTGCATTTCAGCCGTGATTGGCGTGGTGGCGTAGATCCGTTTCTAGCCATGATGGTTGGGTGGGCATTGGTCGCCCTGCCTGCGCTGGCCAGCCCCGACGATGTCGCCATGATATTCGCCGCGCTAACGGGTAGCCAAAACGGCGCAGTGATCGCCGCGCTGCTTGGCGCGGCATCAGTCCCTGCTGCGCTGGGCAGCCTTGTCTTTGCCTATTGGGCGTTCCGGCATGATGACACGCAAAGCGCGCTTGAAGTGCTGGCCTGTATCACAGCCGCCTTGTTCCTGCCGCCGCTCGTGGCATTTGCCGTTTTCTTTTGCGGGCTGCACTCGCCGCGACATATGGCGGACGCGCTGCGCGAAACGGGCGGCCTGTCTAAATTGAAAAAGGCAGCCATTGTGGCCGCCGTGTCCGCGCTTTCTTTGGGGTTAGGCGTCTTGATGTTCCTGTGCCAAGGCGACGTCCCTTCGGACATGGGCATCGTCCGGTCTGCATTTATTCTGATATCAACGCTGACGGTGCCGCATTTCATTCTCGAACACATCCTCGCGAAAAAGCCGGCCGCATAAGTTCCGCATCAACACCCTTGCCCGAACGCACAAAGCGCGGCACATCATGGCTATAGTTTTCAGGAGTATGTCATGAAATTCCAAGCCCTGTCTTTGATGAGCAGCGTTGCGCTCTTGGCGCTTTCAACGCCGGCGTTTGCCCAGCTTTCAAAGCCCGAAGCCAAGATGGCCGCAACCGTTGACGCGGAGTATGAACGCTCGGTTGCCTTGCTTGAGCGGATGGTTAACCAAAATTCGGGAACGATGAACTTCGCTGGTGTCAAAACCGTCGGCGATATGATGCGCGCTGAGCTCGAACCGCTTGGGTTCAAGGTGGCATGGCTGGATATGGCCAAGGCTGGACGCTCGGGGCATCTGGTCGCAACAATGACCGGCAAGAAGGACACAAAGAAGCTTTTACTGATTGCGCATCTCGACACCGTTTTTGAAGCCGATAGCCCATTCCAGAAATTCGTCCGCAACGGTGATGAAGCCGTTGGGCCGGGCGCAGGTGACGACAAGGGTGGCATGGTCGTGATCGTGTCTGCTTTGCGCGCCATGCAAGCGGCAGGCACGCTGAAGGACGCGCATATAGAAATTCATATGACAGGCGATGAAGAGGACGCAGGCGACCCAATCGAGATTACCCGCGCGCCGTTGATTGCCGCCGGCAAGACTGCAGATGTCGCGCTCGATTTCGAAGGACTGTCGATTGAGGATGGCAAGGACATGGGCGTTATCGCGCGCCGGTCGTCGAATAGTTGGAAGTTAGAGGTTTCCGGCGTCACCGGGCATAGCTCGCTGATCTTTGATTCCACTTATGGCGATGGCGCAGCGTTTGAACTGGCGCGCATCATTCATCAATTCCGCACCGAGCTGCCTGAACCAAATCTGACGTTCAACGTCGGTTTGATTGCCGCGGGGCAAGAGGCAACGTTTGATAATGACGGCGTCCGCGCAAGTGCCAAGGGGAAGACCAACATCATTCCCGGCATAGCCATCGCGCGCGGTGACTTCCGGACCTTATCCGAAGACCAAAGTGCGCGGGTCCGGCAGAAGATGCAGGCCATCGTGTCGGCATCTGCACCAAAGACCAGCGCCAAGATTAGCTTTGACCCCGGCGGCTATCCCGCCATGGCACCGACGGAGGGTAACAAAGCATTATTGGCGCAACTCAATCTTGTGAATCAGGATTTGATGGCGCCAACAGAGGGCAACAAGGCGTTGTTGGCGCAACTGAATGTTGTAAACCGGGATCTGGGACTGGATGCCCAACCGCCGCTCAACCCGTTGAAACGTGGCGCAGGAGACATCAGCTTCGTCGCCAATGACGTCGACGGTCTCGTCGGCCTTGGCGTCTATAGCAAAGGTGACCACGCCCCCGGGGAGACAGTCGACCTTGCGAGCATCAAACGGCAGGCAAAGCGCGCAGCAATTCTGATGAGCCGGCTGTCCATGAGCAAATAAAGCAAAAACAACAGCGAACAGTGGGCCGGTGTTGTTCCTTGGCCGTCACAGCAGACAATAAAAAAGGCGGCGCATTTCTGCACCGCCTTTTTAAATGTCGTATTAACGGAAGGTTCGGAAACTACCGACCCTCACGCGAAGCCTTACCGAAGACGCGGTATTGTTCGTTGCCGACAAAACCGAATTTCGAGATTCCGCTACGCTTTACAGAAACCAGGGCCTTATCAACGGTGTCATATGGCGCCGTTGGGGCTGGTTGGAACTGAAGCTCGGGTTCTGGATTCATTGAAGTCGTCCGGACCAGATACTGCTCCATCTGCTGAATCGAAACCGGCGTGCCGTTCCACTGAATTGCGCTGTTCGGAAGAATGATGATCTTGTTGATAACAGGATCGATCGGAACTTCCGGTGGTGGCGCATTTGGATCATTGACCGGAAGGTCAATGTTTACGGCGTGCGAAACCGGGGGGATGGTGATCATCAGCATGATGAGGAGAACGAGCATAACGTCGATTAACGGCGTTGTGTTCATTTCCATCATCGGCTGGCCATCATCGTTACCGCCACTCATTGCCATGATGATTGCTCCTTAAATTACTTACTGCACGTTCGCGTTTTCGAACGGCGATGAAATGAAGCCAACACGCGCAAAACCGGCCATCTGCATGGTGTAAATTGCACCACCGATGCATCGATAAGGCGTGTTGATATCACCACGAATGTGCGCCTCTGGCAGCATGTCAGGCTCGATCAGACCAGCGGCGGCGGCTTCTGGGCCACCGAGCTTTTCAAATTCTGCCTTCAAATGCTTCGCCGCACGATCCACCAACTCGGTTGAATCAACAGGCGTTACGTTCCAGTAAATTCGGCACTCGCCATTCGGGTTTGCACCTTCATAAGCGGGGTCACCGGGATCACGACCGCCGGCATCGGTTGTTGTCACCGACAGAAGAACGTTTTCACGCTTTGCCTTCGTTGGTTCAAACTTGATGACCGGAATGTCCATTTTCACTGTTTGGATAGCGACCGGAATTGCGATGAGGAATACGATGAGGAGCACCAGCATGACGTCGACGAGCGGCGTTGTGTTGATGTCAGACATTGGCGCATCATCGCCGCCGCCTCCTGAACTGATTGCCATTGGCCAATCCTCTCTAAATAAATTGGGTCAAAAATCGAGCGCCAGCGGTTGCTGGCGGATGGGCCGCGCCGAAACGCGGCCCTAACCCAATATTACTTCTTAGCTGCAGCAGGTGCTGGCTTACCAGCTGGTGCAGCGGCAGGAACAGCAGGCTTAACGCGGCCGCCCGAAGAGATGTAACCAAGTACATCGTTCGAGAAGGTTGCGAGGCTACGTGCGATTGTCTTGTTACGTGCCTGAAGCCAGTTGTACGCAAGAACAGCAGGAACAGCAACGAACAGACCAATTGCGGTCATGATCAGTGCTTCACCAACTGGACCAGCGATCTTGCCGATGTCAGCCTGACCAGCGATACCGATTTTGATCAGCGCCGAGTAGATGCCGATAACCGTACCGAGCAGACCAACGAAAGGAGCCGTTGCACCAACCGTTGCGAGGAAAGGAAGGCCGCTCGACAGCTTGTTATTGATGGAGTCTTCCGAACGCGCCATCGCGCCATGCAGCCAGTCATGTGCTTCGACTGGATCAGTCAAAAGGCTATGCTGCTTTTTCGCTTGGATGGCGTCGTCAACGACCTGACGATATGCACTGTTCTTATCGAGCTTTACTGCGCCTTCTTCAAGCGTAGCTGCGCGCCAGAATTGCGCACGAACGTCGTTATACTGGTTCAGAACCTTCCGCTGTTCAAAAAGCTTCGTGAACATGATGTAGAACGAGAAAACCGACATGATGACCATCACGGAGAAAATCGCGATGGAGATTGGTCCGCCTTCTTTAAGCGCAGGGATAAGACCGAATTGTGCGGCGGCCTCAGGTGCGGCACCGGCCGCGGTCAGAAACAAAATCGACATTTTAACTACCTCTCAAAAAATATTACTTGCTAGCAAATGAGGCCCGGAACCAAGGCTCCCCCCAAACCGGGCCAGAAAAATTATTTCGGTATCTGCCACCGTACGCGGTTTGAATACGAGCCTTGAACTTTTTCGCCATTACGAACGGCGGGTTCAAAGCGCGCACGACGCTTCACGTTGGTGCAGGTTGCCGCATCAAGATCCGCATGGCCACTTGACTGCGTAACTTGGCAATCAACGACACGGCCATCGATGCCAATCGTAACGCGGAAGCCAGTGGTTCCTTCACGCTCCTGTTGCAAAGCACGCGACGGATAGTCGTTCGTGTTTGCCCAGTTACCTGGGTTGCCCCGTGGCTTCGCTTCAGCAGTAGGACCTGCTGGCGGCGGCGGGGGCGCTGGAGGCGCGGCTGTCGGTACAATTGGAGCCGCAGGTGGCGGCGTATCAACTGTACGAACCGTTGGCGGTGGTGTCACCGTAACAACCATTGGCGGAGGCGAAACGACCGGAGGCTCGATTTGCTTCTCTGGCTCTGGTGGTGGTTCTTCTTCTTCGGGTGGTTCTTCTTCTTTCACGTCGACCACGGTCATCTTTTCCTTGATCGAGACGACCGCATCATATGCGAGGCCAGTCACCAAGGCATAACCGAGGAAAGCGTGAAGAAGGAGTACAATGACGACAGAAACCAAACGGTTTGTGCTCATCCCATCTTGATCAGCATATGCCATGCGGAAACAACTCTCCTACCTTCAAAACAAAATAGTACACTAAGGGCGCACATTTTACCGTGCCCCAAAGTACCCTCGCGATATCGAAATATATCTTTTTTTACTCGATTCATCGACGCATTAGCCAACCCTAACATGCCAAGCAATCCGGATTCTGCGATTCAGACGCAATTCATGGACAGGTTCACATTATGCTACAATGTGATACACGTAAAACCGGCGACGGATGTCGGTTTCAGGAAGGGTTGTTTAATGCGAATTTCGCAAGCGAAAGTGATTTTATGCTTGGTTTTGATGGGTTTGGGCAATGCCGCATCTGCCCAACCCGTGGCCACCCTGCCCCCTGCACTTGCCATTGAAGCAGAATCGGCGAGTTATTCGGATATTGCCGATTTGGTCGTCATATCGCCTCTGATCATTGATGTTACTGTCCGCAAAGCTGCTAAAGTTGCCCCGGAACAAGCGATTGGCGTACCCGTGTCGCTTCAGCGTATGCTGATCGAAGCGGACGTCATGGCGTTGATTCGCGGCGAAGGCGGCATTGCCGACCGCGTCCGCTTTGTGCTGGATGTGCCCAAGGATGCGAAGGGCAAAGCGCCCAAATTGAAAAAACAGCGGTTGTTTCTATTTGGTAGCCCCGTTGCGGGCCGAACGGGCGAAATCCGTTTATCGCGACCCAACGCGCTCGCAAATTTCAGTCCGACAAATGATGCTTTGGTCCGCCGCATCACACAAGAGGCCGTCCTGCGTGATGCACCGCAACGCATCATAGGTGTTGCCAGTGCTTTCCATAGCCCTGGAACGGTGCTCGGTGAAGGCGAAACACAGATTTTCCTAAAGACCGAAAAGGACCAGCCAGTGTCCCTTACGGTTCTTAGTCGGCCGAATGAGCAAAAACAGTGGGCAGTATCGACAGCCGAAGTCATCGATTCGTCTGCGACCGCGCCGGAACGATCCACATTGCTATGGTATCGCCTAGCCTGTGGCCTACCGCGCAGCCTTCCCACCGACCGCATCGAAACAACGGGCGATCAAAACGCTGCGCGCGCGCAAGCGGACTATAAATTTGTCATTGATGCGCTTGGGCCATGTGGCCGTAAGCGTTAGGGGCTGCAAATCTGGGGCGACGCCCCCGCGCTCACCGCGATGCGCCCGGTACCCACATGATATCACCGCCGCGCGTCGAATTAATCAGGCGACACAGCACAAACAGATAGTCCGACAGGCGGTTGATGTAGTTCAACGCTTGCGGATTTATCGAAACGTCCAGCGATGCCGCGACCAGCGCCCGTTCGGCACGGCGCGAAATGGCCCGCGCCATATGCATATGCGCTGCTGGCAAGCTGCCGCCCGGCAAAATGAAACTGGTCAACGGTGGAAGCTGCTCATTGGCTTTATCGATCGCCGCCTCAAGCCATTCGACTTGGGATGACACAATCCGCAATTCCATCGGCGATGGTTCAAAACTTTCGCCGGGCGTTGCGATATCGGCACCCAGATCAAACAGATCGTTCTGGATACGCCGCAATTCAGCGACCAAAGGCGTTTCCCCCTCATCCGCTGCCAGCGTCTGAAGCGCTACGCCAAGCGCGCTGTTGGTCTCATCGACTTCGCCAATTGCGTGTAAGCGCGCATTGGTCTTGGACACGCGCGAGCCATCGACGAGGCCAGTGGTCCCGTCATCACCGGTGCGTGTGTAAATCTTGTTGAGCTTGACCATGTCTGATGCCGCCCGCTTATTGCGAGCCGGCGACCACGACGAGCACAGCAAGCAAACCGATAGTAATGGCCTGCCATTTGACGCGGGCAAACATCATCTTGTTCTGCACGGTGAGCGATTTGGGCAGGCCCGCCTCGTCAACATCTGCTGGTCGCAAATTGGCGAACGCATGAAGGCCACGGATAAGTGCAAATGCCACGGCACCAGATGCGCCAATGGTGAGGAGAACCAGCAAAATAGTCATCGGGAGAAATCCTTGTCCGGGGCCAATACCCCGCTGCGCCTATTTAGGCGTGAGATAGCGAGATTCCAAGCGGTAGCGTTCCCTGACGCAAATTATTAATAAGTCCATCGCCACATTCGCCCGCCAACCGCCGGTCCGAAAGCGCAGGTGAGGATTTGCTCTTCGCCAGTTTTTCACTGCTCGCGTCCAACAACAGCGGATGGTGCCAATATGTGGGTTCAGGCAAATCCAACAGTTTCTGCAACAGCCTATGAATGGCGGTATATCCGAAAAGGTCTTGGCCCCGCACGACATGCGACACGCCGTCGGCGGCATCGTCAATCGTCGCGGCCAGATGGTATGATGCCGGCGCATCTTTGCGCCACAGAACAACATCGCCAAATGCCATTGGGTCGGCAAATTGCGGGCCAGCCGCCAAATCCATCCACCCCAACAGCCCCGCCCGCGCCAATGCTTTGGCCATATCAATCCGCCAGCAATGGGGAACGGCAGGGTCAATGTCGCTGTCCCGACACGTTCCGGGATAATGGGGGCCGTCTGGACCGTGCGGCACTGGCTTATGTTTCAGCGCATCGGCAATATCGCTTCGCGTACAGACGCAGCGGTATAGCAGCCCGTCCGCGATCAGCCGGTCACGCGCCGCTTCATATCTGGCAATGTTTTGCGATTGAAATTGCACTGGGCCGTCATGATGAAGCCCAAGCCAGTCCATATCCGACAGTATCGCCGCAACATGCTCCGCACGGCTGCGTGTTCCGTCAATATCTTCAATCCGCAGATGGAACTGGCCATCCAAAGCCCGCGCAAAATCATGCGCACATAATGCCGAAAAGGCATGCCCCAGATGCAGTCGTCCATTGGGACTCGGCGCGAACCGCGTCACCACTGCGCCATCACATTGCGGCAGCGCAGGCAGATATTGCTTCAAAAAGTCATCCGCACGCAAAAAACATATCCCCAAAAAATACCATATCCGGTGCCTTTGCCCTCTTGACGTCACCATATGTGCAAATAGGTTGATGACTGTCAGATTGCTGTAACGTTGATACGCTTAAAGCATGTATGACATAAAGGGAGTAGGGTTCGACTTATGTTGCATACCGGAACTTTCGAAGCAGCGGGCCGCGCAAGGCACCCGGAGAACTGCCCGGCATTGGTACTCAACGCCGATTACACGCCGTTGAGCTATTATCCATTAAGCTTATGGCCATGGCAAGCCGCCATTAAGGCGGTGTTCCTCGACAAGGTCGACATCGTTTCCAACTATGATCGCCATGTCCATAGCCCAAGGCTGGATATGAAAATCCCGTCGGTTATCGCGCTGCGCCAATATGTGAAGCCATCGGAATATCCGGCATTCACCCGCTTCAACCTATTCCTGCGTGACAAGTTTGAGTGCCAATATTGCGGATCGGGCGACAATCTGACCTTTGACCATATCGTTCCGCGCCGTTTGGGCGGCATCACCAGCTGGGAAAATGTCACCACGGCTTGCCTACACTGCAACCTGAAAAAAGGTGGCCGCACACCAAAGCAAGCGCATATGCAGCTGAACATGGCCGCGATCCGCCCCACCAGTTGGCAATTGCAAGACAGAGGCCGTGCGTTCCCGCCGAACCATCTGCACGAAACATGGCACGACTGGTTGTATTGGGATATTGAACTGCAGGGTTAAGCTTAATCGGTAACCGTCAACGCAGGAACCGCCCGCGCGGCATCTTCGGGCGTAATGCCCGGCGGTGGCGCAGCAGCGATGCGCTCTTCACCGCGCATGACGCGTCCGGCTCGTTTGATAGCGTCGCGCAGGCGTGGATACACGCCGCAACGGCACAAGTTCGTAATCGCCGCGTCGATTTCTTCATCGGTTGGGTTGTTGCTTTTCTTAAGCAACACCGCGCCCGCCATGATGATACCGGGAATGCAAAAGCCGCATTGCGGCACGTTGCTGGCGACAAACGCCTGTTGCAGCGGATGGCTACGATCACGGCTGAGGCCTTCAATCGTCGTGACAAAACGTCCTTCGGCTTCGGCAATCGTGACCAGACAAGACCGTATCGCCTCCCCGTCGACTTCCACAATGCACGCGCCGCAATCACCATTGCCGCAACCATATTTGGTTCCAGTCAAATTAGACGCATCACGAAGCGCCCATAATAAGGGCGTTTGTGGGTCCATTTTATATTGGACGGGACGGTCGTTGACGGTGAATTTGGTCATGCAGCCCCATTATAGCCATGCCGAACGCGTTTCAGCATCTTATTTGAGATCCCGAAACACAGTCACCAACGGAGAACCGAATTCAGGGGGGACGGAGTGTTTAATCCCGCCAGCTTTTATCGATCTGGTCAACCTTGCGTACCATTGCGTCAAATTCAACGCGGCCCGAACCGCCTGGGGGTGATGCCATATACAGGTCGCGCTGGTGCACAGCGATGACTTCAGGCGGTACCGTGATTGGTTTGCCCATTTGCATTGTCGCAATCTGTTGCTCGCACGCACGCTGCAACGCCCAATATCTGATGAACGCATCCGGCAATGTCTTACCCATCACGACAGGACCGTGATTTTTAAGCATCAATATCCGCTTGTCGCCCAGATTTTGGACCAATCGCGTGCCTTCTTCCTCGCGAACGGTGACGCCTTCAAAATCATGATAAGCCAGTTGTCCTGCAAAGTTGCAGGCGTAAAAATTGATTGGCTGGAGGCCACCTTCAAGACTGCAAACGGCTACGGTGGCCGTTGTATGGGTGTGAATGATCGCATGCGCGTCAGGCAAAGTGCGATGGAACAGGCTATGCTGGACGAAGCCCGCCTTATTGACGTGCCATGGGTTATCGACATCGATCTTGTTACCATCAATGTCGATCTTGATCAGGCTCGATGCGGTAATTTCACCGAAATGCATGCCATAAGGGTTGATCAAAAAAGCGCCGTCTTCGTCGGGCACTTTGACCGTAATGTGGTTAAACACCAGCTCGTCCCAACCGAACATCGAAAAAATGCGGTAACAAGCAGCAAGCTCCTGACGCGCGGTCCATTCGGCTTCGCTATACTTGCTATTCGACTTCAATTGGGTTGCCATTGGCGCTCTCCTGCTCATTCGTTGCGTTGCTTTATGAAACGAACATTGCACGAGGGCAAGGGGTTGGGCGCAGCAAAAAGGCAGGCGGATTTCTCCATCCTCATGCTTAAAAGCGCCATTTTCGCTTGATATTTAAGGGCGACCTAGTTAGGGGCCACCTCAACACGCCGCCTGTGAACGCGGCGATTTTCGTTTTTAGCCTTTCAAAGTGGCCGTTTTAAGCCATTTTGCCGATTCGATCCGGAGTTGAGTTTTTTATGCAGATCATGGTTCGCGACAATAATGTTGATCAAGCCCTACGCGCGCTTAAGAAGAAGCTGCAGCGTGAAGGCGTGTATCGCGAAATGAAGCTGCGTCGTCACTTCGAAAAGCCATCGGAAAAGCGTGCGCGTGAAAAGGCCGCCGCTGTTCGTCGTGCCCGCAAGATGGAGCGCAAGCAGCAGGAACGTGACGGCGCGAAATAAGCGTCTGCGACCCGCAACAAGGAAGGCGCCTTTTACGGCGCTTTTTTTGTGTCTGGAATCCCTGCTAGTTTCTGCTAGTCACCGCGCAACTTAGCCAACAGGAAATGTGTATGTCCGTAACTGCCGTCCCGATTCTTCCGCTCAAAAAAGGCACGATGACCAAATATTGGGCCGCGATTGCGCTCGTGCTCGCTGCCGGTGGCGGTTTGGCATATTGGGGCACAAGCGACGTGCGGCAGGAATATGGCGATATCGTCACCACGCCGTCAGGATTGCGTTACAAGATTATCCAAACCGGCGAAGGCAAATCGCCGACGGACAATGATGTCGTGCTCGTCAGCTACACAGGCATGTTGAAAGACGGCACAGTTTTCGACCAAAATCCTCAGGCTGGCTTCCCGGTCACTGGAGTTGTTCCCGGTTTTTCAGAAGGTCTTAAAATCATGCAGCGCGGCGGCAAATATCGTCTGTGGATCCCGGCCGAGCTTGGCTATGGCCCCGAAGATCAGCGTAATCCGCAAACCGGCCAAGTCGCAATCCCCGGCGGTAGCGAGCTAACCTTTGATGTCGAATTGTTAGAATTCAAATCACGCGCAGAAATCGAAGCCATGCAAAAGCAAATGCAGGAAATGCAACAGCAGCAAGGTGGACAGACCAGCGGCGCACCGCAGGGCCTACCACCCGAAATCCAGGCACAAATTGATGCACAGATGCGGGCCCAACAGGGGCAATAATGCCGCCCCGAAAGCACCCAATATCTTCGGATGCTATCGGGAATTGCCTAATATAGCGCGCGATTAAGCGTGAACTGAAATCCTTGAATGGCAGTTGTCAGCTTGGCAGCCAGCCCTTAGGATGTCGCTTGCAAGCGGTTATGACCGGAAAGTTCCAACGTTGAGCATCACCAATATCGTCGCAATCGCCCTTTTATCGGGGACCCCGCAGCTTCCGCCTGTGGTAGAGCCAGTTATTGCGTTGGAAACTGCTGGCGCACCCACAGCAGCGCCTGAGCAGGGTACCCAAGCCACTGTGCCGCCATCCACAGATGGGCCGGAGGTTCCGTCGCAATCTTTGGATACACAAACGCCCGTCGGACCCGTTACACCGGTTGCTGCCGAAAAGGCCATAATCGTTGTTACCGCAAATCAGGGACCCCCGAAAGGCGACCCGATTGCGGTCGTGAACGAAGTCTCATTCGGCGCGGTACAGTCGGTAGACAAAGCCATTATTGCACCGATCGCGTACGGGTATCGAGATGGATTACCCGCCCCGATCCGCGACGGCATGCATAATGTTTTAAACAACTTGGATGAACCCGTCGTCTTTCTGAATTTTCTGCTGCAGCTCAAGATCGGCAAAGCGGCCGAAACCGTTGGTCGATTTGCCATCAACTCAACCATCGGCGTTGCCGGGCTTTTTGATTTCGCTAAAAAGCATCCAATCAACCTGCCCCGCCGTTCTAATGGCCTCGCAGACACATTGGGATATTATGGCGTCGGTCCGGGGCCCTATTTATTTTTACCTGTATTCGGCTCCACGACGGTTCGTGATCTCCTCGGGCGCGTCGTTGATCTTTCGCTTTTACCCGCAGCCGTCGGTAAGCCGTTTACCAATCCCATTGTCTCGGGAACCAAAGGCATGCTTTCCTCAATTGACGATCGTGTCGAAAATGATGTGATTCTAACCCGGGTGCAGGAAAGCGGGAACCCGTACGCGGCGATGCGCGAATATTATCTCATGAAACGCCAGGCAGAGATTGATGTTCTGAAAGGCAAAAGATCAGACGCGAACATAGACCTCAACGAACTGGAGTTTCTAGATTCGCTACCAGCGCCCACGAATGCGCCGGCCAAACAGCCGCCCGCCCCAAAACCCCAATAATAAGCGCCGCGGCATCGCCACTCTAGAGCGTCGCGAAAAACACGATCGTTGCAACTGCCATAACCCCCGTCGCGATCCAGCCGGTAATGGTCGCGCGGCGTCCCAATGTCAGCCGCCCCATCGCGCGCGGATTGCGCACGATGAGCATCATCATGACCATTAACGGCGCGGCAAGCACACCATTGACGACAGCGGCCCAATGCAATGAACGCGCCGGGTCAATGCCGACATATTGCAACGACACGCCAAGCAAGGTTGTCACGGCTATCGTCCCGTAAAACAGACGTGCCTTCGTTGGCTTGGCATCAAGGCTTCCCGAGATACCAAACATTTCTGTCACGGCATAAGCCGCCGACCCTGCAAGCACGGGCACCGCAAGCAAGCCCGTTCCGATGATACCCAGCGCGAATAATGCAAAAGCGAAATTTCCCGCAATGGGACGCAATGCTTCGGCCGCTTGCGCCGACGTTTCGATATCACGGATGCCATTGGCATGCAGCGTCGCCGCCGTTGCAAATACAATGGCCAGCGACACGATTGAGCTGAACGCCATGCCGGTCAGCGTATCGATCCGGATGCGTTTTAATTCAGGTCCGGCGTCCTTGGGCGTGATGCACAATGGCTTTACCTTGTGCCGCTTCTGCTCCTCAATCTCTTGTCCCGCCTGCCAGAAAAACAAATAAGGGCTAATAGTGGTCCCCAATATCGCAACGACGGCAGTGGCGTACGCGCCGGTCCATTCAATGCGCGGAACAACCAGCGAGGTCAGCGCCTCTCCCCAAGGCACCTGTGCCACAACGACCACAGCAACATAGGCAAAGAGCGATAGCGTCGCCCATTTGAGCACCGCACCATAGCGCTCATAAGAAAGCACCACTTCAACAATGATGCAGAAGAGCCCGAACAATAACGTGTAAAGGCCGATTGGCCCACCGATCAGCAGCCCCACAGCAGCGCCCATCGCGGCCAAATCGGCCCCGAGATTAACGATATTAGCGATGAGCAGAAGGCCGACCATGAGCACCAGCAAGGGCCGGGGGTAATGTCGGCGCATATTGCGCGCGATACCTGCACCGGTCACCCGCCCGATTTCAGCCGCGACTTCTTGAATGGCGACCATCAATGGGAAGCTGAACAAAAACGTCCAGCTCAACCCATAGCCAAATTGCGCGCCAACTTGGCTGTGCGTGCCGATTCCCGAAGGATCGTCATCCGCAGCGCCAGTTACCAGTCCGGGACCGAGGCGCGAGAGGAAGCTTGTGCTCGGTTTTTTATCGGTTCGCATTGCTGCCGATAACAGGCCCACATGAGGTCAATGTCAACAACGCTATATGATGCGGAAAGTTGAAGGCTGCCGAAAAACTAGCCCGCGTTTTCTAACAATCCCTCGTCCTTGATCCGCTTTTGCCAATAAGCAGGGGCCAGTTGATGCACATTGTTGCCGTCGCTGTCGACCGCGACGGTGACGGGGAAGTCTTGCACTTCAAATTCGTAGATTGCTTCCATGCCCAGATCTTCGAAACCGACGACCTTGCTGCCCTTGATCGCGCGCGCCACCAAATAGGCTGCGCCGCCAACGGCCATGAGATATGCGCTCTTATGCTTGGCGATGGCTTGTGTTGCCGCCGGACCGCGCTCCGCTTTACCAACGCATGCCAGCAATCCCTGTTCAAGCATCATGTCCATGAACTTGTCCATGCGCGTAGCCGTCGTCGGCCCAGCGGGGCCAACAATTTCTTCACCCACCGGATCGACTGGGCCAACATAATAAATCATCCGCCCTTTAAAGCTGACGGGCAGCTCTTCGCCTTTCGCCAGCATGTCGGCGATGCGTTTATGTGCGGCATCTCGCCCGGTCAGCATCTTGCCGTTTAACAACAGACGGTCGCCCTGTTTCCAACTGGCAACGGTTTCGGGGGTCAACGCGTCCAAATCCACGCGGATCGCGGCTGTGTCGGGTTTCCAATCTACCTTTGGCCATGCGTCCAGCTTCGGCGCCTCCAGATAGGCAGGGCCCGACCCGTTCAGCGTGAAATGTGCATGACGCGTCGCCGCACAGTTGGGAATCATCGCAACTGGCTTGCCCGCAGCATGACATGGTGCATCCATGATTTTTACATCAAGGATGGTCGAGAGCCCGCCAAGCCCCTGCGCGCCGATACCCAACGCATTGACCTTGTCAAAAATCTCAATGCGCATCGCCTCAATATCATTTTGTGGGCCGCGTGCTTTTAGCGGCCCCATATCGATAGGCTCCATCAACGCTTGCTTGGCCAGCAAGACACAATGCTCCGCGGTCCCGCCGATACCAATGCCCAGCATTCCGGGCGGGCACCAGCCAGCGCCCATTTGCGGCAACATTTCAACGACCCAGTCGACGATATTGTCTGACGGGTTCATCATCTTGAACTTTGACTTATTCTCGCTGCCGCCGCCCTTGGCCGCAACATCAACCGAAACTTTTGAACCGGCGACCATTTCGACATGCAGGACGCAGGGCGTGTTATCTTTGGTGTTACGCCGCGTGAAAGCAGGGTCGGCCAATACCGAGGCGCGCAGCTTGTTGTCAGGGTGCAGATAGGCACGGCGCACGCCTTCGTCGATCACCTCCTGAAGCGACGCGGACGTATCCTCCAGCCGGCAATCCATCCCCCATTTGACGAAGACATTGACGATGCCCGTGTCCTGACAAATGGGTCGATGTCCTTCGGCGCACATCCGGCTGTTGGTCAGAATTTGGGCGATCGCATCCTTTGCCGCAGGCGACTGTTCGGCGGTATATGCATCACCCAATGCCCGGATATAATCCATCGGGTGAAAATAGCTGATATATTGCAGCGCGTCGGCGACGCTGTCGATCAAATCGGAATTGCGGATGGTGACGGTCATATAAGGCCCCGGACTGGATAGAACCCCCACGCCATTAACGTCCCGGGGGACTGATACAAGCATCATTCTGACCGGCTGAATCAATATTAGCGCACGACCGATGCGCCGGCCACATTTGTCCCGTCTGGATGATGCGGTTACCCGGTTTTTATCTAAAATATGTGGTTCGAAGGATTGGGTTCACTTCGACGCCAGAAATATTGTTAATTCGTCATTTTCCATCTTGCGCCCTCTACAACACTTAGAACGTCCACGCGTCGCTACCTTTTGTCCGCAGACATGTGCGACGAATGGAATCAGAATAGCGACGAATTGAAAGGTTAATTTACAATTTACCCCCTTGCGTCTGAAAATGAATAAGGCACTATAGGTAGCGGTTGGTCATAGGGGGCATTACCACAATTTGTGCTTGCAGCTTCAGATAGTGATTCTGTTGTTGGGGGGATTTTTCCCGTCGATAAGCTGGGGACAAGTGAAAATATACCGCCTGGCGTGGTCAAAAAATGCTAACAGGGAGTTTCGCGCCCTGAGTCGAACAATATGGGAACACGCGTTCCCGACAGATATTTGAACTGGTCGCTGGCCGCCGGAAAACCGGCATCCAGTTTCGGGTCGCCGTAATGAATGGAGCAACGGGTTAAATGGATTTCAGGGATACAGGCCAAGGGGCCGACGATATGACCGCAATGATGACTGATATGCTTGAAAAAGTTGCTACCGAAGCTGTGAAGGTTGAGGCCGAGACCAAGCCGGCTGACGACAAGAAAGCCGTGTCGAGCAAATCCGTTGACGAGCGCCGTTTCAGCGTTGTGACGGATTCGTCGCGCGACGCCCTGCTGACCGAATTTGGCAAGGACACGCTGCAGGACCGTTATTTGTTGCCAGGCGAAAGCTATCAGGACCTGTTTGCCCGCGTTGCGTCGGCATATGCGGATGATCAGGATCATGCCCAGCGGCTCTATGACTATATCTCGCGGCTTTGGTTCATGCCGGCAACGCCCGTGCTGTCAAACGGCGGAACGGGCCGTGGTCTTCCTATCAGCTGCTATCTGAACAGCGTCGATGACAGCTTGGAAGGCATCGTCAACACATGGAACGAGAACGTCTGGCTCGCATCACGCGGCGGCGGCATTGGGACCTATTGGGGCAATGTGCGCGGCATTGGCGAGCCTGTTGGCCTCAACGGCAAGACCAGCGGCATCATTCCGTTTGTCCGCGTTATGGACAGCCTGACACTCGCCATCTCGCAAGGTTCGCTGCGTCGTGGTTCGGCCGCGTGCTATCTCGATGTCAGCCATCCTGAAATCGAAGAGTTCCTTGAAATCCGCAAGCCATCGGGCGACTTCAACCGCAAGGCGCTGAACTTGCACCATGGCGTGTTGCTGTCGGACGAATTCATGGAAGCCGTCCGCGCTGGCGAAGAGTTCAACCTGCGTTCGCCCAAAACGGGCGAAGTGCGCAGCACGGTTGATGCACGCTCGCTATTCCAAAAGCTGGTGGAAACCCGCCTTGCGACGGGCGAGCCTTATATCATCTTCAGCGACACCGTGAACAACGCGATGCCCAAGCATCACCGCGATCTTGGTCTGAAAGTGTCGACGTCCAATCTTTGCAGCGAAATTACCTTGCCAACGGGTCACGACCATTTGGGTAATGACCGGACTGCGGTCTGCTGTCTGTCGTCGCTCAATCTCGAAACTTGGGATGAATGGAACGGCGACAAGGTCTTCATCGAAGATGTCATGCGCATGCTCGACAACGTGCTTCAGGACTTTATCGACCGCGCGCCGGACGAAATGTCGCGCGCCAAATATTCGGCCGGTCGTGAACGTTCGGTTGGTTTGGGCGTCATGGGCTATCACAGCTTCCTGCAGTCACGCGGCGTTGGCTTTGAAAGCGCGCTTGCCAAATCTTGGAACATGAAGTTCTTCAAGCACATTCGGGCGCAGGTTGATGAGGCGTCGATGATGCTGGCCAATGAGCGGGGGGCCTGCCCTGATGCTGAGGAAATGGGCGTTATGGAGCGCTTTTCCTGCAAAATGGCGATTGCGCCGACCGCGTCGATTTCGATCATTTGCGGCGGCACCAGCGCGTGTATTGAGCCGATTCCGGCGAATATTTACACGCACAAGACGCTTTCGGGCAGCTTCATCGTGAAGAATCCGTATCTGGAAAAGCTGTTGCAGGAAAAGGCGAAGGATTCGACCAATGTGTGGAACAGCATCCTTGAAAAGGGCGGCTCTGTCCAACATCTCGACTTCTTGACGCCAGAGGAGAAGGACACGTTCAAGACCAGCTTTGAAATCGACCAGCGTTGGTTGATCGAACTGGCCGCGGACCGCACGCCTTATATTGATCAGGCGACATCGCTGAACCTGTACATCCCCGCCGATGTGGAAAAATGGGACCTTCTCATGCTCCACTTCCGCGCATGGGAATTGGGCGTGAAATCGCTATATTATCTGCGTTCGAAGAGCATTCAGCGCGCTGGCTTTGCCGGCGGGGTGGAGGCGGACAACACCGCCGAACTGCCCGTGATGGAGCTTGCCGCGCAAACCGATTACGAAGAGTGCCTCGCCTGCCAATAAGGCAAAAGGGACACGACCAACCGTATTGAACAGTTAAAGACCCAAGGAAACCGACATGTCATTGTTACAAGCACGCAATAGCTACAAGCCTTTTGAATATCCTTGGGCCTATGACTTTTGGAAACGCCAACAGCAGATCCATTGGCTGCCCGAAGAAGTGCCCTTGGGCGAAGATTGCCGCGATTGGGCGCAGAAGCTTTCGGACCACGAACGCAACCTGCTCACGCAAATCTTCCGCTTCTTCACCCAAGCCGATATCGAGGTGCAGAATTGCTACCACGAAAATTACGGCCGCGTGTTCAAACCGACCGAAGTGAAGATGATGCTGACCGCGTTTTCCAACATGGAAACCGTCCACGTCGCGGCATATAGCCACTTGCTGGACACCATTGGCATGCCCGAGTCCGAATATTCGGCCTTCCTCGAATATGAAGAAATGGCGGCGAAGGTTGATTATATCCACCAATTCGGCGTCGACACCGACGAAGACATTGCCCGCACATTGGCGATGTTCGGCGGCTTTACCGAAGGGCTGCAACTGTTCGCATCCTTCGCGATGCTGATGAACTTCCCGCGCTTCAACAAGATGAAGGGCATGGGGCAAATCGTATCCTGGTCGGTCCGCGACGAATCGCTGCACTGCGAAGGCATTACCAAGCTGTTCCACGCATTTTGTGCAGAGCGCGGCTGCCTCACCAAGTCGGTGAAGGAAGACATTATCGATTGCTGCCAAAAGGTTGTCCGTTTGGAAGACGCGTTCATCGACCTTGCGTTCGAAATGGGCCCCGTCCCCGGCATGACCGCCAAGGAAATCAAACGCTACATCCGCTACATCGCAGATTGGCGTTTGGGGCAGCTTGGCCTGCCCGCAATCTACATGGTCGAAGACCACCCGCTGCCATGGCTCGCGCCATTGTTGAACGGCGTCGAGCACGCCAACTTCTTCGAAACCCGCGCGACCGAGTACAGCAAGGCGTCGACCCGCGGCGATTGGGGCCAAGTGTGGGATAGCTTTGACAATCGTAAGAAAAAGATCATCGGCATTGAGCCGATCGCCGAAAATGACGGCGTCGATATGTTCGAACAAGCCGGGGTCGCCGCGGAATAATCCGCCCCCCGTCGCCTGTCTTCAGGATGGAGACCACGCCGTTTCCACCTGACGACCGCGACCCATATATTCCATAGATAGACATAAACGAAGCGACGGCGCCTGACGCCGATCGCTCTAAAGTCGTGCGCGCAATTAGGGCGGGGGCGCTGCGCCACGCGGCAATCTTTGATTTGGCGCAATGCGGGGCGGGCCCATTTCGGCCACGCGCGTGTTATCCCGTTTGAAAAGGAACCATAGCCATGTCGCATACCCCCCATGATCTCCATGCCGAATTCCCCGACGCCGCCGACGCCTTGCACGCGTTGAAAATCGGCAATGAACATTTCGGCAAGCTTGCGGCGCAATATCATGATGTGAACCGCGAAATTCACCGGATCGACAGCGGGATTGAGCCTGCATCCGACGACCGGACAGAGGCGTTGAAGAAAGAGCGGCTTTCGATCCTGGATCAGGTCGCGGTGATGGTCAAAAACGTGTCGGCATAGCCGGTACACGGGCGGGCCGGCTTCCTATGCACCGCTTGCGCCCACCCCCGCTTTTCGGCATGGGCTGGGCATGTCCGAACATAGCCATCCCGATACCGCCTTCAAAATATTCACCGCCGCGCAATGGGCGCAGTTTGAAGCCGACGGCGTCTTTCACGGCGCGCCAGTCGATCTGGCCGATGGCTATATTCATTTGTCGGCGACCGATCAGCTGCAGGGCACGTTGGACAAGCATTTTGCGGGACAAGACGGCCTCGTCATTGCCGAAGTGAACTTGGCCTATCTGGGTGAGACCATCCTATGGGAGGTATCCCGCGGCGGTGCGCTGTTCCCGCATATTTACGGGCCGTTGCCGATGGACGCGATTGTCGGCCATTTGATCCAGATCAAAGCATGACCTGATTGCGCGGTGCATAGTGGCTTCCTCAATATAGGAGCCTGATATGGACGTTTTGCAAATTCCCGCCGTCGCCTTGTTCATCGGCATGATCGCATCTTTTGCCGTGGTGATGATTTACGCCTCTATCGGCGAAGCCATCACGCGTTAGATTGGCCAATCAAATGCGAAACGGCTCTCGCGGGCGAAATTGCCATCGCGGTCAAAGCGCCGTTCCGTGATGAACCCGCCACCGTCGCCATCCACGGCCACCAGTGTACTGCAGCGCGTCCCGTAAATGTCATTGCGGATGAAGATCGGCGGATCGCCCGATACAGGACATTGTTCATCCAACAGAACGTCGAATAGGTCGACCGGATCATGCCCATCGACGGCAAACCATTCTGTCAGCGCGCGGTTCAACCGGTCCTTGCGCGGCCATGGCGCGCCCGTCTCCGCATTGGATAATCCATATATGCCGCCCGGCCATCTCTCCTGCACCGCGCGGGGCCGGTTCGCGACATGCGTCAGCCCATCCTTGTCAGCCAGCACCAGATTGAAGGGGCTAAATGTCTCCACAGCGGTCGGAAGCACCCCGCCAGACAGCCAGTCAGTAACCAGCGCCTCCCGCGACCTTTTGGTCGGGTCGGGGCCATCGGGGTTGCGTATGTTGGTGACGACACCAAAGCGGCCATCGCTGTGCACACCCATCCATGTGCCGCCCGACAGCAAATCGCGCCCCGCCAATATCGACGGCGCGTCCACCCATGAACTGAGCGCGTCAGACCCGCGGTCGTGAAATTCATCACGGTTGCCAACGGCGATAAGTTTCCAACGCGAATGCGCCTCCCACGCAATGGATACTACGCACATGCCATGGGTTCCTTTTGCGCAGGCTGGACCAGACGAGAGGCCGCTTTCCAATCCGCCGTCAGCCACATGTGCTGCTGCGCGCTGTTGAGAATGAGCGGCGTGCTGCGCTTTTTCGTAGGATCTGTGTCATCATCAACAGTGATGATCGCAAAGACCGGCATATCCGTCAGGTCCCGCCAAATGCCCGCCATCGCGCAGACCGGTGCTGGGCCGCTGTCGGGGTGCGCCGGTGGCTGGTTGCCGATCGATGTCGCCGGAACGAGGCAACGCAATTCAATATGCCGCAAATTGCCGATCCAAAACGGACTCGCCACATTGCGCACCGACGTCACCCATTGCACATCGCCCGCGGGCGTCACGCTGTTGGGCGCGGGATAGCCCCACACCATCGGGCGGATAAAGCGCCGTGCCGTTTTGGATGATCGGACGACGACCGGCGCGAATGTCCCTGGCCTTGGCTCGCCACCGCCCCATGGGTCCGGACCTTGGTCCGCGGACAGGGCCGCGGCGATATCGCGGGAATGCGCATCAAGACGATATATGCGCGTCACGCCAGCATATGTCCGCGCAGGCCGTCAGAGTTGCTTTTCGTAGATGCGGTATACCTTGTTGATTTTGCCGTTAATCGCCTCACCCACCGATCGCATCGGACCATTATCGTCAAGGACCCAGCCAAATTCACCCCGGCTTGCGCCATATTGGCTGGTGGATGCGTCGCGAATGAGCGAGACCATCATGAACGCCAATTGGCTCGCCATGCGGGTCGACTGCAGTTTTTTCATCACGCCCATCAACGGCACGCGCATCGTGCTGACCTTTGGCGCACGCAGCCACCACAAAAGCTTCGCCCAGTTGAACGGGAACAGGCTGCCACCAAATTGAGCGATTTTCTCGTTGATGTCGGGCCATGTCATCATGAAGGCGACAGGTTCACCATCGACCTCCGCAATCCGGATCAGGTCGTTAAAGACGATCGGTTTCAACTGCTTTCCGGTATGCGCGACTTCGGCATCGGTGATGGGCACAAATCCCCAATTCCCGCTCCACGCGTCGTTCAATATGGACAGGATTAACGCGGCTTCCGCGTCAAAATTATCCTTGTTTACCTTACGAATGACAATGCGTTCATTGCGTTCACCCGACGCGACAATGCGTTCCACCAGCGGCGGAAACGGCACATCAATCGGGATTTGATAGGTATAGAGATCTTTGATGCCGGCGTAGCTCGCCGCCTCAATCCAACCGCCATAGGCGGCGTTATGATAGCCCATCAGCACGGTCGATGGATGGTCATGGCCATCAATCAACACGCCCGGTTCTTCCCAGATGGACAGGCTCAGCGGCCCGAGTGAGCGCACCATGTTTTTGCTGCGCAGCCAATCTTCAGCGGCCGAAATCAGCAGCTTTCCGGTGGCTTCATCTTCAGCCTCAAAAAATCCCCAATTGCCGACGCCGGGGCCCATGCCTTGTTCTGGCGGCTGTTTCAGCGCGAGAAAATCCAAATGTGCGGATATCCGGCCAACAACTTTCCCGTCCTTTTCCGCGAGGAAAAGCTGCGCCTCACCATGTTCGAACCATGGGTTCTTACCCGGCGTAATGGTCGCCATCACATCGCTCTTCAACGGCGGAACCCAGTTGGGATCATGCGCATAAAGCCGGAACGGCAGGTCAATAAAGGCGCGTTTGTCTGCCTTGGTTACAACCGGCCGAATGATGATGTCTGTCATAGTGAATTCCCGAAACGCATTTTTATGTGCCCAACGCCGCCTTATCCGGAAGGCTTATTCTTCGGTGCGGATGAGCACCGTTTCGCCGATCAGTAAAAAGAGCAGAAATGGTCCCCATGCGGCAATCCACGGCGGATAAGCACCCAGATTGCCCATCGCCAATGCAAAGTTATCCGCGACGAAATAGGTGAAGCCAAGCGCCATGCCCAGCACCGCGCGCACGAACAAAGCGCCCGAGCGGGCAAGGCCAAAGGCGGCGACCGCAGCCAGCAACGGCATTAACAAGGTGGATAAAGGCCCCGCAAGCTTGTGCCACAATATGCCTTCAAGATTATCGGTGCGGCGACCGGCGGCCCGCAGATCGTCAATGGCGCGCATCAACGGCAAGAAGCCAAGGCTGTCCCCGTCAACCTTAACGACGTTGAACCTATCGGGCGTAATGCCTTTGCCGATGGTAAGATTGCTGACCTTCTTCTGTTCGGTGGTCGCGACGTCAAATGTCTCCGCATTTTCAAGCAGCCATGCGTTGTCCACATAACGGGCATTTGGCGCGGTAATGACCTGACGCAAGCCGCCATTGGCGCGCAAATAGACGCGGACATTATCGAGGACGATATTGTCGCCCGATCCCAGCACCCTGCCTGCATTGATAAGGTCGCCGCCTTCGCGGACCCACACATTGTTGCGCGCGTCCGTATCGGGCGCGATGACGCCATATTCGGCATCCTTCCAAATCTTAAGCTTTTGTGTATTCGGCGCGACGACAACGTCGTTAAACACGAACGAGATAAGCGCGACGCCCAAGCTGGCGACAAACATGGGCGCAAGAATTTGGTGCGCGGACAATCCCGCAGCCTTCATCGCCACCACTTCACTGTTCTGGCTGAGGGTCGCGAAAGTGATTAACGTCCCCAACAGCACCGAGAAGGGCAGAAATCTGGCAATAATTTGCGGCGCGCGCATCGTCACATAGCGCAGAACATCGCCCTGATCATTTCCGGGGACCGCCAATATCTTGCCACTTTCACCCAGCAGATCGAGCGTCATCAACACCAGCACAAGCATCATCAAGACAGCAAAGCTGCGCACGACAAACAGCCGGGCCATATACATTGTAATGTTGCGCGATGGGAAGAAATGCATGGGTTATGACCCCTCTTGCGGCACAGGCATGCCAATGGTGGCCAGCCGCGATTTTCGGCCCCAGCGGAACAGTTTCTTGAACCACGTACCGGCCTTTGTCGCGAAGACTTCCAATGCGCCGATGGGCTGACCACCGGGCACATGCGCGATCACATGATACATCCAGATGATGAGCGCGGCGAACAGCACAAACGGCGCCCACAATGCAATAAACGGATCAACAATGCCCATGGCGCCAACGCTTTCGGCATATTCATTTATCTTATGATAGGTCACGACCATCACGATCGATAAAAAGACGCCAAGCGCGGATGTCGACCGTTTCGGCGGTATCGCCAGCGCCAATGCAAGCAATGGCAGCAGAAGCATCATCGCCACCTCAACCAGGCGGAAATGGAAATTAGCCCACGCACTGTCGCGTTCCGGCGCGGGCCTTTGCATATCATTTCCGATCTGCACCAATTCTGTAATCAGATATTCGCGGTCTTTGCCGCCACGCGACCGAAAACTTTCAATCTGCGGCAGCGGGATGGGGACATCATGGCTGGTAAAGCTAAGTACGCGGGGTGATTTATAATTGGGCGCGTCGTGCACCAGCGTGCCCTTTTCCAATCGCAGCAATATCGTGTCCGGATCATCGGTGCGCAAAAACTGACCCTTTTCAGCCGTAACGGCAATCGACTGTCCTTTATTGCCCTGCGCGTACACAAACATGCCCGACAGTGCATTACCGTTGTTCCGGCTTTCATCGATGCGCATGGTCAAATTCTTGCCAACATTGTTGAATTCGCCGACCCGGACCTTCGCGCCAAACGCCCCTGATCGCAGTTCGAAGCGGAGTTCTTCATAGAGATAGCGCGCGCTGGGCTGCACGAATCCGACAATGGCAAAGTTGACGGCGGCAAGCGCGATTGCCAGCAGGAACGGCACGCGCAGCAGCCGAAAATAGCTCATCCCCACCGCCCGGAAAATGTCGAGTTCGGACGATGTCGCGAGTTTGCGGAACGCCAGCAATATCCCCAGCAACAGCCCGATAGGGATGCCGAGCGACAGATATTCGGGTATCAGATTGGCGAGCATGCGCCAGACCACGCTGACCGGGCCGCCCTCTGCAGCGACGAAGTCAAACAGGGTCAACATCTTGTCCAGCAGCAGCAATGATGCCGCGATTGCGAGCGTCGCCAGCAACGGCAACATCACAAGCCGGAAGATATATCGGTCGGTGGCAGTAAGAAATTTCAACTTATGGTCGCCCTGTCACCCTAATTTGGCCGCAAACTGACCCGATAGACGCTTACAGGTTCAGGGGCAATATATCGATGGTATCGTTGTGAAGTGATACCGGATTTGCTGTTCCAGGAGTTTTGAGATGCATACATATTTGGTTCTTATATCTGCCGCAGCATTGGCGCTCGTATCGGGCACCGCTGCTGCAGGCCAGGAAATAAGCAATGATTTGTCGCGCTGCGCCGCGGGCAAAGGCCCCGCTGTGCTGGTGAACGTGCAAGGCGTGAAGGAAGCGCGAGGCAATGTTCGCGTGCAATCTTATGCCGCAACGCCCGGCACTTGGCTGGCCAAAGGCCGCTGGCTGCACCGCATCGAAAGCCGCGCGAGCGCAGGAAATATGAGCTTTTGCCTGCCCGTCCCTTCCGAAGGGAAATATGGCATTGCTGTGCGCCATGACCTGAACGGAAATGGCAAAACAGACTTCACGCAGGATGGCGGCGGTTTTTCCAACAACCCCGGCGTGAGCATATTGAATTTGGGCAAGCCGTCGGTCAACAAAGTCGCATTTGACGCGGGCCCAGGCGTTACGCGGATCACCATCAACCTGAAATATATGTGAAGGTAATGATTTGGCTTTAGTCGCGCTTCTTTCGAACCCCAATTCCACCGGCAACAGGTCGTTGTTGCCGGCTGTTCGAAACTATTGCGCGAAAAATCCTGATATATTCCATTACGAAGTCGAGGAAATTGGCCAAATCGCCAAAGCGCTGGAAATGATTGCCCGCGTGAAGCCAAAGGTGCTCGTCATCAATGGCGGCGATGGCACCGTGCAGTCCGCTTTGACCGAACTGTACCATGGTGGCCATTTTGAAGGGTCGCCGCCGCCCGTCGCCGTGCTGCCCAATGGCAAGACCAACCTGATTGCGCTTGATTTGGGTGCTGAAGGTGACCCGTTGGAGGCGCTGGCGCGTATCATTGACGTGGCAAAGGGCGATCTTTCCGAACATATCGTTGTCCGCGAACTGATTGCGTTAAGCGACGGCAGCGAAGGCGCGCGTCCGGTTCTTGGCATGTTCTTGGGCGGTGCCGGTCTTGCCGAAACGATCCTATATTGCCGCCACAAAATCTATCCATTGGGATTGCCCAATGGCTTAAGCCATTTCCTGACGTTCATTGCCTTCATGTTTTCGGCCTTTGTCCGGGTGAAAGCAAGTTTCCTGCCGGAACGATCAAAGCCCGTCAGCATATCGTTTATCCGCAATGGCGAATTGCAGGGCACATTTTCGGTTCTGATCGTCACCACGCTGGAAAAGCTGTTGCTTGGCGGACAGGCCGGCAAAACCAAACAACGCGGTTTGATGAAGTTTATGGCCGTTGACCAAACGCCATGGGCGATGCTGAAAATGATCGCGGCATCATTGCGCGGCAAATTGGGGCACACGCCCACAAGCGGCGTCCATTTCCAGCAAGGCGATGTCATCCGCATCGATAGCGAACGCAGCAGCGTCGTCTTGGATGGCGAAGTGTTCGAGGCGTATCGCGGTAGCCCGATCGTGCTTCGGTCAACGCCGCCTGTGCCTTTTCTGAAACTCGCTGCTTAACAAGCGGCAACGGAAACGGCTAAGGCGCACACATGCTCTCGCTGACCCAGCTTGTGGCCGAGGAATTGGCCGTACCCGCGCAACAGGGCGCAAGCGACTTCGCTGCGCATATCGCAGCGCAATATGGCACGGCAGCCCGCGCCGTTCTGTTCTACGGATCGTGCCTGCGGTCGGAACAGCTAGAGGGCGAGATGCTCGATTTCTACCTCATCGTGTCCGATTACCAATCGGCTTATGGACGCGGTTGGCTCGCCACATGGAACCGCCGCCTGCCCCCCAATGTATTCCCGTTTCAACATGGCAATCTGGTCGCAAAGGTCGCGATTTTAAGCGAGGCGGACTTTCACCACCTCAACCGCCCGGCGGCGTCTGCGGTGTCGGTCTGGGCGCGCTTTGCCCAGCCATCGCGGCTTGTCTGGTGCGCGGATGAAGACGCACGGCAGTCTGCGGTTCTCGCGATATCCGGTGCCGCCCCGACTTTGCTGAATGCGGCGCTGGCATTTGCGGAGCGCGAAGCTGATGTGCTCGACCTTTGGCAGTCGGGTTTCCAGATGACATATGGCGCGGAGCTGCGCGCGGAACGCAAGGACCGGCCATCTTCGGTGATTTCATTCGACACCGATCGCTACGTCCGCTTTGGCCAAGCGGCATTGCAGCACATAACGATCGCACATGAAGTGCGCGGTGACAAAATAGGTATCTTGCCCGACCCCGATGGCCACATCGTTCAAGAAAAACGCCGTTGGCCGGCGTTACGTCGACGTGGAAAGTTGCTGACCGTTGCACGGCTGGCAAAGGCGGCGTTCACATATGCGGGCGGCATTGATTATCTGGCGTGGAAGATTAACCGCCACGCCGGCACGCAAATCATCGTGCGCCCTTGGCAGCGCAAATGGCCGTTAATCGCGGCGTTGTTTCTGGTGCCCAGGCTTTTGGCAAAAGGCGCCGTGCGTTAAAGCCTATTTTTGCGCGGAACGAAAAGCGCGCCGCGGTCAAATGATCCCGACTGCCTTGCCCGCGCGTTCGAAGCGGCTGAGAATGTCGGCAACCTGTTCGCTGCTATGTTCGGCACATAAAGAACAGCGCAGCAATGTCATGCCAGCGGGCGTTGCGGGCGGACGGGCGAGGTTTACATATAGGCCATTCTCAAGAAGCGCAGCCCACATCATCGCGCCCTTTTCCAAATCGGGCATAATCACCGCGATGATGGCGCTTTGCGCATCAGGCGTGCCGAGTTTGAAACCAAGATCGCGCAGGCCCTGGTGCAGATTTCTGGAGTTTTCCCACAAATGCGCGCGCTTGTTGCCATTGTGCATCAACTTGCGAATGCTCGCCGCCGAACATGCGACGACCGCTGGTGGCAATGACGCCGTGAACACATAGGGACGGCAGACAAGCCGCATGATTTCAAACTTCGGATGGTTGGACACGCAGAAACCGCCGACGGTTCCGACCGATTTGGAGAATGTGCCGATGACGAAGTCAACATCGTCGAGCACGCCCTGCTCTTCGGCCACGCCGCGGCCATTTTCGCCGATAAAGCCCATCGAATGTGCTTCGTCGACAAGGATCATCGCGCCTGCTTCTTTCGAAACGCGGATCATTTCCTTCAGCGGCGCAACATCGCCCAGCATCGAATAGACACCTTCAAGCACGACAAGCTTACCCGCATCGGCGGGTAGGCGCTTCAGCCGCTTTTCGAGGGCCTCGACGTCATTATGGCGGAAGGCGACAATTTCGGCATCGCCCATTTTGCAACCGTCATAGATCGACGCATGGCTGTCGATATCCAGAATGATATAATCGCCCTTGCCCGCAATCGTGCTGATGATGCCAAGGTTCGCCTGATAGCCCGTGGAAAAGACCATCGCATGGTCCATTCCGTAAAATTCCTTCAACGCGTCTTCGCATTCCTTGTGGCCCTGAAATGTGCCGTTCAAAACGCGGCTGCCGGTCGTGCCTGCGCCAAATTCGTCCAAAGCCTGCTTGCCCGCGGCGATGACATCATCGTCAAAGGTCATGCCCATATAATTATAGGTGCCAAGCAAGATGGTTTCCTTGCCGTTCACCACAGCAACGGTGGGCGATTTCACCTCTTCCATCACAAGGCTGAACGGGTCTTTTACGCCCGTGGCCAACAAGCCTTCACGTTGCGCAATCAGGGCATCAAATTTGGAGAATAAGTCAGTCATGCACGTCTTCCGTTAAAATCAGGCGTCCGTTTGAATCAGGCTGCGGTCAGCTTGGTCACAGCGTCAACCAATTGGCCGACATTTTCGATTTCTGCCTGTAAATTCATGCTGATGATGATGTCAAAGCTGTCTTCGACTTCAGCGACAAAATCCATGACGGTCAGGCTGTCCCATTCCAAATCACCTGCAAAAGTGGTGGTCTCGCCAACCTCAACACCTTTTTTGTTAAAAGGCTCAATCAGGCCCTTCAGGCGATCAAACATTTCACTGCGGTCGGTCATACGTAAATCCTCAAATTATGTGACGGGCAATGCGCCATATCGGCGCGCTATGGCAAGGGAATAAGGCAGTATGAGGGCAAAGCCATGCACCTACATCCACCCTTGTGCGCGATACCAGCTTGCGGTGTCTTTCAATCCCTTAGGCGTTGCGATTTCCGGCGTCCAAAGCTGGGGCGCGGGCGCAGCATCGCGATTGATTGTCCAGTCGGGGTGCGCGAGATAATTGGCGCGGTCGGGCGTCAGTTTCGCCTTTGCACCGCGAAACCCACGGTCGGCCCATCCTGCAAATTTCAGCAGAAACGCAGGCGCGTGCACCGTTATGACATCGCGCCCGACCGCAGCGCCGATGGCCTTGGCAAAACCGGCGTGGCTCCACCCGCCTGCCGTTCCGTCATCTGCCTCAAACACGCATTTCGACACATCATCCGCCGACAGCAAAGTCACCAGCAAGCGGGCAAGATCGTCGACATGAATGACGGAGACCCTTCCGCGCGGCGGCAGCAAGGCCCATCCCTTGGCGGCGATGCGGAACATATCGAACATTTCGGTGTCGCCGGGGCCGTACACACCGGGCGGACGGATGACGGTCCAGTCGAGCGATGATGTGCGCACGAGCGCTTCTGCCGTGGCCTTGCTCGCGCCGTACATCGAAAGCTCCGGATGGCGCGCAGCAAGCGAGGAGACGCAGACAAAACGTGTGATGCCAGCCGATTGGGCAGCGGCGAGGATATGGGCTGTGCCGATCACATTCCCGCTTTCAAAACCCGCCGCGTCAGGCGCGTTGACCACGCCTGCGACATGCAAGACAGCATCGGCGCCTTTGCACAATTCGTTGAGGCTTGCGGTATCATTTAAGCTGCCATGAACCCAACTAACGCCCGCTTTTTTATGCTGGTCCCGCCGCGTCAGTGCGCGCACATGCCAACCAGCGGCAATCAACCGATCCAGCGTGATCCGTCCGACAAAACCCGTCGCTCCGGTTAGCGCGACTGTTTTCACAAAAGGACCAACTGGTCGCGGTGCACAAGGACCGAGCGGGGCACGGTGCCCAAGATATCCGCCAATTCGCTCGAACGATGGCCGCAAATGCGGGCGGCATCGACGGCATCATATTCGGACAGGCCGCGCGCGACCGCAACGCCGTCATCATCACTGATGTCGATGACGTCGCCGCGTTTAAACTCACCCTCCACCGACAGGGCACCTGCAGGCAACAAGCTGCTGCCCGAGCTGAGCGCTTTGATGGCGCCAGCATCGACGCGGATGCGGCCCTTGACGGTCAGGCGCCCGCCCAACCAGCTCTTGCGCGCAGAACCCCCGTCGCGCGGTGCAAAAAAGGTCGAAGGCCCGCCTGTTTCAAGCGCGGCGAGCGGGTGATCGCGAAGTCCGGAGGCGATGACCAGTCCAATGCCAGCGCGTGCCGCAATGTCGGCGGCATCCAGCTTGGACGCCATACCGCCCGACCCCATGCCAGAGGATGAACCCTCCGCCACCATCACGCGCACGCGGCCGTCAATTTTTGCGATTGTCGGCAACAACGTCGCACCCGGCAAATGCGGCGCGCGGTCGAACAGGCCATCGACATCCGACAGCAAAATCACCCCACTGGCGCCAGCCGCCTGCGCCACGCGTGCGGCGAGCCGATCATTGTCGCCAAAGCGGATTTCTTCGGTGGCGACGCTGTCATTTTCATTGATGACGGGAACCGCCCCTGCACC